>OU461276.1:1900000-2115000 GCA_911810475.1 Candidatus Celerinatantimonas neptuna
TAGGATGTAATAAGCATGAAGCACATAAAACTTTTTGTATTGCTCATCGGGTGTGCATCGGTACTCGCGGGATGCTCCAACCCATCATTAAAGCGTGTATCATCCGATTATCCCATTTCCAGACTTGAATATATTGGTGAAACCATTGTCGGGCATGACGCCCGGTTTGATGGGACTCCAATTGGTGGGTTATCTGGCATTGATTATGATCCGATGAGTCGGGAGTATGTCAGTATTAGTGATGATCGAGCTGAACGGGGTCCGGCTAGGGCTTATCTGGGAACCTTGCCATTGACTCGTCATCACGTCGGTCCGTTTAAGTTTACAGCTGTAATCCGCTTAAAACAGCCGGATGGTTCTCTTTATCCGAATGAGAAACAGTATCTGCGCTTTCATAAAGGGGCTGTGCCTGATTTAGAATCCATTCGATTTAATCCAAATAATCATACGTTACGTTATACCAGTGAGGGCGACCGGAACTTAGGGCTTAACCCGTTTATTCGTGATGCCTTGCTAAATGGTCGCTATCTTGATTCACTGAAAGTTCCAGTATCATTTAAACTGGATCCGAGTCATCCATCATGGGGCTTTAATGATAATTTAGCATTAGAAGGCAGTAGTTTTACCCGAAATGGGCGATACTATTTTGCCTCGATGGAAGCGCCATTAAAACAGGATGGTCCTGTTCCATCATTGAAGCATGGTGCATTTTCCCGGGTTCTAAAATATGACAATACCGGGCATTTGGTCGGTGAGTATGTGTATCCTGTTGATCCGCTACCAGCGAAACCGGGTCCAGGGAAACATGCCGATAATGGCGTTTCTGAGATGTTGGCTATCGATCAGCATCACTTGCTCTTTTTAGAACGCTCGGGTATTCAGGATGCGAAAGGTCATTATCATGATTATATTCGTATTTATCAGGTTTCTTTAAAAGGGGCAACCAATGTGGCGGGGCGTGAGCGTTTGATTCCAGGGACTTATCAGCCGGTGCAGAAACAGTTGTTACTGAATTTAAACACTCTGCATCTGCCTAAACTTGATAATGTTGAAGGCATTACGTTTGGCCCTCGATTAGCGAATGGGCAGCAGACGCTGGTTCTGATCTCTGATAATAATTTCAATCGGAGTGAAATTACCCAGATTATTGCATTTGCGGTTGTTACCCATTAGTTCAGTGTCTATTTAATCGATTGTGCTCTGAGTTTTTGAGCACAATCACTGATCATCATATCGACACCCCATTGTTCATGTTGGCTGATCTGCGCAGGATCATTTGGGGTGTAGGTGTAAAGCTCGTATCCTGCATCTTTTATTGCATGTGCCATTTCTTTATTCAGATAGAGATAGTTACAGTGAACACTGAATGCATCAAATTCATTCAGTTGTTGTTGCCAGTTTTCGGGAATTTTATTCCACAGATGGCCTAACCGAATTTGTGGGAGACGGATTCGACAGTCAAGCAGAGCCTGATGAGTGAAGCTGGAAATAATGATTCGCTCCAGTGGAAACTGACACGCATCGATTTGCGTTGCAACTTTTTCAACGAGTAGAGCTGTATCATCCAGAGGATAGAGCTTGAGTTCCAGATTGAGTGATAAATTACAACTCTGGCATTCTGATAAAAGTTGTTTAAGGCTAGGTATTTTTTCGTCTGTAAATTTGGTATTAAACCAACGGCCAAAGTCCAATTGCTGAAGTTCATTCCAGGTCAGGTTCCTGACATTGGCTAAACCATTGCTACAACGGGCCACTGATTCATCATGAATGATGACCGGATAGTGATCACGACTGAGTTGTACATCCATTTCTATCCAGTTTATTCCGTTTTCAGCGGCCATTCTCACGCCGGACAATGTGTTCTCCGGAGCAAGGCTGGCAAGCCCCCGGTGCCCTGCATATTTCATCATATCTCCAAATATAAGCATGGCTTAAATAACCATTTAGTGTAGCAGTAAAATGTGACAATTTGTTGATATCTCAAGATATTATGCTTAATGTCACATCATTGTCATTTTTTTATCACGTTAGTGTCAAATTATTCATTTAGCGTGGTGCCAGTTCTAATCAACTCATTTTGACCGCCCGATTTTGCGACGGTGACCAATTCTGGAGAGCATTGTTTATGAAACTGACCAAGTGGACCTTATGTGGTATGGCTGCGCTCTTAGCGGTGCAGGCACAAGCTGCAACTGAAATTCAGTGGTGGCATGCCATGGGAGGAAGTCTGGGCAAAAAAGTAGATGAGATTGCGGCAAATTTTAATGCCAGTCAAAATAAGTACATCATCAAGCCAGTCTATAAAGGTAATTATTCAGATACAATGACCAGTGCGATCGCGGCATTCCGGGCACATAAACAACCTGCAATTGTTCAGGTTTATGAAGTCGGTACGGCAACGATGATGGCAGCGAAACAGGCGATTTATCCTGTTTACCAGTTGATGAAAAATACCCATGAACCTTTTAATCCCAATGCTTATTTATCATCGGTAACTGGTTATTATACAGACAGCCAGAACCATATGTTGTCCATGCCGTTTAACAGCTCGACGCCGGTACTATTTTATAACAAGGCTCTTTTTAAAAAAGCTGGTATTGCCCATCCACCAACAACATGGGAACAGATGCCTAAAGTGGCGGCGAAACTTCGTGAAGTCGGTGTGAAATGTGGTTTTACGACTGGATGGCAGTCATGGGTTCAGTTAGAAAATTTTGCAGCTCGCCATAATTTACCTTTTGCCAGTGAAGATGATGGTTTTGCCGGAACTAATGTCAAATTACTGTTTAATAAAGCGCCGTTTGTAAAACATATTTCAGCTTTGGCTAAGTGGACTAAAAACGGAACTTTCACATATGGTGGCCGTCGTTCTGATTCAGCCCAGCTGTTCTATAGCGGTCAGTGTGCCATGTACACCGGATCCTCAGCAAGTTATGCCGGCGTGCGTGATAATATTAAAGGTGGACAGTTTGGTGTAGCACCGCTTCCATATTGGAAATCAATCATTAAAAAACCACAAAATACCATTATTGGTGGTGCATCACTTTGGGTCTTACGCGGTAAATCTAAAGCAACTTATCGTGGCGTTGCGGCATTCTTCCATTATTTATCCAGTGCTAAAGTTCAGGCTGACTGGCATCAGTTCACCGGATATTTGCCGATTACCAAAGCGGCTTATCGTCTGACTAAAGAACAAGGATTCTACAAACGTAATCCAGGAACAGATGTGGCTGTCAAGCAGATGATGTCTGTCACTCCAACTGTTAATTCAAAAGGGCTGCGTTTGGGTAACTTCCCGCAGATCCGCGATATTATCAATGAAGAGTTAGAGAATGTCTGGTCAGGTAAAAAGTCAGCTAAACAGGCGTTAGATAGTGCTGTTGCCCGCGGCGACAAACTTCTGGCTCAGTTCCATCATATGCATGGTTAATTCCCAATGGCCCGGCTTGCCGGGCCTTTCAGGCTTTTTTCATGACAAATAATAAGGTTTACTTTCGTGGCTGGCGATTACCTTTTTTGCTGTTGGCGCCTCAGCTACTGATTACATTTATTTTCTTTCTCTGGCCCGCTGCCCAGGCGATGTTGCAGTCGACTCAGATGCAAGATGCCTTTGGTATTTCGACTATTTTCGTTGGCTGGAAAAACTTCACTGCATTATTTACTGACCCTTTGTATTACCAGTCTATTCTTACGACTTTGGAGTTTAGCTTTGCTGTCGCCTTTGTTGCCATTGTTTGCGCTTTGTATCTGGCATGTCAGGCTGAGCGCATTATCCGGGGTAAGTATTGGTATCAGACATTATTGATCTGGCCTTATGCCATTGCGCCGGTTGTATCGGGTGTGATGTGGTTGTTTTTATTGAAACCTCATGTTGGGGTACTCGGTCATTTATTAAATAGTATCGGGATCGACTGGGACCCTCATACACATGGCGATGATGCGATGTGGATGGTTGTGATTGCAGCAGCCTGGAAAATGGTCAGTTATAATTTTCTGTTTTTTCTTGCCGGGATGCAGGCTATTCCACGTTCCCTTATTGAAGCGGCTGCAATTGATGGGGCCGGACCGACTAAGCGCTTCTGGAATATTGTGTTTCCTCTGTTATCGCCAACCAGCTTTTTCTTGTTAGTGATGAATTTAGTGTATGCCTTTTTTGATACGTTCGGGATCATTGATGCGATGACGCAAGGCGGCCCTGGGAACTCAACGGAAATTTTAGTTTATAAAGTGTTTTCAGATGGTTACGTTGGTTTAAATTTAGGATCATCTGCAGCTCAGTCGGTTGTTTTGATGATTCTCGTTGCCGGATTGACCGTGCTGCAATTTAAATATATTGAGAAAAAGGTGGCCTATTGATGGTTGAACGTAAATCTGTGTCCACGCTGATGAGTCACCTTGTATTAATTATTGGTGTTGTGATCGTTGTTTTTCCGGTTTGGATTGCTTTTGTTGTGGCAACACATGATAACCATACCTTCCTTTCGGGTGTTACACCGTTGTGGTTCGGCCATGAAGGGTTATCCGTGTTTAAATCCCTGTTTAGTGGGACCGATAGTAGTGGTCTGAATGTTGGGCATCTATTGTTGAATTCGATGATAATGGCATTGGGAATTACCTTCGGCAAAATCACTATTTCAATGTTATCTGCCTATGCGGTGGTTTTCTTTCGTTTCCCCGGACGCATGATCGCATTTTGGGTTATTTTTATGACGCTGATGTTGCCTGTTGAAGTACGGATTATGCCTACGTTTCAGGTGATTGCTAATTTGCACATGCTCAATTCGTACGGTGGATTGATTGTGCCATTGATCGCCAGTGCTACGGCTACTTTTTTGTTTCGGCAATTCTTTTTAACGGTTCCCGGGGAGTTAATTGAGGCGGCCCGTATTGACGGAGCTGGACCAATGAAGTTTTTCTGGGACATTTTATTGCCGCTGTCCCGGACCAATATTGCGGCATTATTTGTGATTACGTTTATCTATGGCTGGAACCAATATCTGTGGCCATTAATGATTACAACCGACAGTCACTACATGACGATCGTCGTTGCGATAAAACATTTATTAGCTGTTCCTGAGGGGGAAGTGATGTGGAATCAGGTTATGGCGACAACGATTCTGGCGATGTTCCCCCCTGTCATTGTTGTGATTGCGATGCAGCGATTTTTTGTAAAAGGCCTGGTGGAATCGGAGAAATAATACGATGGCGACACTGACATTAACCCAATTAACAAAGACGTATCCGAATGGGTATCAGGCGATTAAAGGCATTAATCTGGACATTGATGATGGCGAAATGATTGTGCTGGTTGGCCCAAGTGGTTGTGGGAAATCAACGCTACTGCGAATGATTGCCGGGTTGGAAACAATTAGCTCTGGCGATTTGTTAATTGATACTCAAAAAGTCAATGAATTTGAGCCTGGTCAGCGTGATATTGCGATGGTATTCCAAAATTACGCCCTTTATCCACATATGACCGTCTTTAATAATATGGCTTATGGGTTGAAAAACCGGAAAGTCCCCCGGGATGAGATCCGCAAGAAGGTTGAAGAAGCAGCAAAACTATTAGAATTAGAGTATTTGCTTGAACGTACGCCAAGAGAGCTCTCCGGTGGTCAGCGCCAGCGGGTTGCGATGGGACGGGCGATTGTCCGCCAGCCGAAAGTATTTTTATTCGATGAACCACTATCGAATTTGGATGCTAAATTGCGGGTGCATATGCGCCTTGAGATTCGTCGTTTGCAACGCCGCTTTAATACGACGTCGATTTATGTGACTCACGATCAGGTTGAGGCCATGACACTGGCAGACAGGCTGGTTGTTCTAAATGGAGGCCATGTGGAACAGGTGGGGACCCCCATTGAAGTTTATGAGCGACCGGCAAGTGTTTTTGTAGCGACATTTATTGGATCACCCGCTATGAATATTATTCCGGTAAATATTGCTCAAGGGGTGATGGCGCTTCCTGGTGGACAGTCGATTCGTTTAGAGGAGCCTTACTGGCAGTTATATGGGGAAGCTCAACTGGGGATTCGTCCGGAGAATCTGGTGATTAACCAAGAATCTGAAGGCTATGAACTTATTGTGAATTTGATTGAACCGCTGGGGGCCGATAGTTTGATTTATACGATATTGGCCGATAGTTCACAGCAGGTGGTTGTACGTCAGTCAGGCCATGCTCAATATGCTGAGGGAGATTCAATTTTTGTTTCTATTTCACCGAAGCTCATGCATCTGTTTGATAGTGAAGGGAAAAGAGTTAATCCTGTTCCTTTGGTGCAGAAGAGTAGTACATTATGTGCTAAATAGTCATTAGACTAAAACCTCAGCTTTCATCACAAAGCTGAGGTTTGCAAATTAGCTGCGTTTATCTAACGCCTGGTATCCCACCATGATGTCGCGGATTTCGCTTCCGATTACGCATGCTCTGGCCTGATTTTGTTGGCAATAGCCATTGAAAGCCGGTAGTAATGTACTGAATGCTTCCCGGCGTAATTTACAACTCGGCCCATTGTGTTGGCAATGTTGCCGGTAATGGTCGATAAGTTGTTGAGCCTGATTTGCCATTTGATCAGACCATAATGCCTGGGTTTGTGTTTGGGCGACCTGTTCAGCCGAAGCATTTGCAGCTGGTGTGCCAGCCCAATAACCAGCACTTAGACTAATCAAGGCGGTTATGATCAATACAGCCCATTGGGATCGTGTATTCGGCATGGCCTTTCTCCTCTAAATCAAGGTTATCACCAAATTATGACATATTCTGTCATTGCAAATGCGTATACCCCATACCAAGTATAGCTATTTATTCAGCTCTTCAAAGGGTGTTTATCTTTGGTGATGTTTCTGAAGTCGTTAGTTTGTTGACATGACTTTTTTCAAATATTCGGCAACGCCATCATGATCGTGGTCGAGCGTAATCGGGTTGCCGGGCAGGAGTCGTTTTAACCGTCGATCGGCATTTTCCATCAGAACCCCTTCGCCAGCGAGTTCGAGCATTTCTTTATCATTTAGGCCATCACCAAATGCGATGACTTCGTCACGGGAAATGTTGAGTTTATCCATAATCGATTGGAGTGCACTGCCTTTATGGGTATTCTCCGCCATAATTTCAAGACAGGTGGGAAGAGAAAATGTGATATTGAGTAATTCGCCATATCGCTCTAATAAAACTCGCTCCAATACATTAAGTTCATCAGGATCGCCGATAAACAACATTTTGCTGATCCCTTCCCGACTGATTTGGTTAAAATCAGTCCGGGTATAGCTAAAGCCAGATACTTTGGTATAGCTTAGCACCCGATCATTTTCTTTTTCTACATACCAAAAATCATCGTGGTAGAGGTTTCTGTAAAACTTACAACCTTCTGTTAAGAGCAGAATATCTTCGACAGCTGCGGTAGGGACATTGGCTTGTTTTAATACGACGCCTTCACTGTTGTGAATCCTGGCACCATTTGATGTGACCAGATACATTGGAAAATCGAAGTAATTGGCGATGCGCTTAACGTCTCTGTAGTGACGTCCTGTTGCGATCAGTAATTGGATTTCTTGGTGATGTAGGGTGTTAAATAATTCGATAGTCTCTGGTGATATTTGATGGTTGCGATTTAATAAGGTTCCATCCAGGTCTGATGCAATCAGTTTGTACATCGCGCTATCTCCATATCCTCTTTTATCTAATGCTACCTGAAAAATCGTGAGGGGGCCTTATTTTTAAACAATTCCTATCAAAGTGAGTTTTTAAAAAGTGTCGAATCCGAATGTTATGCCATGGAACATGCATGTTTAAGGTACGTCTGCATAGTTTGAAGTGTCGGAGTACGATAGATGTCTTCTTCTATGAGTAATTCATGAAATGCGCCAGGTATATTCTGGAATGTAATCGTGCTGCCCAGCTGCTGTTGTCGATTAAAAAATTGTCGTTGGGCATGAACATCGACAATTGTGTCGGCTCCGGCACTTATAATATGTAATGGTGTGTTTAACCTGGGTAACCTTGCAATCTGTTTCATGGCTTTAAAGCTCTGAGATAGCCATTGAAAACTCGGGCCCGCAAGTTGCAGTTGTGGGTATTTTTGATAAAGCTCCCAGAGTGTCTGGTAATTTTCCTGACTATGTGTGAGTCGGTTTTTCTCGAAGGGCGGCCAGTTAAATGTTCCCTGACCTGCAGCAAAATGAGCTTTGCGTATCAATTGATCCCGCCAGTTGAATATGCTGGTAAGAAATTTAGCCCGCCATTGGGATATATGTTCAAGAGCGATTCCATACATAGGCGCGGTGACAATAGCGGCGCTAAAATCATCGGGATACTGATTCAGATAGAGGGTTGCGATGGCTCCGCCCATTGAATGTCCCAGTAAATAGCGCTTTGAATAGTGAGGGGCATTAAACTTTTCAAAGAGGCATTTAAGGTCTGAAATGTAATAGTCAAAGCGTTCGATGTGGCCTAAGAGTGGGTTTTTATCCAGTCGTTGCGAAAAGCCTTGTCCTCGGTGGTCACAGGCAATTACTGTGAATCCATTTTTCACCCAGTGATTGGCCAATGCTGTGTATTTGATAGCACTTTCTGCACGACCAATCGATAGGACGATGAGCGAGGTTGAAGATGCATTCGGTGTTGAATGGCAATAAAAGACTTTGTGCCCCTGTTGGCCATCAAACCAGCTGTAATGGGTAAATGGTTCAGGGAGTGTTAGTTGGTCCATTGACCATATCCTGCACGGGCAAGTTCGACTAAAACAGGGATAATGAGCAAAGCATATAATTCTAACCGGATAAAACGGCTGACCATTCGCTGTTGATGGTAACTGATGAGTGATGGTCGTTGTAAGCGTACTGCTTTACGCCATCGTTGAAATGTATAAGAAGGGTACAAGGAACAACAAACTACGATAGCAAACATGACAAGTTTGGCGATAAAAAATAAATTCTGCGAGTAGTTAAATGCTGCATTGTGGTTGAAAACTAAAATATAGGACAACCCGGTGATGATAATTAATACGAGGGCTCCGGCATGAACGGCGTCTGCTATGAGGAGTTTTTTGACATCATCTGCATTCATTCCTCTGCGAAACAGAAAGTTTTCTGAGCATAATGCGCCTGAAAGTAAAATGATGGCGATAATGTGTAGTCCGGCGTTGATTGCCCAATAAAGCTTCATAGATTGTTTTCCATTCAACATCTGTTTACCACATGTGATGTTTTGTTGGAGCCATTGTTATTAGGATAATAAATGTACATTTGTGGGGGCATAATGCATGACTATTGTTCTTATCCTCTATTGACCTGTTTTCTGATATTCACCGATTTGCGTTAATAGTTCAATATAACATTTTTCAATTTCATCAATTTGTTGATGGAAATTAGATTCATCAGCCTGAGCAAGGCTAGAGCACGCTCTATTGAGTGGGATATAACCGATGAGGCTGGCTATACCAGAGAAAATACCGATAACCTGAAGTTTGAAAGTTCGGTCCTGACGGGCTTTTTTAAGCAATCTGAATTCATGGCTAGATTGTGATTGGATCTGATCGAGCCAAAAATTGAGTTTGTCGATGTGTCCAAATTGGAATTGGAGTTTGGGCCAATCTAAAGAATGCATGTTTTACTCGGGCTTACGGGTGTAGATTTGGTTTGGGAATGCTCTGACGTTTTCCCCTGCATCGGTTAATTTGACGTTGCCCGGCTTGCTGACCTTGTCAATGCGAAGAACATTGTGCATTGGAATAAAAGACGATTCGACATTAGCAAATTCGGTTTTAAGTTTTTCTTCTCCAGGATCAACAACGACACTTGAATTGGTATGAAAAACGAACTCACTGATCTCGACAAATCCGAACAGACGCTCCTGGCTGATATTTTTGGCATACAATTCATACTGTTTGCCATTACTAATAAATTGAATTCGATATAAAGGTGATGTGTTCATTTTTTTATGTACTTATTTCTACTCTGGAATCGGTTCGTATTTTATAGTGTGTTTCCGGTCTATTCAAAGAAAAGCATATGATAAAATATGCTTTTTTCTAGATTGTTTTCTATTGCCGTATATCAGATACGATTGATAATTATTTGAACTGAAATGGGTTGATAGCTGACTTCTGAGACGTTAAAAGCCTGTTCAGGCTTGGTAATCGGTATGATCGATGTTCAAAACCTTTATTTAGATTAAATGTTAATGAATGAGGTTATTTTTCAGGGCTTTTGTTTCTTTTTTCATTTAAATCACCGATCTTTCAATAAATGGTTGGAAATAACCACGTTAAATTGATGCAGATTCAATTTCTATCAAAAAGCTTCTGTTATGTTCGCCTACATCTAGGGTTAATTTTTCAATCGAATGGATTCAGCAGTATTCAAATTTTGAGTATTGATGCATTATAAGATGAATAGAGGATAGTTTTATGCAGCTGACGCGGTTTACCGATTATTGTATTCGCTCATTGATTTTAGTATCGACTCGCCCGCCAGAGCATTTAACTACGATTACTGAAATAGCGGAAACTTATCAGCTCTCAAGGAATCATGTCGTAAAAGTTGTTCATCGGCTTGGTCAGCTCGGATATTTACATACTCAACGTGGCAAGCATGGTGGTGTGAGATTAGCACGGGAAGCTGAGAGTATTAAAATGGGGGAGCTGATTCGTGCAGTGGAACCCCGACATGCGCTGATTGATTGCAGTGCACCACATTGTTGTCTTGCTCACCAATGTAAGATGAAGTCAATCTTGAACCGGGCTATTCGTCTTTTCTATAATGAACTCGATCAATATACATTAGCCGATATTATTCGGGAACCAGATGAGGTTTTCGAGTTGTTGAATGTGAGTGATGAGTTATTTTAGTGCATTAATCTATGTTCATATTATCAGTGCCATATTAAGTGTTTGCGGTTTTATTTTTCGCTGGCAGTATCTTCTGAAAAATACCCGCCTTCCAGGTTCAAAGCTATTTAAGATAGCGCCTCATGTCATCGATACGGTTTTGTTAGCCAGTGGTATCTGGATGTGTATTTCGATTGATGAGTATCCGTTTACCAAGCTTTGGCTAACCGCAAAATTGTTGCTTCTTATTGTTTATATTGGTCTTGGAACTATGGCGTTAAAGTGTGCCAGGGATCGTCATCAAAGGTTGGTTTATGGGGTATTGCGATAGGTGTCTTTGTCGTTATCGCATTGATTGCGTACCTGCATAACTTGTTTTAGGTGTGTCGCCAGTAACCGGGGAAGAGCAAAATTGCAACGGTTAAAATCTCAAGCCGCCCCATCAGCATACCCGTACTGAGCAACCATTTTGCGGCTTGTGGCAGTAATGCAAAGTTACTGCTGGGTCCGATAATTTCACCAATTCCTGGTCCTACGTTTGCGACAGCCGTAATTGCGCCACTGATTGATGTTGTTGGATCTAGCCCCAAAAAGCTTAATGCTGAAGAGAGTACGACGATCGTTAATACATAAGCGACTGAAAAAGCAATTACAGAGCGAATGATATCGTCATTTACCGGTCGGTTGTTATAGCGTTGTGGAAAGATCCCTCGGGGATAAAGCAGCTGTCGAATCTGCTTATGGAATAAAGTTGCGGCAATTTGCAGACGGAATATTTTTAGTCCTCCGGCTGTGGAGCCTGAGCATGCACCAACGAGCATTAGAAAAATAAAGAGAGTCGTGGTGAAATGTCCCCATTGGCTGAAATCTGTCAGTCCATAGCCGGTGGTTGTGATAATAGAAAGTATATTAAATAAACTGATCCGCAGTGCGTCGCTGTATTGAAAGCTGGAATGTTGCCATAGCCATAAACTCATGATGATGGCAATGACGACGATAAAGATTAGAAATCCACGAACCTGAGCATCATGAGTCAGTTCACGCAAATTGTGATGATGTATTGCTTGCACAAATAGCAGAAATGGTAGCCCGCCTAACAGCATGAAAAAAATGGCGTTCCAATGTGCTAATTTGCTGAAATGGGCCATGGACTGGTCAGATGTTGAGTAGCCTCCGGTCGATAACGTTGTCATTGAATGATTGATTGCTTCGAACCATGACATTCCGGAAATACGATAGCCAAGCATGCAGCACAGACTCAAGACGACGTAAACAACAAGTATGTTTACGGCAATATGTTTGGTTCTGGGCGTGCTTTTATCTGACCAGTCTGAGGACTCGGTCTGGAATAAACGCATCCCACCGACATTTAGAAATGGCAGAACCGCAACGCCTAAAACGATGAATCCGATACCGCCCAGCCATTGTAGTAATGAGCGCCATAAAAGCAGAGCAGGCGGTAATTGCTCTAATCCGGACAACACGGTTGAACCGGTTGTTGTTAACCCCGACATGGTTTCAAAATAAGCATCTGCGTAATGAACGTGCCCCAGAGTCATGATAGGGAGTGCACCGAATGCACAGCATATAGCCCAGACTGATGTAGTTAGAAGAAACATTTCTCTTGCATGCAGGTGAAAATGTTTCATTCGGCCCCACCGAATCAGTATTAATGCGCATATGTGGGTGATGATAATGGCCTGGACGAACTGGATGAAGCCTGATGTGCTGGTAAAAAAGGCAACAGCCGCAGGAATGTACATAAAAAGGGCTAGTTTTGAGAGCACTAGCCCATTCACAAATGCGATAGGACGAAGGTTGATGATCATTAGAGGAAGAACGGACTTGGCTGGAAGAGCCGTTCTACATCAGGGATATATTTTTTGTCGACCAGGAACATGACGACGTGATCATCCTGTTCGATCCGCGTATTATCATGTGCAATCATGACTTCATCTCCGCGCACTACTGCTCCAATCGTTGTTCCTGGCGGAAGGCTCAGTTCGCTGATAGTTCGCCCGACGACTTTTGATGTATGCTCGTCTCCGTGTGCGATAGCTTCAATAGCTTCGGCTGCCCCATGACGCAGCGAATAGACATTGACTATATCGCCTTTACGAACATGTGTCAGTAAAGCTGAAATGGTCGCTTGTTGAGGCGATATAGCTACATCAATAACACCACCTTGAACGAGTTCTACATAGGCGGAGCGTTGGATCAGAACCATGGCTTTTTTCGCGCCCATTTTCTTGGCCAGTAACGCTGACATGATATTGGCTTCATCATCATTGGTGACGGCAATAAATACATCCACCTGATCGATATGTTCTTCGCTGAGTAATTCCTGATCCGATGCGTCACCACAGAAAACAATCGTGTTATTGAGTAACTCTGAGAGATATTCGGCCCGTTCAATGGCCCGTTCGATTAGTTTGACGCTGTATTTACTTTCCAGACGTTTAGCAAGAGCGGCACCAATATTACCGCCACCGACAATCATGATGCGTCGGTAAGGCTCTTCGAGACGTTGTAATTCACTCATAACTGAGCGGATATGAGCACTGGCTGCGACAAAGAAAACCTCATCATCGGCTTCGATGACGGTTGTTCCCTGTGGGCGAATGGCATGGTCCCGGCGAAAAATTGCAGCGACCCGGGTTTCTACATTCGGGATATGATCCCGTAGTACCGAAAGTGCATTCCCGACTAACGGACCGCCATAGTACGCTTTAACCGCGACTAGGCCGACTTGCTTATGTGCGAAATTCATGACCTGCAACGCGCCCGGATAGTCGATTAGCCGACTGATGTAATCTGTGACCAACTGTTCTGGTGCAATCAGGTGGTCAAGCGGAATGGCTTCTGGTCGAAAAAGTTTTTCTTGTTCGCTAAGAATTGCTTCAGAGCGGATTCGGGCTACTTTATTCGGTGTGTTGTATAAACTGTAAGCAATTTGACATGCAATCATATTGGTTTCGTCACTATTGGTGACGGCAACCAACATATCTGCATCTTGAGCTCCGGCTTCACGAAGGACATCGGGATGCGCTCCATGCCCTTGCACAACCCGGAGATCAAATTTGTCCTGCAGATCACGAAGCCTTTCGTTGTTGGTATCGACAATCGTAATATCCGATTTCTCACCAACTAAATTTTCAGCGAGTGTACCGCCGACCTGACCTGCGCCAAGAATAATGATTTTCATTTCATAAACAACGTATTGGATCGTCGATTAAACATAGTTTGAATGGTGAATTCGTAATTGGCAAGTCTTAGGGCTGTTTATCTCTGGCGATTAAATTCTGTTTAGATAACTAACCTCAACTCGGGATAAGAAGTCACAATGAATCACGATTGATTCATAATGTGTCGGTCTTGTTTTTCGATATGGGATTTAACGCCGAAATCGACTTTAATCCCTATCAGAGAAGACTTTCTTATCCCGGGCTGAGGTTAAATAGCCAAAGGCTGCCAAAAAACATCATCCAAGATATACAGTCCCTGTGAACTGACTCAGAGACATTTGGTTAGTCGGGCATAATAGAATCCATCCATTCCTTGTTCTTGAGGTCGTAACTGCCAGCCGGGATGTTCTGGTGTCTCTTCCGGTTGAATGACCGACAACTTAGCATCATTATGTCTTTTCAAAAAAGCGGCTATTTGCTGTGTATTTTCTTCTGGTAGCACCGAGCAGGTTGCATAGAGTAATGTTCCACCTGGTTTAAGCCAGATCCATAGGGCATCAATAATCTGTTGTTGTAATTCGATCAGTGCCTGAATATCGTCTGCTCTTCTTAGCCATTTTATATCAGGATGTCGTCGGATGACTCCGGTTGCTGAGCAAGGCGCATCGAGTAGAATTCGATCAAAAGCTTCACTGGCCCACGTTTGGGGCTTGCTGGCATCCGCAGCTTTGAGTGTGGCGTGCAGATTGAGTCTTTCCAGATTTTCCTGGACCCGATTGAGTCTGTTTTGGTCAATATCGATGGCAGTCAGATCAAGTGTCGGTTGTATCTCTAAAAGATGACAGGTTTTTCCACCGGGCGCGGCACAGGCATCTAAAATTCGCTCATAGGGTTGCGGATTCAGTAATCGGGCCGCCATTTGGGCGGCGCCATCTTGAATGGATATCAAACCATCGTGAAACCCCGGAAGGTTTTGGATGTTTGTCGGTGATTCTAATCGAAGTGCACTTGGGGCTTGCTCATGTCGATACGAATGTATTCCATTTTGGCTAAGTTGCTCCTGATAATCTTCAAGACTGACTCGGGATTGATTGATACGTAACCACATTGGGGCTTTGGTATTGTTCGCTTTTATGATGTGTTGCCAGTCGTTCGGGTAGCTCTGCTGTAATTTGTTGCAAAGCCACTTAGGATGACAATCTTGTAATGTGGGATGCTTCTCGATAAGTGCCAATAGTTCGTCTTCGCGACGACTGGCATTGCGAAGAACCCCGTTAAACAGTTTGATGAAGCTTCCTAATTTTAGTTCCCGACCAGCTTGTACGGTTTCACCGACCGCAGCATGAGCAGGGATCCGCATGTAAAATAGCTGATAAAGGCCAATAAGGATCAGGTAATGGCCCTGGCGGTATTTGCCTTTTAAAGGTTTATCCATCAACTGCTTTGCCCAGTAGTCTAACCGGGGAAGCAGACGGATCACACCATAACAGAGCTCTTGAGTTAACCCGCGATCCTTAGCCGGACAACGGGACAATTCACGATCAAATAACTGGTTTAATGATTGATTCTGTTCGACGACTTGATAAACAAGATGGATACTTAACGCTCTGGCACTGAGATCTTTCATTCGCTGCATACCAGTTGAGTGCCCGTCTTAAACCAACTATGGCGGGCATTTAGCAGATCGCCCGCGCCTAATTGTTTTTTCCCCGGCAACTGTAAAACCTGAAGCAATAAAGACTGGTTGCCTGTCGCAACGGTAATCCCTTGCTTATCAGCGCTTAAAATGGTTCCTGGCATGGCATCTGACGGTGAAGGGATAACCTGTGCTTTCCAAACCTTGATAGATTGCTCGTGGTGTTTGAAATAACTGGCAGGCCAGGGGTTAAAGGCTCTAATACAGCGTTCAATATGTTCTGCATCATCAAGCCAGTTGATTTGAGCTTCTGTTTTTGACAGTTTTTCTGCGTAGCAGGCTTTTTCATCATCTTGAGGCATGGGCTGACTCTTCCCAATAGCTATTTCTTCAACAGCTTTAAGAAGTGCATCAGGGCCTATTTCTGCTAGCTTCTCATACAATGAAGCACTGGTGTCAGTGGCTTCGATTGGTAAAGATGCTTTATATAGCATATCGCCGGTATCCAGGCCTTCGTCCATTTGCATAATCGTGACACCGGTTTTCTGATCGCCTGCCCATATAGAGCGCTGGATCGGTGCGGCTCCACGCCAACGGGGAAGCAGTGAGCCATGAACATTGATACAGCCTAATTTAGGCGTATCTAAAACAACTTTAGGAAGAATAAGTCCATAAGCGACGACAATTAATAGATCTGCCTGATATTGTGCTAATTGCTGTTGAGCCGATAAGTCGCGCAAGCTAACAGGCTGGACGATGTCAAGATTGTTCGCTTGAGCCAGTTGTTTTACCGGACTGGCTGTAAGTTTTTTCCCCCGGCCAGCAGGTCTGTCGGGTTGGGTATAGACAGCGATAATCTGATGTTCACTGTCAATTAATGCTTGAAGATGCCGTGCCGCAAAATCGGGTGTCCCGGCAAAAATAATACGTAGTGGTTTCACAACCAGACTCCTTGTCAGACAACCGATTAGGCGCGGGCCCGTTCTTCTCGTTTTGCGAGTTTTTCCATTTTGTGGCGAACGCGCTGACGTTTCAGAGGGGATAAATAGTCAATAAACAGTTTGCCTAACAAGTGATCCATTTCATGTTGAATACAAATTGCCAGAAGCCCGGTTGCAGACAATTCGAAGGTTTCACCATCTCGGTTCAGTGCTCTGACGGTCACTTCAGTTGCTCGTTCGACTTCTGCCCGATATTCAGGAACAGACAGGCACCCTTCTTCGTTGAGTGCACATGTTGAAGCGCGTTCAATAATTTCGGGATTAATCAGAACGATCCGTTCGTCACGGTTTTCAGAGCAATCCATAACGATAATCCGTTGATGGATATCGACTTGCGTTGCGGCTAATCCAACGCCATCATCGTCATACATCGTTTCGAACATATCATCGACAATTTGTACAATGGCTGGCGTTACTTCTGTGACCGGCTCTGCGATTTTGCGTAGCCGTTCATCCGGATATTTCAAAATATTTAGAATTGCCATCGAATCTTGCTACCTTTAAATGTTTGCAGTTTATTTCAATTCGGCTTTAACCTCCTATTTTAGTCAATTATTAGATCAAAAAACAGATCTGGAATCTGTTGGGATGTATTTTTGCCGAAATCGGCTTACTTTCTGTTACTGAAAAAGACTATTGAAATAGATACAATAATTGATATTTTAATTATTAATGTGTTTCTTATGGATATTTCTCCGGCTACATGGCTTCTTTTACGTCTCGTTGCTGTTCCTGGTCTGGGTCCTGTTAAGATCCAGCAATTACTTGAATTTTCTGATATCGGCGCGATTGGTAGTGCTGATGCTGCTGAACTTCGCAAAATGGGATTAACGGACAGCCAGGTTCTGAGTTTTCTTAATGGTTGTTCTGCACTCGAGAGAGCCGTGTTCTGGCTTGAGCGTTCACCTCAACACCATATTTTGGGGCGACAGGATCCTGATTATCCAGTGTTGCTTAATAAGATAGCCTCTGCGCCTCCGGTCCTTTTTGTAAAAGGCGATCCGGCTTTATTGCATTTGCCTCAAATTGCCGTGGTGGGTAGCCGTCATGCCAGTTATGTTGCATTAGAGCAGACCCGCCGATTTGCCTGTGAATTATGTGAAGCGGGGCTTACGGTGACGAGTGGGCTGGCATTAGGAATTGATGCAGCAGCCCATCAGGGGGCCTTGTTGAAAGGAAATACGATTGCCGTGATGGGAACCGGCCCTGACAGTATTTATCCGGCTCGACATCGTCGTCTGGCTGAACAAATTTGTGAGCAAGGCGCGTTAGTTAGCGAATTTTTTCCGGGGACAGCGCCTAAAGCTCAGCATTTCCCCAGGCGTAACCGTCTGATTAGCGGATTGAGTATCGGGGTTTTAATTAGTGAAGCTGCTCGTAAGAGTGGGTCGCTTATAACGGCAAAATATGCTTTGGAGCAAAATCGTGAGATATTTGCGATTCCTGGGAATATAGACAATCCTTTAACCGAAGGCCCTCATCTTTTGATCCAACAAGGGGCTAAATTGGTGACAAATCTGGCCGATATATTAGAAGAGCTAGCACCATTTATGCCAGATATTTTGGACAAAGTGGGCTTAGATCTTGATAATAGTCACCATCAGCGATTGCCAACAGGCGGATTGTTGGATAACGTAGGTTATGAGATGACGACTGTTGATCAAGTCGTCGAACGCAGCTTACTGCCTGTGAACGAAGTCATCAGACAGCTTATAGAATTGGAAATATCCGGTGAAGTTGCAGCTGTTAGTGGAGGCTACGTCCGGTTGAGGAGGAACCCGTGATGTTTGATATCCTCATGTATCTTTTTGAAACTTATATCCATAGTGATGTTGAGTTGTTGATGGATCATGACGAGTTGACTGAAGAGTTGACCCGCGCAGGGTTTCGAAAAGATGAGATCTTTAAAGCCCTTGATTGGCTTGAGCAGCTTGCTGCACTCCAAGAAAACGATCAGCATCCGTATTTGAATCCGTCTGCTACGGCTTCTATTCGGATTTTTACAGAGCCAGAGATGGCAAAACTAGATGTCGAGTGTCGGGGGTTTTTGATGTTCCTTGAGCAGATCAAGGTGTTGACTGCCGAGACTCGGGAGATGGTTATTGATCGGGTGATGGAATTAGATAGTTCAGAAATCGAGCTTGAAGATCTCAAATGGATTATCTTAATGGTTTTATTTAATGTGCCGGGGAGTGAGTCGGCTTATCAGCAGATGGAAGAGCTGCTTTTTGAAGTTGGTGAAGGTCTCGTCCATTAAGTGATGAGTAGACTGTGCTGTTATGAGCAAAAGATTGATGTGATTAACAGCTAGCCTGATAGGAGGAGATATAGCTGCACCCATGTGGTTTCTGAGTTATGGTTGGAAATTCATAGCTTGGTGTATCTCCTGCTCTTGTATACTTGTCTTTTTTTGAAGATACGGCGTTTTTATAATTGATTTTTTTATTCGTTTATCATTTGTATGAAATTGTCCTGTTTTCACCTGTTCTGTGATTTTTCATTGTTCCAAATGTGTTTTTGGTAATTGGATAAAGTGATGGCGAAAATTGATCCCAAACTTTTCTCGGCGCATAAACATGCCCTCGAAAAGTTAGATGAAAATTGTCCCGATTGCGGGGCTCCTCTTGTATATCAACCTCGCAAGGGGGGATCTTTCGTTCGTTGCTCTTGTTACCCTGATTGCGATTATTCCAGATCGGCGTATCAGGAAGCTGAGCATGTCGTTAAATCATTACCGGGAACATCATGTCCCGAATGTGGACGGGAGTTAGTTCTAAGAAGTGGACGATATGGTATGTTCGTCGGGTGCAGCGGCTTCCCCGAATGTGAGCATATTGAATCGCTTACTCCAAATGAAGATGCTGGGGTCAGTTGTCCTAGTTGTCATCATGGTCAGATTGTTCGTCGCCAGTCCCGCTATGGAAAGACTTTTTACGCCTGTAATGACTATCCTAAGTGTAAATTTGCCGTTAATTACCCTCCAGTTGCCGGAACGTGTCAGTTTTGTGGATTTCCTTTGTTGGTCAAACGAAAAATGGCTGCCGGAGAAAAACTGTTTTGTGCGGATAAGAAATGTGGCAAAGAACAAACTTCACCGCCAGAGTTCCCTGATTAATTGCTTGTGTAGCGTTCACGGTCTTTAAAACAGCAAACGCTATGTTAATGCTATCAAAGCATAAATGCTGAAGTGGCGAGATTTCTGAATTGCCCCATCATTCACTCAGATACTGGTGTAATCCGGGAAATTGTTCCTGAGGAAGATATTGAGCAAGTTGGCAGATCCTCTCATGAAGCTGTTCGGGAGTATCTGCTGATATATTAATATGTCCCATTTTGCGGCCTGGTCGTTTGCTTTTCCCATACCAGTGAAGCCGGCATCCGGGGAGGCTGAGTATGTCTGGAGCCACTGTATCTTCGCCAAGAATATTGATCATAGCCGTCGGGCTTCGTAGGGATGTATCTCCAAGGGGTAACTCCGCAATTCCCCTTAAATGATTATCGAATTGACTGACAAACGCTCCCTGCTGGCTCCAGTGTCCGGAGTTGTGAACTCTGGGGGCAATTTCATTGACCAGTAATTTGTCTTTCACCACGAAAAATTCGATCGCGAGTACGCCAACATAGTTCAGTTGTTCAGCAATTGCGTTAAAAATTTGGTAGGCCTGTTGCTGCAGTGTATCCGGTTGTGAGCCATCGACGAGTGAGACATTCAATACGCCCTGATAGTGATAATTTACAGCCAGTGGGTAGCAGCGGGTTGAACCATCGGAACTTCGAGCGCCTATCAATGAAACTTCGCGATCAAAAGGAATCATTTGTTCTGCAACGATGGCTTGCTCTGGTGCGCTATGGGCCAGAAATGAGTCCATGTCTTGCCAGATCGCTTCTTTATCTTCACGGTTTTTAAGACGCCATTGGCCTTTTCCATCATATCCGGCTAACGCGCTTTTAAGAACCAATGGTGTGCCCAGTTCTTCAATTGCATGATCTAAATCTGCTCGGTTGTTGATGATATAGTGGCGGGCATTTGCGACAGCCGCTTTTTCAAGTACAGCTTTTTCGAGACGGCGATCGCCTCCGGTTTTGATGGCATTGGCATCAGGGTGCATTTTTTGGCTCAGCTCGCAGCGATCGAGCACTGCGTGGGGAATATGCTCAAATTCACTGGTGATACAATCCGCCCATTTAATTGCGTCATCAAGTGATTGCTGATAATTGTAGCCGGAGAGCGGATCGACAACCTGAGCCGGTCCAACATCAAAAGCACGGAGTTTTAAATTAAGAGGCAAACCATCAAGTGACATCATTCTGGCTAGCTGACCTGCTCCGAGGACTAAAATGTTCATCAAGAAGCCTCACTTGGATCGGGATTGTCTAAAACTTGTTGGGTTTGCTGTGCACGGTAGGCTTCAATTCTTGCCATTAACTCAGAGTCGGATGTTGCAAGGATTTGAGCGGCTAAAAGACCTGCATTAGCGGCGCCTGAGTCGCCGATAGCCAGAGTGCCGACGGCAATGCCTTTAGGCATTTGTACAATGGATAAAAGTGAGTCCATCCCTTTTAGTGCGCGTGATTTCACTGGAACGCCCAGTACAGGTAAAGGCGTAAATGCAGCGCACATCCCGGGTAAGTGGGCAGCACCGCCTGCTCCGGCAATGATGACTTTTAATCCGCGTTCCTTTGCGCTTTGCGCGTAGTCGGCGAGCAATTGGGGGGTGCGATGTGCCGAGATGACTTTCGTTTCATATTTAACATTTAATTGGTCTAAAACAAGGGCCGCGTGTTCCATGGTGGGCCAATCGGATTTAGAACCCATGATAATTCCGACTTTCATTTCCGACTCCTGTGAGTTGCTGCGTTGATCGGGTCGGTTGGCATTATAAACGTAAAAATGGGTTGCGCTTAATTTATCTGCGTATTTGCCTTTCATTTGATAGTCTGGGTTTTTCTGTTTGATCTATCCGGGTTGTTTTCTAATGTGGAAATTAAGGTAGATTTAACGCCGAAATCGAGCTTAAGAACTTGTTGAAAAGGCTTCGTTATCCCAGTTAATTCTAAAGATAAACATCCCTTGGTACTTGACGGTGACTATCCGCTTTAGTGGAAATCAGTTATGGTAAAGAAGTTGTTATTTAGGAGATGAAATACCTTGAGTACTCTTGTTCAAACAGTGGATGCACTTCATGGTGGGAAAGTCGTTGCTTATCCAACTGAGGGACTTTTTGGATTGGGCTGTGACCCGGATAAACCAGCCGCAATTGAGCAATTATTGACAATAAAGCAGCGTTCCAGAGAGAAAGGACTGATTTTGATCGCTGCAAGTTTTGAACAACTTGCCCCTTATGTTGATTTATCAACGATTGAAGGTGAGCGACAAGAACAGATTTTTGCGAGTTGGCCAGGTCCTGTGACGTGGGTTTTGCCTGCCTCAGAGTATACCAGTCAGTGGGTGACCGGAAAATTTGATACCGTTGCGGTACGGGTGAGTGATCACCCTCAGGTTGTTGAGTTATGTCTGGCATTTGGTAAACCTTTAATTTCGACAAGTGCCAATTTGTCTGGACACCCGGCTGCTGTGGATGTTGACCAGGTTGAATCTCAAATGGGGACTTATCTGGCAGCAATATTGAGTGGTGAAACTGGTGGTCGGAATAAACCGAGTATGATTATCGATGGGCGTTCCGGAAATATTTTGCGAGAAGGTTAATTAAAAAGAGGCGGTAGCGGTATATGTCACAACAGGTAGATAGACAAGCGGTGATCGAGTTTTTGACAGGATTGCAGGAGCGTATTTGCCAGGAATTAGAAAGTATTGATGGTGGTTCTTTTATCCATGATAAGTGGCATAGGCCGGAAGATGAGAAAAGGCTTTCGGGAGGCGGAGAAAGTCGTATTTTGAAAGGGACTGTTTTTGAACAGGCCGGTGTTAATTTTTCTCATGTTAAAGGGGAACAATTGCCGCCATCGGCTTCGGCCAGCAGGCCTGAATTAGCCGGGCGCAGTTTTGAAGCGATGGGGGTTTCTTTGGTGATTCATCCAATGAATCCTTATGCGCCGACCAGTCACGCTAATGTACGATTCTTTATTGCTGATAAACCTGGAGAGGACCCTGTTTGGTGGTTCGGGGGCGGGTTTGATTTGACGCCGTTTTATCCTTTTCTTGAAGATGTTCAGGATTGGCACAAAAATGCGGATGCTCTTTGTGCTCCTTTTGGTGAAAGTCGCTATGCAGATCATAAGAAGTGGTGCGATGAATATTTTTACTTGCCGCACAGAAAGGAAACCCGAGGGGTCGGCGGTTTATTCTTTGATGATCTGAAAACACCTGACTTTACAACTTGTTTTGCCTACATGCGAGCGGTAGGTGATGGTTTTATGGATGGCTATCTGCCAATTGTGAAGCGCCGTAAGGATATGCTTTATTCTGAGCGGCAAAGGCAGTTTCAATTATATCGGCGCGGTCGCTATGTTGAATTTAATCTGGTGTATGACCGGGGAACTTTATTTGGTTTACAAAGTGGCGGGCGAACAGAATCGATTTTGATGTCGATGCCTCCCCTTGTCCGGTGGGAGTACAACTATCAACCTCAGTCGGATTCCGAGGAGTCTAATTTAGACAAGTTTTTAATGGCCAGAGATTGGTTAAATGAATGATTTGTCATAACTCATCTAGTGTACTTGATATTATATTTCAATCCATTGCAAATCATGATTATTTTCGCATATAACAGATGTGAATATTCAGGCTGTGGCATGATTCATATTATCTGAAAAAATTCATCATCTTTTTCTTGCAACCTGCTGCGATTTCTATTAATAACTAATTTGCAAATTGTTGATGATGCATTGCATCGTTTTTGAAGAGATGAAGCTAGTTATGAGTGGATCATTTGCAACCAATCGTCGTTTTTATGACGATAAGCATTTTCCTCGTGGTTTTTCACGTTCAGGTGTCTTTACCATTAAAGAAGCCCAACTGCTTGAGACTTGTGGATATGCGTTTAAGGAGTTGGATGAACGACTTCGAGAACCCAGTGATGAAGTCGAAGAGCGATTTGTGGCGGTTTGCCATGGAGAGTTACCAGCACAATCACTTGAGGAAAAAGCTTGGCTTAAATTCAAACAACGTACTGGCCGAAGGCGCTTTCATGCTTTGGTCGGTTCTTCTAAAGTTACGACCAGTGATAATTCTGGTAATGATGATGAAGAGGTCGTTGTCGACGATTAATCTGAAAAGACACGGTGGTCAGCCACTGTGTCTCTTTGTTCTTCGTGCATTCTTTGATAAAAATCGTTAAGGTTAATGTATTCTATGTTTGTTTGATACAGAGGCTTGACGTGGATCGTTACGCAGTGATCGGAAATCCGATCAGCCATTCTAAATCCCCTTTCATTCACATGCTTTTTGCCCGCCAGACACAACAACATTTGACTTACGAGGCAATTGAATTGCCTGAAAATGGTTTTGCAGACGGGATTTCTTCGTTATTTGAACAGGGCTTGTCCGGTTGTAATGTCACTGTTCCTTTTAAACAAGATGCATTTAATTATGCTTATCAGCTGAGTCCCCGGGCTGAGCTGGCAGGAGCGGTTAATACTTTAAAGAAAACGGATGATGGTTTGATCTTGGGAGATAATACCGATGGAGCCGGTTTACTGGCCGATTTGAAAAATCATATTGGCGATCTGGCTGGATTACGTATTGCGCTATTAGGTGCCGGAGGCGCTGCCAGAGGTGTTGTCGGGCCTTTATTGGAAGCAAATCCTGCTCATTTGATGATTGCTAACCGGACGCTTGAGAAAGCTTATGCTCTGGTTGAACGTTTTTCCGCATTAGGTCCTGTCAGTGCATGTCAGCTCAGTGAGTTGGATGATTCTTTTGATCTGGTGATTAATGCAACATCTGCAAGTCTTGCCGGGGAAAATGTGGATCTTCCTGAGGCTCTGATTCATTCCAATCTTTACTGCTACGACATGATGTACAGTAACAAGTTAACTCCGTTTAACCGGTGGGCGAAAGAGTCAGGCGCATATCGGGTCTTTGATGGGCTTGGAATGCTGGTTGCTCAGGCTGCTGAAAGTTTCGCTCTATGGCGGGGGCTGAGGCCAGGAACCCGACAGGTTATATTTGAACTCCGGCGTAATTTGAGCTGCTAGACTCTTGTTACTGAATATAGTGTAAATTGAGCTTATTCTGTCGTATCTATCAAGATTGAGATTATTGTGAATCGTTTATCCGGGGTTCTATAAGGGAAAATAGATATCCATTTATGGGGATTTTCATCAATAAAAAAGTCAATTATATTGTGTTTAGAGTCTGTTGAGCTTTACTCTTTGTTTAATTAAATAAGTCAGGGCGCTATATGTAGAGCCCTGATTTGGAATTTTGTATTGGGTTATTGTCGTTTTTGTATTTTTAATACAGAGTGTCAGTTTCTATCAGGCAAAATTTGAAAATGGTTTTTGGAGTGAGATCTCGGCCGTATGGGTTATTTGATAAAGGTATGGTTTAAGGATCGTTTAATGTGTGAAGATCCGATTTCTCGGGTAAGTTCATTACTTTTTTTAGGAGTAGGAATATTATTTGGGGGCATGATTATTGGAGGATCCGTTGCTAGGGCTGATCCGGTTGTAAAAACGACAGAACCCCCAGAGCCTTCATCTTATGTACATTTTACTCAAGATGGGTCGTTTAACCGTAATTCGATTATTGAAATTGCGAAGAAATTGTCTGAATCGCCTTATCAGGCGCCTCATAATCCTTTACCTAAAAATCTAGAAGCATTGTCGCTTAGTCAATATCAGAATATTCTTTTTCAGCCATCTAAAACATTATGGGCTGGAAGCAGTCTTCCTTTTCAGATGCAATTACTGCTGCGGGGGTCTTATTTTAAAGCACCGGTAGAAATTGCAACAGTGAATCAGGGGCATACACACCATTTACCTTTTTCCCCAGATTTATTTACCAGTAATTCACCGGGTATTTCTTTGCCAAATCGGGATATTGGCTTCTCTGGTTTAAGTCTCTACTATCAGCTAAATCAACCCGGATTTTATAATAAAGTGCTTGAATTTCAAGGGGCTAGCTATTTTAAAGCCATTGGTAGAGGTGAGTCCTGGGGGGCGTCAGCTCGGGGACTTGCTATCGATACAGCTGATCCGAAGGGAGAAGAATTTCCTTTTTTCAGAGCATTTTGGGTTGAAAAACCCAGCGGTAACAGTAATAGCATAGCTATTGACGCTTTATTAGATAGTCCAAGCGTAACTGGCGCCTACCGGTTTACTATTCGTCCAGGTCATAATACGGATATGGATGTTGAAGTATCTCTTTTCCCCCGTAAAGAGATTCGTCGTATCGGTTTAGCACCGATGAATAGTATGTTTTTATTCTCTGAAAATGGCTCGCATCGTGAAGATGATTATCGTCCTCAGGTCCATGACTCTGATGGGTTATTGATGGTGAATGGTAAAGGGGAGCGTTTATGGCGGCCTCTGGCTAATCCAGACACGTTACAGATTAGTGCATTTGTCGATGATGCACCGATTGGCTTTGGTTTGATGCAACGGGATCGGAAATTTGCTGATTATCAGGATCTTAAGAACAATTATCAGGATAAACCGAGTTTATGGGTTGAACCGATTGGAAACTGGGGAGTGGGGAGTGTCACTTTGATTGAGATCCCATCTGATGATGAAATTCATGACAATATCGTGAGTTATTGGGCACCTAAAGAACCACTTGAAGCTGGTAGTGAATATGACTATTCGTACCGGTTGCACTGGGGGCCGTCTCCACATCCTGCAATTGGCGAGTATATTGTTGAGTCTACATTGAGCGGCCATATCAAAGGGGCTAGCGATGATAATCAGCGTCATTTTGTGATTGATTATGTTTCTTCTTCGCCAAATAGTCAGCCTCTTGGGTCTTTACCTGTTGCAAATGTTGTGGCGTCTCAAGGTCAGCTTCAACATGTGAAAGTCGTGAAAAATCCACATACTCCAGGCTATCGTCTTAGTTTCGATCTGTTGCCTGGTCATGCTAAAGCTTCTGAATTAAGGGCTGAGTTAACGTTTAGAGATAGCCGGACAGCTGAAACGTGGTTATATCGTTGGACAGCAAATTAGAGAGGCAATGATGGATTTTTACTCACAGTTGTCTCGTCGGGGGATGCCTGATGAACAGCGCGCGCCAATGCCGGTGCAAGATCTTAGGCAATTTGCCCAGCAGCAGGTACGGCCCCCTGTTAATGCTAAAGCTGTTCGTAGTGCCTGTTGGCGTCGCATTTTTGTTTTAGGTGGTGCATTAGCCATTTCTATTACGGCTATTTATGAAATGAAGTTAGTTTTGGGAATTGGCGGATTAACGAGTCTGGAATATCTTGTATTGGTGCTGTTTGCTTTGACATTCAGCTGGATTACGATTGCCTTTGTTAGTTCTATTGCCGGATTTTTTAGGGTTATTCGCCGGATTTACAGAAAGCCTGATTTTGGAGATTCTCCCCTTTCAACACATACTGCTGTACTCATGCCTACGTATAATGAAGATCCGGCTCGAGTGTTTGCTGCAATCGAGTCAATGGCTCAAGAGGTTTCAGATTTAGGTGAAAGTCGAAATTTTGACTGGTTTGTTATTAGTGATACGACAGATGCAGCGATAGCTCGTCAGGAACAGCAAGCGTTGATGTTTATCCGTCAACGATTAGGAACCACATCCCGAATTTATTATCGGCGTAGACGCGATAATAAGGCACGTAAATCAGGAAATGTTCAAGATTTCTGTATAAGGTGGGGTGCACGCTATGAACATCTATTGGTGTTAGATGCGGACAGCTTTATGAGTGGGCGGGTCATTATTGAGATGGCCCGGCGGATGGAAAATAATCCTGATCAGGGGTTACTTCAGACGGTTCCCCGTTTAATTAACGGAACAACTTTAATTGCCAGATTACAGCAGTTTGCCGGGCGGGTCTACGGACCAGTTGTTGGTTCAGGTTTATCTTGGTGGGTTGATAAAGATGGTAATTTCTGGGGACATAATGCGATTATTCGAACCTGTGCATTTATGGAATCTGCCGGTTTACCCGAACTATCAGGAAAACCACCATTTGGCGGCCATATTTTAAGTCATGATTTTGTTGAAGCGGCTTTAATCAGGCGTGCCGGATGGAGTGTTGAGATTGCCGATGATTTGGTTGAATCTTATGAAGAATCTCCATCATCGATTATTGATTTGGCTATTCGTGATAGGCGTTGGTGTCAGGGTAATCTTCAACATTGTCGTATTGTCACTGCAAAAGGACTGCACTGGGTAAGTCGGATACATTTTATGACGGGAATTATGTCTTATTTATCTTCCCCGTTATGGCTTTTGCTCATTATTGCAGGTTTGATGTTGTCCTTACAGTATCAGTTTGTCCGGCCTGAGTATTTTCCTCCAGGATTTGCGCTTTTCCCTAATTGGCCTTTGATGGATCCTCAACGAGCATTGCGTTTATTTGTTGTCACTATGGCTATTTTATTTGGTCCGAAATTTTTGGGGTTACTTTCTTTTTTACTGGATGGCCAGCAGCGAAAACTGGCTGGAGGTGGTATCCGGATATTACTGAGTTTTGTAGCTGAAGTTATCGTATCAGCATTAGTTGCCCCTATAATGATGCTTATTCATAGTGGTGCTGTGTTTTCAATCTTAGTAGGAAAAGATAGTGGTTGGGCCCCTCAGCGACGTGATGACGGACGAGTCCCGTGGAAAGCATTGTGCTATCGACACCGCTGGCACGTGTTAGGCGGGGTTATCCTCACCATTTCATCTTATATTATTTCACTAGATGTTTTAGCATGGTTATCTCCTGCGATCATAGGAATGGTCTTGGCTGTTCCGTTATCGTATCTCACAGGGTCAAATCGGTTTGGTCAAAAACTGAAAAAGATAGGGATATTACGTATACCTGAAGAGCAAGAATTGCCTGATGTCGTTCGTCAGGCTCATAGAGTGTTTCCTTTGTATCGTGATAATCTTGGTTCCACACCATCACTTGCAGAAATTGCAGCTGATCCTATCCAGCTCAAATTACATTTGCTTTTGTCGGATCAAACAGAAGTACGCAAAGCCGGGCAGATTGAGGCAATTGATGCAATCGCTGCTATTAAAATTGCAGATGCTGCGAATATAGAACAGGCTGTTTCATTTTTAACGACAAAAGAACAATCAAGGGTTCAGAATACGCCCACATTAATGAAAGCGTTAGGTGCCTTATCTGATAGTACAATTCGTGAGTATTTTTGAGTAGGGCTAGGTATCACTATTGAATGAATGATTGTAATTCTGTTCGTTCATTCAATAGCGATTGTATCTGTCAAAAATAGAACGTTGATAAGGATGGGCAATTAACGGTCTATGTTTGATTCCTGAATATACTCATTTTTGAGATCGACATAATTTTGAGCAGACTGTACTAAAAATTCCATTTCACTTTCTTTTAATGGACGGGCTCGAGTCACCGGACTTCCAAGATACAGATAGCCTGATTTTAAATGTTTACCCGGAGGTACCAGGCTCCCGGCACCAATCATGACATTATCTTCAACTCTTACACCATCCAAAAGAATTGAGCCCATACCAACAAGAACCCGATTTCCGATCGTGCAACCATGTAACATAGCTTTATGACCAACAGTCACATCATCGCCGATAATAAGAGCAAAACCATCAGGATCTGCTTTTGAGTCGCGGGATACGTGCAATACAGAGCCGTCTTGGATGTTAGTACGTTTGCCTATTCTAATGAAATTGACATCACCACGGGCAGCTACAAATGGCCAAATACTGCTTTCATCTCCAATTGATATTTGTCCGATAAGGGCTGCATTATCATCAATGAATACATCTTTACCTAGCTCAGGAGAGCTATCTTTATAGGTTTTAATCATCAGATGCCTTACTAAACGCAGAAATATTGATTGGTTGGAAAACTATCATATTGCTTTTTCAGAATTAACGAAAGGCGTTTAACTCGACTGTGCAATGAGAATCTGATAAATCTGATCTTTCAATCGGGCTCTTTGGGTTTTAAGTTGGTTCATTCGTTCATCTGTCGTTGGTTGGTGATTCTTTTCCAACCCTCGGATTTGGTGATCGAGTCGATGATATTGATCGACATGACTGGCAAAAATTTCATCTTGTTTTTTTAGAATGGTAATTAAGTATGCATATTCAGGAAATTCTTGAACAAGAGTGTGATTATCACCGAGCATATGATTCCCCCATCTTTGAACTGATAATATTTAAGCTAGTTGCCTACAGTGATTTATTCAATAACAAGTAATACTGATCTATCAATATGTGAAGCAATCGGCAATTTTGTGATTCTGGACACATATAGAGGGTAAGGTTTGAAGGAAAAACAGCATTTTTAACCTGAACTTTGGATAATGAATTGAAGTAAAAGAGGAAACTAATTACTTGTTCCCCGATCTGATCATTCGACCAACCGCGACAAAACAGACTAAGGAACGAGCATGGATAAATTATTTGAAACCTTTTGTGATGTTGATGACTTTTGCCAAGTATTTAACGAAAAATGGCAACAGAGTAACTTACCGAAAACGGGGAGCTTAAGAGTCGTCGACTTTGTTGGTTTTCTCCTGCCGAGATCATGACGATTATCATCTACTTCCATCTGTTCTTCTATCGCGATTTCAAAAATTATTATCTGCACTATGTTTGCTGTGACTTGGCGGAGTATTTTCCTGGGTTTCTAAGTTATACCCAGTTCCTCGAGGCGGCAGCCTGTGTATGGGTAGTTACCTCACCTCAAAGCTAGGCAAATCAACCGGGTCCAGTTTGTAGACTCAACAAAAAATAGAGGTTTGCCACATCATCTGTGCGAAGAGAAACAAAGTATTTGAAGGTCTGGACTTCCACGGGAAAGGGTCTATGGGATGGTCGTTCAGCTTTAAGCTTCATCTGATCATTAACCATTTAGGGGAAATTATGTCGCTCAAATTAACTCAAGGAAATACGGACAATAGAAAGCCTGTCCTCGAATGGTCGAGAGTATTTTTGGCAAACTGTAACGGAGATAAGGACTATATTAGTCACCCCTTGACAGGGGAATTGCTAGATAAAGGCGTTGAATTTATCACAACAATCCGCAAAAACATGAAAAAAAGCTCATCTCATTATGGGGGTGGGTTTTGCTCAAAAAGCGCTTCATTATTGAAACATTCAATGATTAGCTGAAAAATATCTCTTACATCGAGCACTCATGTCATCGAAGCGTACACGGTTTTATACTGAATTTGTTAGGTGGTCTGATAGCTTATTGCCTCAAAGATACGAAGCCAAGTTTAGATCTAACAGCTCAAGAGTTTGAACTGTTAGAAAGTGCTAGTCTGATATTGGTTTAACCAGATCTCAGGTATTTTTAGTAAAAAACGAAGGTTATTGAATAAATAATCCGCAACCAAATAAAAAAACAAAAAAAATGCTAAAAAGCACTTGCGCCGGGCGGCGATATCCCTATAATGCACCACCACTGACACGGCACACCCCACGGGGCTGGCGAGGTCAGGGTCCACAAGGCTTCAGGCCAAAGGGACGATTTCAGGCCAAGCGAATGAGCTTGACATGGGATCGCAAGGCGCGATAGAATTTGCGCCCGCTCCGAGAGGGGCACCGTTCTTTAACAAATCATCAAGCAATCTGTGTGGGCACTCGCAGTCAATGAGGCAAAGAAATAAAAACTCATTGTTCTGTAAGTGACTAACACTGTCAACGAACAGAAAGAATGAGCATGAATTAAATTGAAGAGTTTGATCATGGCTCAGATTGAACGCTGGCGGCAGGCTTAACACATGCAAGTCGAACGGTAACAGGAGAGAGCTTGCTCTCTTGCTGACGAGTGGCGGACGGGTGAGTAATGTTTGGGGAGCTGCCCTATAGAGGGGGACAACCACTGGAAACGGTGGCTAATACCGCATAATGTCTACGGACCAAAGCAGGGGACCTACGGGCCTTGTACTATAGGATGCACCCAAGTGAGATTAGTTAGTTGGTGGGGTAAAGGCCTACCAAGGCGACGATCTCTAGCTGGTCTGAGAGGATGATCAGCCACACTGGGACTGAGACACGGCCCAGACTCCTACGGGAGGCAGCAGTGGGGAATATTGCACAATGGGGGAAACCCTGATGCAGCCATGCCGCGTGTGTGAAGAAGGCCTTCGGGTTGTAAAGCACTTTCAGTTGTGAGGAAAGGGTGTGTATTAATAATGCACATTTGTGACGTTAGCAACAGAAGAAGCACCGGCTAACTCCGTGCCAGCAGCCGCGGTAATACGGAGGGTGCGAGCGTTAATCGGAATTACTGGGCGTAAAGCGTACGTAGGCGGCGGATTAAGCCAGATGTGAAAGCCCCGGGCTCAACCTGGGAACTGCATTTGGGACTGGTTTGCTAGAGTCTTGTAGAGGGAGGTAGAATTTCAGGTGTAGCGGTGAAATGCGTAGAGATCTGAAGGAATACCGGTGGCGAAGGCGGCCTCCTGGACAAAGACTGACGCTGAGGTACGAAAGCGTGGGGAGCAAACAGGATTAGATACCCTGGTAGTCCACGCTGTAAACGATGTCTACTAGCTGTCTGTAGCTTTAAGCTGTGGGTAGCGCAGCAAACGCATTAAGTAGACCGCCTGGGGAGTACGGCCGCAAGGTTAAAACTCAAATGAATTGACGGGGGCCCGCACAAGCGGTGGAGCATGTGGTTTAATTCGATGCAACGCGAAGAACCTTACCTGCCCTTGACATACAGCGAAGGTCCCAGAGATGGGGCTGTGCCTTCGGGAGCGCTGATACAGGTGCTGCATGGCTGTCGTCAGCTCGTGTCGTGAGATGTTGGGTTAAGTCCCGCAACGAGCGCAACCCTTATCCTTAGTTGCCAGCGATTAGGTCGGGAACTCTAGGGAGACTGCCGGTGATAAACCGGAGGAAGGTGGGGACGACGTCAAGTCATCATGGCCCTTACGGGCAGGGCTACACACGTGCTACAATGGCGGATACAAAGGGAGGCGAGCCTGCGAAGGTAAGCGGAACCCGAAAAGTCTGTCGTAGTCCGGATTGGAGTCTGCAACTCGACTCCATGAAGTCGGAATCGCTAGTAATCGCAAATCAGAATGTTGCGGTGAATACGTTCCCGGGCCTTGTACACACCGCCCGTCACACCATGGGAGTGGGCTGCACCAGAAGTAGATAGCTTAACCTTCGGGGGGGCGTTTACCACGGTGTGGTTCATGACTGGGGTGAAGTCGTAACAAGGTAGCCCTAGGGGAACCTGGGGCTGGATCACCTCCTTACGAAAAGCTTCAAAGAATGTGAAGTGCTCACACAGATTGCCTGATGATAGAAGAAGAGAACGCGAGTGACTGAACTAGGCCAACGAACCCGGTTGCTCACGCAGGAACGCCTGTTACGTGTCCCGTTCGTCTAGAGGCCTAGGACTCCGCCCTTTCACGGCGGCAACAGGGGTTCGAATCCCCTACGGGATACCATTTGCCTGAGAGATGAAAGCTAAGTTTGAGGATTTAGCTTTGACCTTTCAGGTCATGCTCTTTAACAATCTGGAAAAGCTGAAAAGATTATCTCAAGAATATGAGTTTGAAAGACAACAAGTGTTCTTGGTATTTAAGGCGAATCGTATAGGAGATATGGACTTTATACAGCCATATGTCCGGTGACTAACCGACCCTGTTTAGGGTTGTATGGTTAAGTGACGAAGCGTAGACGGTGGATGCCTAGGCAGTCAGAGGCGAAGAAGGACGTGCTAATCTGCGAAAAGGGCGGGCGAGCTGATAAGAAGCGTAATAGCCAGCCATATCCGAATGGGGAAACCCACCTCGTAAAGAGGTATCTTGTACTGAATACATAGGTGCAAGAGGCGAACCGGGGGAACTGAAACATCTAAGTACCCCGAGGAAAAGAAATCAATTGAGATCCCGGGAGTAGCGGCGAGCGAAACCGGGTTAGCCCAAAAGCGGAAATGCGGTGAGTGGAATGTTGCTGGAAAGCACAACGGAAGAGGGTGATAGTCCCGTACACGACCACGGCATGAAGTGAAACACGAGTAGGACGGCCCACGTGGTAGGTTGTCTGAAGATGGGGGGACCATCCTCCAAGGCTAAATACTCCTGACTGACCGATAGTGAACCAGTACCGTGAGGGAAAGGCGAAAAGAACCCCAGTGAGGGGAGTGAAATAGAACCTGAAACCGTTTACGTACAAGCAGTGGGAGCCCTTAGGGGTGACTGCGTACCTTTTGTATAATGGGTCAACGACTTATATTCAGTGGCAAGGTTAAGCGGATAGTGGAGCCGAAGGGAAACCGAGTGTTAACTGCGCGAATAGTCGCTGGATATAGACCCGAAACCCGGTGATCTAGCCATGGGCAGGTTGAAGATTGGGTAACACCAATTGGAGGACCGAACCGACTTATGTTGAAAAATGAGCGGATGACCTGTGGCTGGGGGTGAAAGGCCAATCAAACCGGGAGATAGCTGGTTCTCCTCGAAAGCTATTTAGGTAGCGCCTCGAGCGAATACCATTGGGGGTAGAGCACTGTTAAGGCTAGGGGGTCATCCCGACTTACCAACCCTTTGCAAACTCCGAATACCAATGAGTACTACTCGGGAGACAGACGGCGGGTGCTAACGTTCGTCGTCGAAAGGGAAACAACCCAGACCGCCAGCTAAGGTCCCAAAGTATATGCTAAGTGGGAAACGATGTGGAAAGGCTCAGACAGCTAGGAGGTTGGCTTAGAAGCAGCCATCCTTTAAAGAAAGCGTAATAGCTCACTAGTCGAGTCGGTCTGCGCGGAAGATGTAACGGGGCTAAGCATATCACCGAAGCTGCGGATGCGTTTAGGCGCATGGTAGAGGAGCGTTCTGTAAGCTGTTGAAGGTTTATCGAGAGGTAGACTGGAGGTATCAGAAGTGCGAATGTTGACATGAGTAACGATAAGGGGGGTGAAAAGCCTCCCCGCCGAAAGACCAAGGTTTCCTGTCCAATGTTAATCAGGGCAGGGTGAGTCGGCCCCTAAGGCGAGGCAGAGATGCGTAGTCGATGGGAAACAGGTTAATATTCCTGTACTTTGTAATATTGCGAAGGGGGGACGGAGAAGGCTAGGCTGGCATGGCGATGGTAGACCATGTTCAAGGGTGTAGGTAGAACGTTTAGGCAAATCCGGACGTTTAATACTGAGGCCTGACGATGAGGCTCTAAGGAGCTGAAACAGTTGATGCCCTGCTTCCAGGAAAAGCCTCTAAGCATCAGATATTATGAAACCGTACCCGAAACCGACACAGGTGGTTGGGTAGAGAATACCAAGGCGCTTGAGAGAACTCGGGTGAAGGAACTAGGCAAAATGGTACCGTAACTTCGGGAGAAGGTACGCTCTTGAGGGTGAAGCACCGAGCGTGTGGAGCTATTGAGAGTCGCAGATACCAGTTGGCTGCAACTGTTTATTAAAAACATAGCACTGTGCAAACACGAAAGTGGACGTATACGGTGTGACGCCTGCCCGGTGCCGGAAGGTTAATTGATGGGGTTAGCGTAAGCGAAGCTCTTGATCGAAGCCCCGGTAAACGGCGGCCGTAACTATAACGGTCCTAAGGTAGCGAAATTCCTTGTCGGGTAAGTTCCGACCTGCACGAATGGCGTAATGATGGCCAAGCTGTCTCCACCCGAGACTCAGTGAAATTGAAATTGCTGTGAAGATGCAGTGTACCCGCGGCTAGACGGAAAGACCCCGTGAACCTTTACTACAGCTTGACACTGAACATTGAACCTTAATGTGTAGGATAGGTGGGAGGCTATGAAGCATTGACGCTAGTTGATGTGGAGCTGCCCTTGAAATACCACCCTTTAAGGTTTGGTGTTCTAACTTAGGCCCGTGAACCGGGTTGAGGACAGTGTCTGGTGGGTAGTTTGACTGGGGCGGTCTCCTCCCAAAGAGTAACGGAGGAGCACGAAGGTTGGCTAAGTACGGTCGGACATCGTACGGTTAGTGTAAAGGCAAAAGCCAGCTTGACTGCGACACAGACAAGTGGAGCAGGTACGAAAGTAGGTCTTAGTGATCCGGTGGTTCTGAATGGAAGGGCCATCGCTCAACGGATAAAAGGTACTCCGGGGATAACAGGCTGATACCGCCCAAGAGTTCATATCGACGGCGGTGTTTGGCACCTCGATGTCGGCTCATCACATCCTGGGGCTGAAGTTGGTCCCAAGGGTATGGCTGTTCGCCATTTAAAGTGGTACGCGAGCTGGGTTTAGAACGTCGTGAGACAGTTCGGTCCCTATCTGCCGTGGGCGTTTGAGAATTGAAGGGGGCTGCTCCTAGTACGAGAGGACCGGAGTGGACGAACCGCTGGTGTTCGGGTTGTGATGCCAATTGCATTGCCCGGTAGCTAAGTTCGGGACTGATAACCGCTGAAAGCATCTAAGCGGGAAGCAGGCCTTAAGATGAATTCTCACTTACTCTTTAAGGGTACTGAAGGGTTGTTCGAGACGAGGACGTAGATAGGCAGGGTGTGTAAGTGCTGTGAGGCATTGAGCTAACCTGTACTAATGACCCGAGAGGCTTAACCATACAACACCTAAATGGGGTTACCTTAGATATAGGGACACTTGTTGTAGCTTATAGACGAGATATTCAGCTGGACCGGATTAAGAGCATTTATTTACGCTTGGTAGCGATAGCGTTGTGGACCCACCTGAAACCATGCCGAACTCAGACGTGAAACGCAATAGCGCCGATGATAGTGTGGGGTTTCCCCATGTGAAAGTAGGTCACTGCCAGGCACCTTTTGAGGGCCCCATCGTTAGATGGGGCCTTTTTGCGTTTATCAATCCCATTAATTTTATGATCTCTCACTAAATCATCTTTTTATATAATATATATGTTGTTCATTTCTTGTTCATGAATTACAGGATGAGGCAAGAATATCTACATAATATTAGCTAATATCATGTAATGATGGTTGAATCAATCGAGGATAAATGCATATCATAAATTATCCCACCAATAATGAGATTTATTTCACATTTTAGTGTAAATAGGGCTTAGTCTTTTTCGATATAAGCCGATATACCTGATACGTTTACATAACGTTCTTATCATTGCTATTTAAGCCATAGGGCGGAGACTAGCACCGTTTTACTATACTATTCTGATATAGTTATTTATAGAGGCCCTTTGAGGGCAGTTGAGATGTATGATCAGACCAGATTCTTTTATTTTGATGGATGACCATTGCCATATTGGTATTCAAGTTGGCGTAACGGATCAACCTGTAAATGTTGAGCAATTGAGAGCTGCATTTGCACTATCAAAATATGGGGATTGTGTTCTTGATGAAGCAGCTTTACATCGGGCTGTTGAGCATTTTCATACTTTTTCCGATGCTGCTCAAAAAGATGAATCTGCGACCTTTGATACAGTTGTTAAAATTGCTGAATGCGTTGATGCCCGTCTTCAGATAACTGTCTCAGATGATGCCATGTCTGTTGCTGCTCGTATAACAACTGCTCAAGGTGGGAATCATGTCGATTTGCCTATGCTTGTAAATGCGCTTCATGAGGCAAAAGTCAGTTTTGGTTTACAGACGCAGCGAACTTTAAAGTTTATCAGCGAATCGATGACGGTTGCTCCCGGTACCACAATGGAAGAAGTTATCGCATTGGGGCGCCATCCAGAGCATGGAGAAGATACGAAGTTTAAACGGTTAGTTACTACTCCAAAAGAGCGTCTACTTCGTCCTCAACCGATTGGCCATGGCCGTGTCGATATGCGAGATTTAGGGCAGCTTTGTACAGTGAAGCCTGGTGACGTGCTAATGCGTGTGATTCCATGTACAGAAGGGAATGATGGAAAAAATGTATTAGGAGAAGTTTTACCTCATCACGAAGGTGAAACTTATTCGCTTGTCGCAGGCGAGGGGGCTCGCATTTCTGACGAAGATCCGAATCTGTTGTTGGCGGATGCGATTGGATTACCCATGGAAATTGAGCATGGTATGAGGGTTGATGACGTTCTAGCCGTTAACGAAGTTAATGTTGGAACGGGCCATATCAATTTTTCGGGTTCAATCGTAATCAATGGGAATGTCAGAGAAGGGATGAAAGTATTAGCAAGTGGCGACATTCATGTATTAGGGTTCGTTGACTCTGCTTATCTTGAGTCAGGAGGAGATATTCTAATTGAAAAAGGGGTTATTGGTCACAAAGTTGGTGATACGGATCAATATTCTTGCGAGCTCAAAGCGGAAGGCGCAATTCATGCTCGTAATGTCCTGTATAGTAAATTTTCTGCCGGTGGAGATGTCCTCATTGAACGTGAACTGAATCATTGTCTGGTTTATAGTCGTAAACGTGTTGTCGTGAGCGATCAAAGTGGAAACCGCGGATCGCTCATCGGTGGAGAAATCGAAGCAGGTGAAAATATAGAAGCATCTGTTGCCGGAAGTGAAGCATGTCCTCACACTTATTTAAGCATCTCTGGTGAGTATGAGCACCTCGTTAGTAAAAAACGAGATTTAATTGTTCAGCGTGAGGTGTTGGAATCACAGCTTGAAGGATTATTAGATGCTCAATTAATGATGAGAAAAATCAAAGATCAGATAAAACGTACGGAAATGCAGTCAAAAATCACTGCAACATTACAACATCATCACGTCAAATTGTCACAATTAGAAGAAGAGCTGGAAGAAAGTGATAAGGCGCTTGAAGAATTTTTATTAACGAGCCAGATGATAGTAAAAAGACGCATGTTTCCTAATGTTCATTTCAAACTTGCAGGTCTTAGCATTTCCAGTGATAGAGAATATGGGCCGACAAAATCAGTATATAAAGAAGGAGAACTGGAATTTATGCCTGTTTAAGAGGCTGCTTCGTAATAGTCTGCCTGAGCTTCGATTTCCTGATTAATGATATGTTGAGTCATTTTCCTACACCGCCCACATTGCATTGCAACATTTAGTTCTCGTTTGATCTGACTAAATGTAACCTGACCTTGTCTGACAGCTTGGCGGATTTGAGTATCCGTGATGCCCTGACACAAGCATACAAACATACAACACCTCTACAGCAACCTATTTCATTGTTTAAATTTTAATAAAAATCATTATCATTTTCAAATTAAAGTGCTCATAAAATATATTTTTTTGATGTAGATGAAAACGTTCATCCTACAGGGTTTTTACTCCTGAGTTAGTGATTCAATGACTAATTTATTGATATGAATAACTATCTCCTATACGGGGTGGTATCTAATGCTTGCACAAATTCGATAAACATGGTTTATTGAATTTGAGGCTACTCCTGAAGAGGAATAATAATGCGAGAATGCAATATTGCAGAACATCTGAGCTTTGATGAAAGTGGTTTTCTTGATCGTTATTTAAGAGAGCGCCAAAGATTTTTTAATACAACCTGCCAATTTATCATTTCTGAGACTGAGTCTGCTGAAGAGTTAAACCGAACCGTCCTTTCTCATGCATACCAACAGGGTTGGATATCGATTACTGAATTTCAACGATGGAATAGTCAATTGGCGGGGTTAGCAATTGACTAAGCTGGCGACGTTGTGCTTTTAGAGTTGTTTGTTGGGGAAGTTGGTAATACCTGACGGGTCGTTTAAATCGTGATAATTTAGGTATGAGAAACTGATCCAGTGTCGATTTAGTTACATCCGAATGGCTTCGGATGAATGCAACAGGCCGTTGGCCGTATTCAGGATCATCATGTCCGATGATAACTGCTTCTAAAATTGACGGATGTGAGAGGAGAATAACTTCAATTTCTTCAGGCTGAATATTTTCACCACCACAGATAAACATATGATCATTGCGTCCTGTAATGATAAGTTGTTTATTATCCAGATACCCATTATCACCGCTGTAGTACCAGCCTTTATGATCAGTTAAAGGTATTATTTCCCCAGACTGAAAATATCCGGGAGAGAGTGTTTTACCCCGTAAATAAACGTGGTGATTTTCGATTTTTAATTCACGGTGGTCCAACAGATAACCGGCTCCTGTTACTTGTCCTATATGTCCTATAACACCTGTGGATACTTGAGAACTCATTTCTGAGCAACCGTAGCTGATATAAGTTATAAACCCTCGTTGTGATGATTCATTTAGCTTCGATTCGTTACAGGGCCCACCGCCAATAAGGATGTGTTTTAAATGTAGTGATTGTGCATTAAAGTTAGAATGTTTTAATAAGCGATAGAGCTGAGTGGGGACGAGAGATAAATGCGTTACAGGCAGGTAGCTTAGTACATTTTCTATTGAATCATCCTCTGGGACTAAACTGAGACTACATCCGGCAAGAAGGACTCTCCAGATGATGGCTTGTCCCCCTACATGGAATAGTGGCAGAGATGCCAACCAACTATCTTGAGGATGGAGTGGAATGCAGGCATTGCTCCCTTTTGCGCTGAAATACAAATTACTCCAGGAGTGGATAACAGCTTTAGGGCTTCCGCTGCTGCCTGATGTCAGAATTAGATCGACCCATTGGTGTGGATCTAGTTCTTTCGGAAGTGTTTTAGCGGTTCGGGTTATTGAAAAATCCAGTACAATCGGTTTTATTCTGTGATGTGCTTTTGGGGAAATAAGTACATCTAACTTGAGTGTCTCTATTGCATGGTTCAATTGATCGGGTCTGAAATGAGGGCTGATCGCACAAAAGATCCACCCTCCGTGCAGACAGGCTAATTGTAATAAAATACCGTGCCAGGCCGTATCTGAGATCCATCCGATATGGCTACCTTGTGGTATATGATTTTTTTGGATTTGCCAGACGAGCGCCGCAACTTGTTCGGTTAATTGACGATAGGTAATTGTTTGGCCGGACATATGGATCGCAGCTGCATCTGGCTGAGAATGAAATTGCTTAAGTAAAGGCGAATCTGTCAATTTCGTCATGGCTTTCCAGCGTTCTCTTGATTGGGTAAATCAACATTGTCATATTTATAAGGCTAGAGTTTTCAAATGGTTTCTACGATGTTTTTTAGTGGATTATAACGATATTCTTTTGTGAATATCAGTCGCTTTTGCTGTGGCTGAGACAGTGTATTGATCGTATCTATTCCGGGAGTGGGATCATTGACATCATCAGCCAGTTTTTGAAGATGGTTTAACCCTACTTCAGTTTCATAACTTGAACTGATACTAACCTTCATGTTTTGTTTTTTAGCCAGATGACATAACCGGTATGTTTGTTTCCCCAATAGTGGCGGTTTGATGATTAACTGACGAAAATAGTATAGAGAATGTTCATCATAAGATGATGTTTGCAATGATTCATCTAATGCTATCGGTATATCTGTTTGTTGGGTAATAGTCAGGCAATCCTGATATGAGGAGCAAGGCTGTTCAAGATATTCGATGTGTTCAGCGGGGAGTCGTTTGCAGACTAGTAAAGCCTGCGATAGATCCCATTGACCATTGGCATCGAGTCGTAATGATAGTTCCGGATAACGGTGGCAAATCTTTTGGATGATCTGAAGGTCTTGCGCAATTGTTGTTCTGGCGACTTTGAGCTTGGCTATTTTTATTTCTAGTGGCCAATTTTGGAGATATTCCAGAATTTGTTCGTGTTTGCCATGAAGTAGCGGATAGGCCGGAATATTTGATGGGGGGAATTTCGAATAAGGCTGCTGTGCACAAATAATTCCCCAGACGAGTGAAGCTGGAAGTGATCTTTTGTTTTTGTATTGCAGAAGATTTTTTAAAGATAACCAACATTCACTAAGACTTTCCTGGCTGAATCCAGTCAGCGGGGACACTTCTCCGATACCATAAAAATCAGAATCAGAGCGAAGCTCCAGATAAAGGCCTGTACGATGACTGACCTTGTCATTCCAGGGGCATTTCCATGGCTGACGATAAAGCGATACGGACAATTGCCAGTGTTGATGAATCATTTTTATGGATTTCGTGTAAATTTATTAAAATCAGGAGAGCGATGCTCATTGAACGCATTGCGACCTTCCTGACCTTCTTCTGTCATGTAAAATAACATAGTTGCATTACCTGCAAGCTCTTGTAGCCCAGCCTGGCCGTCACAATCAGCATTTAATGCGGCTTTGAGACATCGTAACGCCATAGGGCTGTTGCGTAGTATTTCCCGGCACCATATTACGGTTTCTTTCTCTAAATCGGCCAGCGGGACGACCGTATTCACTAAGCCCATTTCCAGAGCTTCTTGGGCATTGTACATCCGGCAAAGGAACCATATTTCTCTTGCTTTTTTCTGTCCGACCAAACGTGCCATATAACTTGCACCCCATCCGCCATCAAATGAGCCAACTTTGGGGCCAGTCTGACCGAATTTGGCATTATCTGCAGCAATGGTCAGATCACAAAGCATGTGTAAAACATGGCCTCCACCAACGGCATAACCTGCAACCATTGCAACAATAGGTTTCGGGCAGGTGCGAATATCCCGTTGAAGATCTAACACATTCAGATGGTGGACTCCATTTGCATCTTTATAGCCTGAATTCCCCCGGATCTTTTGATCACCACCACTGCAGAATGCCAGTTCACCTTCTCCTGTGAAAATAATCGTACCAATAGACTGATCATGGCGGGCATCGTTTAATGCATGAATCATTTCCTGAACGGTTAAAGGACGAAATGCATTTCTAACCTGAGGCCGGTTGATGGTTATTTTAGCAATACCACAACTGGATTTATGGTAGCGAATATCCTGATAGTCAGCACTGACATCCTGCCATTGTACAGGTGCTGTTAAATCGTCATCTGTTGTATACATAAGTCACTCCATAAAGAGAAATTGAAAAAGAAGCTGTAAACATTAAGGCGTGTTGACAGAGGTGACAAACTCATACCGCGAAGCCTGACAGTTCATGTTTTAGATGTAATTGATATCAATCAAATAAATGATATACCAGAACAGGGAACTGGGTTTCGCTTGATGGCTATCATTAAGATAGTTGCGTTATAGGCGGACTGACAGCGTTTGTCTCTACGCTATCACGCAACCTCGGCTAATCTTAATTTGATTGGGCCAACGATAAAAACGATCGAACCTTCTCAATAAATTGGTCGGGTTGTTCGAAATGAGAGTTATGACCAGAGTATTCGATGGAATACCGATTCCCATGACGCAAATGTTCGATAAGTTTGTCTGCTAATGTGACAAATTTCTGATCCTGTTGGCCATAAATCAGTGCAATGGGTAACTCCAGTTTCGCGAGTTTGTCCGTTAAATCATGCTGTTTGGCTAAACTGGTTGCTTCTAACATCTGTGCTAGTGGTTTGGGATCGTACTGACGTTTAATTTCAATTTGGTGTTGGCGTTGTAAGTCCGATAAATTCGAAAAAACGCTCTGCTGATACCAATCATTGAGTACATTTTCTAAGTCTTCTTGTCTTAAGCGTTCTGCCCATTGCTGATCTTGCCGGAATCGGGAGGTTTTTATGGCTTCTTCGGTTAGTCCCGGATGCGTCGATTCAAGGACTAATGCAGTTAACCCTTTAGGTTTTAAACTAGCATGAAAAGCAGCCAGGCGTCCCCCTAAGCTATAGCCGATTAAGGCGTATTCCCGAATACCTAAGTTTTTTAAAGAGTGCTCTAAAAGACGATGGAACTGTCTGAAACCATGACGCTTATCAGGCACAATTCCCTGACTCATTCCATGTCCCGGTAAATCAATGCAGATGCAATAGAACTGATGACTGAGTGTTGATGTGATATATCCCCAGTCATTACCATTTCCCATGAAACCATGGAGAAAAACCAGCGCCGGATTGGCTTTTGATCCTTTGACACTAAAGTGAAGTGAGTTCACGCACCCGTTCTCCTAATTGACGAATCGCTTTACTTGCTATTCCGTGACTACTTTTTATTTCCAGCAAATGCGCGCCGCCTTGTTCCAAGGCCTGGATATATGCAGTTGCTAAGGATTGGCATTGATCGACCAGGTGATAGGGCAATTCAAACTGCACAGCGATTGCCTGGAAATCCAATCCATGGGGCAATTGATAATAATTTTTTGCCAATTGATCCTTTTTGGGTACTGGTAATAAGTCAAAAATACCACCCCCATCATTATTGATCACTATAACGATCAAATTCATGTTTTTTTGGCGTGTTAATGCTAACGAATTCAGATCATGTAGTAGTGATGTATCGCCTAATAAGACGGTTGTCAACACCTCATCGGCGGCAATGCCACATGCTGTGGCTAATAATCCATCGATACCAGAACATCCCCGGTTTGCAAAACAGGTCACTTGTTGGGAAAGCCTGGAACCTGCGACCCACTGCATTTCTCGGATGGCCAGGCTGTTGCCGATCATAAAACGACTGTTCGCGGGGATATGTTCAGCGAGTGTTGCGATCATCTCTAGTTCATGTTCTCCTTTTATATCTGGCATTTGATCTTGCCATCTGTGCCATTTTGATGCGTCTTTACGTTGATAATTTGGCGTCGGATGCTGACTGAGCCAGCTATGAATCGGACATGACCAGTGCTGACTGACATGCCAGTCGGGATCAAGTCGTTCTGATTTAGACTCAATTAACCAGTGATGGGGATGTTGACTTTTGAGCCATTGTTGTAATTTTTTACTCACCAGTCGTCCACCAAACTGAATAACCAAATCGAAGTGTTGAGCCTGTGGTTTAGAATGTTCAAGTAACATTTCGCAGGTATCGATCACTAAAGGGTGGCTAAATGCCTGAGATTGTATATCAGCCAGTATTGGCCAGCCTGTATGTCGTGCCCAGCTCAGGATCAAATGACATTCTGATTCATCTAAAGCGCCAAGTACGATAGCAACAGAACTTTCTTGTGACGGAGGCCATGATTGAGCTTGCTCAGGAAGTTTTTGATAATGAGCCTTTTGACACAGGGGGGTTGTGGCGCTTAGCCAGTGTTGAATCGGTGCTAGGTATTGGCTGTAGTCCTGAATTTGAGACGTTGGATAAAATGGTTCACGATATGGACAATTCAGTAAAGCCGGGCCGGGATACTTTTGAGACTGATAAACTAAATCGTCAATTTTCCCTAATAGAGCCTGAGGAGGAAAATTGAGATCGGGGGCGCAGAGATCTGTTTCAACGGTTGGATAACGGGCGAAAATACCAGGCTGATTAATTGCCTGATTAGCTCCACAGCCAATTAATTCTAAAGGTCTGTCGGCACAGGCTACAATAAGCGGTACACCCGTTTGAGCTGCTTCAATAAAAGCCGGATATAAATTAGCAACAGCCGTACCAGAGGTACAGATAATCAGGACACTTTGCTTTGTGGCTTTAGATAAGCCTAATGCAAAAAAACCCAGACCTCGTTCATCAAAGTGTGTGTGACAATGCAATCGTTGATGCTTTGCTGCGGCCATTGTTAATGGTGCGCTTCGTGATCCCGGTGCAATACAGACATGGTGTACTTCAAGTCGGGCCAGTTCTTCAATAATGAGATTTGCCCAGAGGAGGTTGAGATTTTCATAACGCGATTCAGTCATTTAGTAATCCTGTAATCGTCATAATTTTTTGATTGAGTTCCAGCCATTCTAGTTCGCTTTGGGATCCCTTAACAATACCAGCCCCTGCGAATAGCTTTAGCTCATTGTTGCTTTGTAGGGCGCTTCGGATAGCCACCGTAAAATCGCTTTGTCTGGTGCTGACATAACCGATAATTCCAGCGTACCATCCTCGATTAAACGGTTCATGAGTTCTCAGATAAGACATTGCCTTTATGCGGGGTGTTCCCGCGACAGCCGGAGTCGGATGTAAAGCCTGAATAATGTCTTTATCGGTGGTTTGCTCTGATAAGAGTGCTTTGACACTTTGGCGAATATGCTGGACTTTCGATTGGCTTTGAATGGTCGCCGGAGCTGTCTCGAATGTTTGGCAATATGGTTCTAATGCTGTTCGAATCGCATCGGCTACAAGTTGGTTTTCATAACAATTTTTTTGATCATGAAGTAGTTCATTGGCAAACTCCTGGCTTTGTGTTGGATCGTTTCCTTTAGCGCAGGTTCCTGCCAGAGCTTCACTATAGAGTGTTTTATTTTTTCTTAAGAAAAGCCTTTCCGGTGGCACACCAAAAAATGGGCCAGATCGACCAAAGTTGACCAGAAAAGCATAGTTATCTGGTTCTAAGTTACCCCAGCATCGCAACAATTCAGATGCATCAAAAGACGATTTTGTTTCGTAGCTACTGCATCGGGCGAGGACGACTTTAGGTAGTTGCCGCAGTGATTGCGGACAAATGATATGTTTGACGGATTGTGTCCATTGATCTTTGTCTGGGTGATGATATTTCAATGTAAACCCGGGTGATTTCCATTGAAATGCTCGCTCTTCTTCTAGTGCATAAAAAGCCTGTCGAATTGCTGCATATTCTGATTCATCGTTATCTTGCTCAAACCATGCATTGATAAATAGTCGGCTGCCATGTTTATTTTTACGTAATTCAATTCGTGGAAGAATAAAGTGGCAGTCTTTAAAACCTGACCACTGGGGAGCGAGTGAGTCAAACGCCATTCCTCCATAAAAACGGCTGTCTGGAAACAATTTGACCAATTGCTGTAGCTCTTCAAGTGTCGTTGCCTGGCGGAGTATTCCAAGGTAACTGACTTCTTCATGGGATCTATCCCGCCAGTAGCCCTGAACGGGATCGGTTTGTGTTGATAGCCAGGTTAAATTATGAGTGGCCTGAAAAGGGAATTTTAACTGCTGAAAGCCACGCCTTGGTGAACGTGAAAAATCAGCGATGGCTATTTCGAGTTGTTTTGGATCAATCATCTATGCAGTACGGCTCCCATATGATCGCGATTGATGGTTCAATGTAACGAGTTTTGTAGAAGCTGAACAGATGGATTTGAGCTGCTTTTGACGTGAAACAAATATGTAATACGAATTATTCTGTCAGTCATGAGGTGAGATGAAAATGATGATATCGGCTTGGATCGAAGCGATGCGATTACGTACATTGCCTTTGGCAACCGCGTCTATATTGCTCGGTAGTGCATTGGCAGCTTTTCATCATGGATTCCGTATTTCTGTATTTATTTTATCGTTGTTAACGGCGCTACTGCTACAAATTCTATCTAATTTTGCCAATGATTATGGCGATGCAGTTAAAGGTACTGATGATGATTCCAGAGTCGGACCGATGCGCGCGATTCAATCTGGAGCAATTAGTGTGCAAAGCATGAAACGGGCTATATTTGTTTGTGCATTTTTAGCCATTCTTGCTGGTGGATCGTTGTTGGCCGTGGGTATTGGGTATAATTGGCGTGCGTGGCTGTGCTTTACCGGATTGGGTATCGCAGCTGTTATTGCGGCAATCACCTATACCATGGGGAAACTCCCTTATGGATATAGGGGGTTTGGCGATCTGAGCGTCTTTCTTTTTTTTGGCTTACTTGGCGTCGCAGGTAGTTATTACTTACATACGGGGTGTCTTGAACAATCCATTTGGCTTCCTGCAATCGCCAGTGGTTTACTGTCAGCAGCGGTATTAAATATCAATAATATTCGTGACTTAGAGCCTGACAGAGCAGCAGGAAAACATACATTAGCTGTTCGGTTGGGTGCACATCTAGCCCGGATTTATCATCAGATACTGGTTCTTGGTGCTTTAATTGCCTTTATTGTTTTTGTGTCTGAGGTGCATGGTTATGCGGGATATCTTGTGTTGTTGGCGGCGATTCCATTGGTTAAATCTGCCTGGACGGTTTATCGCAGTCAGGACCCACAAATCCTTGATGGTTTATTGAAAAAAACAGCAAAATTGTCGTTACTTGCGAATGTAAGTTTATCCGTTGGATTGTTGATTAGCATGCATCCATGGTTATAGTCGTTAACCTTCACGTGGGATAAGAGAGCCTTTTTGACAAACTCTTCTGTCTGATTTTGGTGTTAAATCCGGTTGCTATAAAATGGCTATGACGGCCCAGACTTGCCTTGATCTCAAGCCTTAGTCCCACATCAGTAATTAGTCCTGAAACGGCTATTCATGATAATTTCTTATTGCAAGCAGAGGCTAGGAGGTTAGTCAGGTGGCATCTAACGTTCTGGATGACTTCATTTGGTCAAAGTCGTCTGCTTAACAGGTCGTTTTTGTTTTATATCAGGGTGTTTATATGTCTGGTGCTATTTTTTCCAAGCGGTTAGGGCTTGCGTCCTGTGATTCCATCAGATATGGATGCTTTGTATCGCATTTATGGTGATCCGAGAACATATCGGTATAGCTCCGCCGGAGTTATACGCAAAAGATATTAAACCTGCGGTTAGATGAATGGAAAGACCTGGGGTTTAGCTTCTGGACAATATTCGAGAGAGGGGCTCCTGATAACGTCATCGGTTTTGGTGGTATTTGTGCCCGCGAATTTATCGCTACCCTGTTGAATAATTGGTATATGGTTTGCTTGTGAGTCCGGGGAAAAGAATATGCAATTTCAAGCTACGATTGTATTTGATTTTTGACTCCGTAGGGCTTAATGAAATATCAGCTATTGTGCGTGAGAACCATCTGGTTTCACAAAAAGCACTACAAAAGTTTGGATAAAGTAAAGCCTGTTAAAACAATTCTGGAGAATGATGATATGCCGTCGTGGATTATTTACAGTATCAATATGGATAAATGGGAAAAATCATAATAGGAGGTTGCAGGGTGTTTGAAATTCGAGAAATGAAAATGACAGACTATGAAGCCGTCATGGCGTTATGGGGGCAGAGTGAGGGCTTGTCATTGAAAAACGCTGATTCAAAAGAAAATATCGAATCGTATTTAGACCGCAATCAAGGCTTTAGTTTTGTGGTCATGCATGCCTCAGATGTCATCGGTGCCGTTTTAGTGGGTACCGATGGACGAAGGGGTTACCTTCAGCATTTAGCTGTCTCCAAAGACTGGCGTGGTCATGGATTGGGCCGGCAACTGGTTGATAAAGCAACGGGTGCGTTAGCAAAGGCCGGGGTCGAAAAAACCCATCTGTTTGTGCACGATGATAACCTCAATGCTCAACATTTTTATGAGCATTCGGGATGGTTTGCCCGCGATGAAGTCAGGATGTTTTCCTATAACGCGTCTGATAACCTGAATGTGTAAGACTCTAGCGGTGCTAAATTAACGTTGATTAAAAAATGGATCCAGTGCTTGAGTTTTTTAACTGAGTTTTTATACTGAATTTAACTTGTCGGAGTGCCGAAAGGCTGAGATCGGCTAACGTGTATTCACGAAGCCGGGGTCCGTATCACCTGATCAGGGTAATGCCTGCGAAGGGAACAAGTGAGTCGATTATGCCTGCCTCTCGTCTGTTTTTTACGAGAGGTGTGTGTATTCCTCTCTGTTGATACTCCCGACAAGCCTCTTTTTTAATAGGATGAGGCCATGTCAATGAACAAACGTCAAACCCGAGCGGCGGCTGAGCAGTTTATCCATAATCTGCAAGGTCAACCGTTTCCCAATTCTGAAAAAATTTATATTCAAGGTTCCCGCGATGATATTCGCGTGGGGATGCGACAGATTCATCTGTCACCTTCGCAGATTGGTACGTCGAAAACCCCAAAGTGGCAAGAAAATGATCCGGTGTTTGTGTACGATACCTCCGGTATTTACTCTGACTCGTCAGCGGTTATTGATGTGCGTCGTGGCTTACCGAGATTACGTTCAAAATGGATTGATGAGCGCGGCGATTGCCGACCTCTGAATTCACGCAGCTCGCAGTTTACCCAGCAGCGTCTGGCTGATGAGGGGTTGGATCATATTCGCTTTCATGAATTACCTATAGCGCAGCGTGCCAAAGAAGGACATGTTGTCACGCAATTGCACTATGCCCGCTCCGGTATTATTACACCTGAAATGGAATATATCGCGATTCGTGAAAACTGTGCCCGGGACGCGATTCGGGATGAAGCTTTAAACCATCAGCATCCGGGGCAGTCGTTTGGCGCCGAAATTCCCGAGTCGATTACCCCGGAATTTGTCCGTGACGAGGTGGCTCGTGGTCGGGCCATTATCCCCGCGAATATCAATCACCCTGAAAGTGAACCGATGATTATCGGCCGGAACTTTCTGGTGAAAGTGAATGCGAATATTGGCAATTCGGCTGTGACATCGTCTATTGAAGAGGAAGTTGAGAAACTTGTCTGGGCGACCCGGTGGGGTGCTGATACCGTTATGGATTTATCGACCGGTCGCTATATCCATGAGACGCGCGAGTGGATTATTCGTAATTCTGCGGTGCCCATTGGTACGGTTCCAATCTATCAGGCATTGGAAAAAGTGAATGGTATTGCTGAGGCACTCAGTTGGGAGATTTTCCGTGATACGTTAATTGAGCAGGCCGAACAAGGGGTGGATTATTTCACCATTCATGCAGGGGTGCGGCTGCGTTATGTTCCGATGACCGCCAACCGGGTGACCGGTATTGTTTCCCGAGGCGGGTCAATCATGGCGAAATGGTGTTTGGCGCATCACCAGGAGAGCTTTCTTTACACCCATTTTCCCGAAATATGTCAGATTTGTCAGCAATATGATGTGAGTCTGAGTCTGGGGGATGGGATGCGTCCGGGCTCGATTGCCGATGCCAATGATCCGGCACAGTTTGCTGAGCTTGAAACCTTAGGTGAACTGGCTCAGATTGCCTGGCAACATGATATACAGGTGATTATTGAAGGGCCTGGCCATATTCCGATGCAGCTGATTAAAGAGAATATGGATAAGCAACTGGCACTCTGTCATGAAGCACCTTTTTATACACTGGGTCCCTTAACGACAGATATCTCCCCTGGCTATGACCATTTTACTTCCGGGATTGGTGCCGCCATGATCGGTTGGTTTGGTTGTGCCATGTTGTGCTATGTCACGCCCAAAGAGCATCTGGGACTTCCTGATAAAGATGATGTTAAACAAGGGTTGATCACCTATAAAATTGCAGCCCATGCAGCCGATCTGGCCAAAGGTCATCCGGGTGCTCAGATCCGGGATAATGCCATGAGCCGGGCCCGTTTTGAATTTCGCTGGGATGATCAGTTTAGTCTGGCATTAGACCCTGAAACAGCACGACGTTTTCATGATGAAACCTTGCCTCAGCAGTCGGCAAAAGTGGCTCATTTTTGTTCGATGTGTGGCCCTAAGTTCTGCTCGATGAAGATTTCTCAGGAAGTCCGAGACTACGCGAAGTCCCACTCTGATGCAGTTGCTATTGAGGTTCGAGATAATCCATCCGATCGCCTTCAGGCAGAGGGAATGGCCAAGATGGCCGAGCAGTTTAAATCGCAGGGCAGTGCACTCTATCAAACTGTTGAGGAGCCTTTGGATGAACAGTAAATTGCGTCCTTTGATGTGGGTGATCGCCGGACAAGATAGCAGTGGTGGCGCGGGGATTGCCGCCGATCTGCTGAGCGCTCATGATCTGGGTGTGACGCCATCAGTGGTCATTACGGCCTTAACGGCACAAAACAGTCAAACGTTATTGGGTGTAGAACCATGCCCGGTTGATTTTTTGATGCGACAACTTAAAGCGATTCGCGAACCGGTTCCGCAGGCGATTAAAATTGGCATGCTCGCCAATGCAAAACAGGTGATTGCCATTGCTGAATTTCTTCATGATTTTCGGGCAACTCATCCTTCGGTTGCTGTGGTTTTGGATCCGGTTCTGGGGGCTAGCAGTGGCTATTCATTGGGCGATGATGATGTGCTTAGCGCGCTTCCAGAGCTGCTCAAAGAGGTTGATTTAGTCACACCGAACCGACATGAGTTGCAGTGTTTAACACAAATTTCACTAGAAAGTCCCGGTCAGATTGTCAGGGCAGCTCAGCTGCTTCATCAACGCTATGGATGTCAGGTACTGGCCAAAGGAGGACACAGCGAATTTGACTCCTTGCGGTGTAATGATTTGCTTTGTTCAAGTCAGCCACAATTACTACTGAGTTCGCCCCGTATTGAAACAGCGCACTCGCATGGGACTGGTTGTACCCTCTCTAGTGCCATTGCCGCTGCATTGGCTCAGGGAGAAACACTGCCTGATGCGATTGTTCTGGCGAAAGCATATGTTTCAAAGGGGCTGCGCTGTGCCGGGCGTCAGGGACGCTTACCCGGGGCAGTTGCCCATGAAGGCTGGCCAACACAGTTAAGTGATTTTCCAACGGTTGAATCGGCACAAACCCCGCTCGGGCAGGCATATGGTATTGAGACGTGCTGGCCGCAACCAGCTGCTGAGCGGTTTGCTCCATGCCAACAGCCCCTGGGTTTATACCCGGTGGTTGACAGTTTCGCCTGGGTTGCGCGCTTACTCAAAGCCGGGGTTCGAACGATCCAATTGCGGATGAAAGATCCCCAGGCGGCCTCTTTGCATGAATCGATTCGAAAATCCATTGCACTGGCAAAGGCCTATCAGGCTCAGTTATTTATTAATGATTACTGGCAGTTGGCCATTGAATACGATGCTTATGGTGTTCATCTGGGACAGGGCGATCTGGAACAGGCTGACTTAAATGCGATTGCCAAAGCCGGATTACGGTTGGGCGTGAGTACACATGGTTACTATGAAATGCTTCGCGCGGTACAATTGCAGCCCAGCTACATCGCCCTGGGACATATATTTGCGACGACCACCAAGCAAATGCCTTCGAAACCCCGGGGATTAACGCGATTGCGACGTTATGCCACGTTGCTGCGTGATTTTCCTAAGGTAGCCATCGGTGGCATTAATGAAACCAATGCCCGGGACGTTTTGGACTGTGGGGTGACAAGCCTTGCGGTTGTCCGGGCAATTACTCAGAACGAATCGCCAGAGCTGGTGGTTCAAGAACTTCGCGAACAAATTGGAGTGTGATCGTAATGACCGACAAGCAACTCACTGATGCTGAATTGAAACGCTATAGCCGTCACTTACTGCTTGGGCAGATCGGTGAACAAGGCCAACAACGACTCAAACAGGCTCGGGTTTTGATTGTCGGCATGGGAGGGTTGGGAAGCCCGGTCGGACTCTATTTGGCTGCTGCAGGTGTTGGACAACTGGTCATTGCCGATGACGATGTCGTCAGCGAATCCAATCTGCAAAGGCAAGTGCTCTATAGCGAAGATCAGCTGGGTGAATCGAAAGTTGCTGCAGCTCGTGAACGGATGGCGGCGGTTAATTCACATATCCATATTCGTCCGGTTGCACGACGTTTAAACGAACAGGTTCTGGAGATGGAAGTGATGCAGGCAGATGTTGTACTTGATTGTACCGACAATATTATGACCCGTTACGCCATTAGCGATGCCTGTCGGCAAGCGAACGTTCCACTGGTCAGCGGGGCGGCTGTCGGGTTTGATGGCCAGCTGATGGTTTTTGATTTTCGCGAGCCTGAGAGTGCCTGTTATCGTTGCCTTTTTCCTGAGGCCAGCGATGCCGTTTTAAATTGTTCGACTGCCGGGGTTCTGGGGCCGATGGTGGGGGTTATTGGCAGTATGCAGGCCCTTGAAACCATTAAATTGCTGGCCGGAATTGACTCCCCTTTACGTGGACGGTTCAGCAGCTTTGATGGTTTATCCGGCGAATGGTTTCACCTTTCCATGAAATGCGATCCTCACTGTATTTGTAGGCGCTAGGGACCCGGGCGGTTGATGGTTTAGCCGCTTTAGGTATTCCTGGCATTACAATCTAGGGAGGCGCAGCGATGTGCTGCGAAATAAGATGAATATTATATTGAACCACCAACCCTACGAGGTGGCGGATGGCTGCACCCTGTTTCAGCTGGCGCAGTTGTTACCCCGGTCAGGCCAGGGCCTGGCATTTGCGATCGATGGTGAAATCGTCGTCAGAAGTTGCTGGCCGGAGTATCCGCTTTGTGCCGGGCAACAAGTCAGTGTTTTTTCAGCAATTGCAGGGGGTTAATGATGTTACAGATTTCAGAACAATGTTTTTCGTCCCGGTTACTTCTTGGAACAGGGAAATTTGCCAGTGCTCAGCTGATGAAAGACGCGGTGCAAGTCAGTGGTAGTGGACTTGTTACACTGGCGTTGAAACGTCTGGATTTTCAGCAGACTCAAGACGACATTCTGACGCCGTTGCAGCAATTGGGGGTGAAACTGTTACCCAATACGGCCGGAGCCCGAAGCGCCAGAGAAGCCATTTTTGCCGCAAGGGTGGCACGAGAAGCTCTGGGGACGAACTGGCTGAAGCTGGAGGTCCATCCTGATCCGCAATACCTTTTACCTGACCCGATTGAGACATTAGAAGCGGCCAGACAGTTGGTTGAAGAGGGGTTTATTGTATTGCCGTATTGTCATGCGGATCCGGTGTTATGCAAACGGTTAGAAGAAGTCGGTTGCAGTGCCGTGATGCCACTTGCATCTCCGATTGGCTCAAATCAGGGGCTGAAAAGCCGGGAATTTCTGGAGATTATTATTGAGCAATCACAAGTGCCGGTGATTGTTGATGCGGGAATTGGTCGCCCCAGTGATGCTGTTCTGGCGTTGGAAATGGGCGCGGATGCCGTGTTGGTGAATACGGCTATAGCAACGGCCAGCGATCCGGTGGCGATGGCTAAAGCATTTGCCGAGGCTGTATCCGCAGGAGAGCGGGCACATCAGGCCGGAATTGCCGGGACTCAGCCTTTGGCACAGGCGACCAGCCCAATGACTGAGTTTCTGGAGGCGCTATGAGTTTTTCAGATGAGCTCAAAAGGTGGGACTGGGAAGATGCCCATTTAAAAGCTGCTAGTTTTTCAACCGCCCAGGTCCAGCATTCGTTAGCCAGAGCGCGGCAAAACTGTCCGCTCACACTGGATGATTTTCGGGTGCTGATAAGCCCGGCAGCTGAGCCATATGTCAGGCAATTGGCTGAATTAAGTCATCAACAGACCGTGCAGCGCTTTGGCCGGATCATGCAGATGTATATTCCGCTTTATCTGTCGAATCAGTGCACCAATATTTGCGCCTATTGCGGGTTTTCAATGGGAAACAAAATTCGCCGGATGACATTGACCCGGGAGCAACTTGAAGCAGAGCTTGATGCGATTACCGATATGGGATTTGCTCATATTCTGCTCGTTACCGGGGAAGCGAAAAGACGGGTTGGCATGGATTATTTTCGCTGGGCGCTGCCGCTGATTAAACAACGCTTTGCCAATGTGTCGATCGAGGTTCAGCCGTTAGATGAAGATCAGTATCGGGAGCTGGTGGATCTCGGGTTGGATGGGATGCTCTGTTATCAGGAAACCTATCATAAAACACGCTATCAAGAGGTTCATTTACGAGGCAATAAATGCAATTTTGAATACCGTCTGGATACCGCAGACAGAGCCGCTTCAGCTGGCGTGCATAAAATTGGGTTGGGGGCTTTGATTGGTTTGGATGAGTGGCGCACCGATGCTTTTTTTGTGGCGGCTCATCTGGATCATCTGCGCCGGAAGTACTGGCGAAGTCAGTTTTCGATTTCATTTCCACGGCTTCGGCCTTGTACCGGTGGTCTTGAGCCCCGTTCAGTGATGACCGATAAGCAGCTGGTGCAATTGATTGCTGTTTTTCGGTTGTTTCATCCTGATCTGGAATTGTCCATCTCGACCCGGGAACGCGCAGTATTCCGTGATCAACTGATCCCGTTAGGGATCACCGCGATGAGTGCTTTTTCCAGTACGCAGCCGGGGGGATATAGTGATGCCACTGAAAAATCGTTGGAACAGTTTGCAATTAATGATGGCCGACGCCCGGATGAGGTGGTCGATGCGATTTGTCGTTCGGGGTATCAGCCTGTCTGGAAAAACTGGGATCAAAGTTTTCATGCGACATCATCAGCTTATTGATAAATCTCGCCTGCGAGCGGTTTGATCGTTATAGTAAAAGGCATCACTAAATCAGGTGATGCCTTTTTTATGAGTGGGGGGAACTGATGGCCTTAAAGCAATTATTTAGCTGGAGTCATTTTCATATCAGCCGACAGATGCAGCGTTACCCAGATGGGATTGAGCGTGAAGTGACGCTGATGGAGCACCCGGGCGCAGTGGTTATTATTCCCATTGGCTTGCAAGGGGAGCTGGTACTCGAGCGTCAGTATCGGGCAGCGGTGAACCGTTGGTTGCTGGAGTTTCCGGCCGGTACGATTGAAGACGGTGAAGATCCGCTGGTGTGTGCTAAACGTGAATTGGCTGAAGAGGTTGGACTTGCCGCGTCAAACTGGCAATGCCTTGGGACATTACTCCCAGCGCCCGGATTCTGTAATGAGATTCAGCACCTTTATGTTGCCTCGGATTTGGTCGAAGTCAGTGAAAATCTGGATGAAGATGAAATTATTGAATCGTTGAGACTCAAACGGGGCGATTTAGAGCAACAGATCCGTAGTGGTGACGTCGTTGATAATAAAACGATTGCGGCATTTTGCCGGGCAACGCTATGTGGTATCTGGGAACAATAAACGATTGCCCTAGTGGGGCCATTAGGATAGACAACACACATTAATAGGGGGTTTTGTGTTTATTTTGCCGATCGTGATCCCACTGTTCGGGTTAGCATTAGTGGGGTGGGGGTTGGCCCGGAGCCAACGGATACTCGTTCCGGGGTGGCAAAAAGGGGTCAATGACCTGACGGCTAAAGTGTTGCTTCCCTGCGTGCTGTTTACCGGGATGTATTCACATGGGTTACCGGAACAACATACCTGGGCCTTGCTCTTTTCATTTTATCTTCCTCTTGTTTGCTTATTCTGGGGATTATTCTTTGCGCTTCGTTATGTGAAAGGCCGCTCGCAACTCGCCTTTGCGGGTTCATTTTCTAATCTGGTTTTTATTGGCATCCCAGTGGTTGTCAATCTGTTCGGCGACAAAGGATTGCAATATCTTTTCCCGATAGTTGCCTTTCATGCGCTGACTATCTTTAGCCTGTATTATCTGAGTGAGGCGTGGGATAACCGTGTGCAGGGGCAGTTGTTACCCGCACTGCTTAAGTCAGTTAAAAATCCGATTATTATCGGGCTGATTAGTGGCCTGATTGCCAATTTAATTCATTTACCCCTGCCGCAGGTGTTTCTGAAAATATTGCAGATGGGAGCCCGGGCTGCTTTGCCTTGTGCCTTGATTGTGATGGGCGCTTCGCTGGCCGGTATTAGCTTCAAAATGGCTAAATGGCAAATGTTACTGATTTTAGTCAGCAAATTGCTGTTATTACCGTTGTTTGTTCTGTTAACCAGTCACTTTTTATTCGATTTACCACTGTTTATTACCCGTGTGCTGGTGGTTATGGCCTGTTGCCCTGTCGGCATTAACGTTTATGTCGTCGTCCGGGCCAATGGCGGTGATGCTCAGACCGTGAGTTCGGCCATTTTGCTGAGCTGTTGGGGGAGTTTGCTGGCCTGGCCATTTTGGTTATGGGTTGTTCATGGATTAGGCGTGGTATCTCTGGGATGATTGAATCAAAACCATCTAATATATAATAATACCTATAATCTATTTGATTACTTAAGAAGGCCGTATAGTCAGCTTTTGAGTGTGCCCCATAGTTACAACAGTTGAAGGCTAAGGGATTAGCATGTGTGAAAATTTTGATTTCTCAACATTAGAAAACCTTTATTTCAAATAGGATGCAGTAAGGGAAGAACTAATTGTCTCAATCATTAAAGAATTGGGTTATAAAATGAAGAGTATTTACTGTTTCAAGTGAATGCATTTCTACCATATAAGAACATTGAAAATTGTGGCGTGTAGCCCCAACAAACAAATCAATGTGGATTAACTCGTTGCTATACTCACCATTATTGATAAGCCTTGCTAGTCCAGTATGTTTCTACGGAGTTTTGTATGATAACTTTGGATAAAGTCAAAGATTTAGTTCGAGAATATCAAACAAAATACAGGAACCCAGCATTAAAACCCTTTGATTATATTGAACGTTTTAATCTGGTGACTAAAACCCCTGTTTGTCCTGAACTTGCAGCGAAAAAAGGTGTTTATGTCATTTTACAAAATGATACTGTTCTCTATATTGGAAAATCTTCGGCTCAAAAGAAAGCAATTTGGCATAGAATTGTCGACCATATGTATAGTTCAAAGCCAAGTTCTTGGGCGAAAGACGCTACTCATTTTATTGGTTGGGCCGTAGCTGATGATTTGTTTTTTGAGGCAAGTGCATTAGAAGAATTTTTAATATTTAAATTAAGAGATTCACTTCCAAACAATTGTGTCGGGAAGTGAATATAGCAATTGGTCTTGCATTGTTACTAATTGAGTTTCAAAAATGCTGTGGTAACTGAGCTTACTGTTAGTGTGTCAAGCAAAAGTGTAAGTCTTTGCCGGGACAGGTCTTGCTCACTATGTGTATCGAGAGCTGTACCTGTTTGATTGTTCCTTCAGTGAACAAGATTCGTGAAGGGTACACTGAGAATTTTGTGGGCCATAGAGCTACTTCGGGCCCCGAAGTGTTGGTATTACTTCAATAGAGTCCATCTGGTTGATGAAATTTGTAACGCAATTGCAATCTGCACGAAACAATAATATCTGAATTAAATACGAGCGCACTTAATCAAATCACAAATCTATACCAAGTACAGATATGTGGCGCTCTATCATGATCGCGACAAGATTAAAGTTAAATCATGATATTTACCTCAACTTAACTTGAGGTTTTATCGTTTGCCTTAACATTCAGTGATAGGGCAAACGATGCAAACGAACTACAATAAGGTACTCGCACAGAAAACGTTTCAGGAAGAACCTGTCAAAGCCTGTTACTTATCGCGTAAAAGGCATGTTTTAAACTTCGTTGTAGGTTTGATGTTTTTTGTGTTCGCCATTTTATTTCTCAGCTACTGTTACATTAAGTAAATTGGCTTATTTCAAGATGTTTTTTGGCCATATAGGGCTGGGTTTGTTGTGCTGGGCATCGCCTTTATTGTTCCTACTTGCTTCGGATCATCAGAAAGACCAGATAAATACTCCCGATAACGGCAGCGATAATGCCTGTGGGTAACTGAGCCGGGTAAGCGATCGTGCGGGCTAGCCAATCGGCGATGAGCATCAGTAATGTTCCCAGTAGCGCGGCGGTGCATAATTGCTGACCTGTTTTTTTAGCTCCAATCATCACAGCCATGTGGGGTGCAATCAGACCAATAAATGCAATCGGGCCGATAAATGCTGTGACACTGGATACCAGAAGGGCGGCTAAAATAAGTAGTACTAGCCGTGCCAGCTGAGGTCTTAGCCCAAGAGATCGGGCCAGTTGATCACTGGTAGCCAGCAACGTGAGCCAGTCGCGAAACGTGAAACTGATTGCGGTGAATACGACAACACATCCCATCAGCCAAAGACTTTTGGTCCCGGTGACATTGTAAATGGAGCCACTCATCCAGCGTGTGATGCTATACACATCATCATTACCCTGAGCCAGAACGAACTGAATTACGCCATCCATTGTGGCGGTTAATGCAATTCCGGTCAGAATGAGACTACCTGGTGCAAAATGATGTTTACGGCCTAACAGTAACAGAATGCATAAGGCTGCCAGGCTCCCGATATAAGCCATAGCGGGATTAATGGTGTTAATGGCTTGCTCGAAAAATAGGGCGTAGAGCACGAGTACCAGAGTCGAGCCTGCGGTTAAACCTATGATGTCCGGGCTTGCCAGCGGATTTTTAATTAATCGTTGTAAAATAACCCCCGCGACAGATATCCCCACTCCGGTTCCCACCGCTGTTGTAAGGGCGGGCCAGCGTAAATTCCATAGAGTTTGACTGGGCCAGTGAAATTGCCAGAAGGTTTGATGGCTGGCAATAGAATAGATGGGTGAAAAGGTAAGCGAGAAGACGATGCTTGCAGCAATCAGCCCCAGCAGACACAGATAGGTGCGATTGGATAATTTTAAGATGGACTGAGGTAATTGCAGGCTCGTGTGATCGGAGGCCTTCATTCGTCGACGCAACAGTATGATAAGACAAGGGGCTCCGATTAAAGTCGCGGCGGAACCACTGGGAATAACATTATCGCTCCACTGGCCCGCGATGACCGCAATTGAATCAGTGATTAATAATAAAATCGCCCCGAGTAAGCCACTGGATATAAGTTCATCAATACTCCGGCGGCTCCCTAAAAACCGGGCTAAATTGGGGGCCAGTAAGCTGATAAATCCAATCACGCCGACGGCGGCAATTGAGCTGCCGATTAACCATAAAATAGCCAGATAAATGATGAGTAGCGTCTTTGCCAGCGATATGCCCCGTGCCTTTGCATTGTGTTCCCCAAGTTTGAGCAGTGTCAGTGGCCTGTGGGCGATGAGTATGATGATGGGGATGATGATTAATTTAGGCCCGAGCCATTTCACCCAATGCCAGCTCGTTTGCGTTAAATCGCCGGCTCCCCAGATAAATAAGGATTGGGTCGTGTGTTCATGAAGCAAAATCAATGCAGAGGCTACTGTTGAGCAGAGAATATTGACGGCGATCCCCGTGAGAATGATGGCAAAGCCATTCAGACCTTGTTTGGCCGCAATAATCCAGATCAATACGGAAGCGATCAAAGCCCCGGCCATTGCGACCCATGCCCCGTGGGCGGCCAGCAGTGTTGGCGCCCATAGCCCTGAGATGACAAGCGCCAGCCAGGCCCCGGAAGATAACCCCAGAGTGATGGGGGAGGCCAGATGGTTTTGCGTCATTTGTTGTAACAGGCTTCCGCAAAGTCCCATGGTTGTTCCGATAGCCAGAGCCAGAATGGCTCTGGGAAGGGATGCATAGAGATATTGAAATTCTGGAAATCCTTTAGGGGCGGCTCCCCAAATGAGATGCCACTGTTGGTGAAGATCAACTGATGCTGATAGCTGTAAATGAATCAAGAAGCTCACTATCAACAGGGTCACATAAGCGAAAAATCGAAATATCACGGGTTAAGGCTCAATAGTCAGAAGTTGTTGAGTAATGGATGACGCAATGGTTTGAATCGATAGCGGCCCGCCATAGGTCCAGGTTGCTGGCAGCGATGCAATCTTGTGATCTTGTACAAAAGGCATGGCTTGCCACAGTGGTGTTTTAAAGAGTTTCTGCTGCTGCGAGAACGGCTTGAAGTATAAAAGAACGCCCTGACCGATTGCGGCAAGTTCAATCACTTTCTTTTGCGTCACACCCCATTTGGTGGCCGGTTGTGGTAAGGCGGGTTTGAGTCCGAGTTTTTCAAGGGCATATTGGGGCATTGAATTGTCGCCATAAATCCAGACGAGTGCGGTTGTATTAAAGCGGACACAGCTTACCTGCGGTGGGTGTCCATGGAAATGGGCTTTGATCTGATTTTTCCATTGGGTCAGTTGAGTCTCCATCTGAGTTAACTTCTGTTTGGCCACTGAGCGTTTATGAAATAGAGTGGCGAGTGTCATAAAGGTCTGTGTGGCAGCCTTGGCATTGTTATGGTGGCGGCTAAAGTTTTTAAACATTAGTACGGGGGCTATTGGGCGCAGCTTAGAGAGTAACTCAGATTGTGAGCCTGCGATGATAATCAGGTCGGGTTTGAGCTGTGCGATTCGCTCGATATTTGGGGCATCGCGGGTCCCGATATTAACGATTGATTGTGCTAAGGTCGGTTCCCTGGCCCAGATCTGATAGCCATGAGTATCGGCAATGGCTATCGGAGTAATACCAAGTGCTAACAGATTTCCCGTTGCTGACCAGTTCAGTGCAATAACCCGCTGAGGGATATGATGAAATGTATGTTGGCCGAGACTGTCGTGAATGGTGACAGATGAGGCGGCACTGGCCCATAGTGGACAACAAACAAATAGAAAACAGATGCGTTTTAACACGAGAGTTCCTTTAGTTAGCGCATAGCGACAAGGGGTATGGGTAATGCCGGGTGTTCGATGATCTGCATGTCAACGCCATATAATCGATGCAGGTGTTGTGGGTTCAACAGCTTTTCGGGTTTGCCATCAAATATGAGTTTTCCCTGTTTTAATGCAATGATGCGCTGTGCATAGCGCAGCGCCAGATTGATATCATGCAAAATTACCACGATACCGCGTTGTTGCTCGTGGTTGAGTCGTTGTAAGAGTTGCATCAGCTCATACTGGTGAGCAGGGTCAAGTGCCGATGTCGGTTCGTCGAGTAGCAGTAATGGCGACTGTTGGGCTAACAACATGGCTATCCATGCCCGTTGGCGTTCCCCGCCAGACAAAGCGTTGACCTGATGCTGAGAAAATTCAACGAGTTGTGTCTCTGCGATAGCCTGATCAATGATCTCTTGATCGTCAGCTCGCCAGCGGCCAAAGCTGCCGCGCCAGGGGAAGCGCCCTAATCGAACCAGTTCAGTGACGGTCAGTCCGGCCACAGACGGTAGATTTTGGGGCAGATAAGCAATTTTTCGGGCTAATTGTTTTGGCGTGTAGTCGCCAAGATTGCGGCCTTTAAAAGTAATGGTCCCGGCATCGGGGGATATCTGCCTGGCAAGCAATGAGAGTAAGGTCGATTTACCTGAACCATTGTGTCCAAGAACAACGGTTAATTGATCGAACTGAATATTAAGCGCCGGTATTGAGAGAATGTCGCGCTGTTCCCGCTCAACACGGATATTGTCTAATTTAAGCATGGATGGATAATTCCCGGGCAATTCGCCGTTTTCGCTCATCGCGAGATAATTTAGGGCAGGTTGAGCAGAGTTCGCCATTTGCCCGGCAATAGTTAAAACAGCAACTTTTGCGATCCAGTGTCAGATGCTGTGTGTGATCTTCCAGAGTGATGATCATTAAATGACTCTCATCTTGCCAGGCCAATTCATTGAGCCACCGCGTCGCTAATTCCTGAATATGTTCATGGGTTATTGATGGCACGATAGACGTGAGTCGGATCAGTCCGCTGAGGACAATATCGGCGGCAAGACGCGATGCAAAATGGGGGCGTAAATTAAAAACACTCTGGCATTGGTTGGAAAATGTGTGATGCATCTGCATCAGTTCTCTGGCCGCGATGGACAGGCACGTATGCTCTGTTTCGCTTTGCCATGTCCCAGGCGCTAACGAGTATCCGGCGACAATACCCTGTTTCATATGTTGGGCTAACCGATGGAGCGGCAGTACGATTTGGCATCCATGAACAGCAACAATCGAGAGATAAATCGGTTGCCAGATGAGCAATGTCCAGCTTCGGGCTGCCCAATAACGATTCCCCGCTTCGGGGTATTGCTTCTGCCAGTGCTGATAGAGTGTTTGGATCGCCTGGGTATTATCGTGTTCTGTCATCAGTGCCCCGGATAATGACGATGACATATCCCCCTGCAAAGCAGGGTGATACACTTTAGCTATTTCAAAGAGCGACGGTTTGTTTGTCGTCATTTTAGGCTACCTTTGGATTTAGAAGTCCATGAGTAAACTCAGCTTGGCTTGTCGCTCTGCCCCCATCCAACAGTTCGACGTGTCGTAACATGCACCCACGTAGCGTTTATTGGTCAGGTTGGTCACGGTCAAGTTGACTTTGTAGTTGTCATTAAACCGGTAGGTCGAGGCTAAATCAGTCAGGGTATAACCTGAGACAAAGTCGGAATTGGCATCATCAATGGGGGTTTTGCCAACATAACGGACACCCAGGCTGACATCAAAAGCCTGATTCATATAGTAAGTCCCCCAAATCGAGGCTTTATTTTTAGCGACCCATACCGGTGTTTTGCCTATCAGGTTTGAGTCTGCATTTTGGGTCACCTCCACATGTTGAAGTGTGTAATTGGCCTGGACATCCACATTTTTTAACAGGCGGGTTCGAATTGAGGTTTCTATCCCTTTGGATGTAATTTCTCCCACCTGCGTGTAATTGGCAGGAGCACTGTCATATTTAAGGATGTTACTTTGGATAATATCGAAAGCGGCGGCTGTAAATTCGACACTCCGTGAAGGCGTTTTAAACTTAACCCCTGCCTCATATTGTTTTGCGGTTGTCGGTTTAACCGTTTTGCCGGTTTTTACATCGGTGCCTGAAGTCGGCTGGTAAGAGGTGGCATAACTCAGATAAGGCGCAATCCCATTATCGAAGGTATAAATTCCCGCTAAACGGGTTGAAATATGGTGCTGATCGATTTTTGTGGATGATGCGGAGCCACTGGCTATCTGGTTATCATCGCTCCGGTAGTGATCGTGGCGAACATCACCTAAAACGGTGAATGCATTCCAGTGCATTTCATCCTGAGCATATAACCCTAACTGGTTGCTTTTAATGCTATTGGTTTGTGTATAAGCGAAGTTACTTTTAATGCTGCTGGCATTAAATTGGTCATAATCCGGATCGGATAAATCAATGGTTGGTGTACCCGCGCCGAAGGTATCTTGGTATGTCACGGATGATTGTAAGCGCTGATAATCAAGACCAAATAACAGTTTATGTTCAGTGCTGCCTATGAACGTGTTCCAGGCCAACTGGTTATCCACGACATAACCATTCATTTTTTCATCTGTTTCATAGGCACTGCGATTTAAAACAGGCCCTGAAATGCTTAATGTATAGGTATTGCGTTGCAGTAATGAGCCTTTGGTATAACGAAAATTCTGTAAAAATTTCACGCGATCATTAAAGCGGTGGTTGATTTTATAACCAAGCATCGTGACCCGCCGTGCGGCATTATTCCAGTTTTTATCTCCGGCATAAGCATCACTGGCTAATTTGCCCCAGCTGGTTGAATAAACTGTCCCGGCTGATGGCAGTGGTGTTGATGGCACTAGTTTGGGATCATCTTGATAATAAAGGTTCAGGTTCAGTGTCGTTTTCGGGGTGATTCTCCAGGTTGCTGAAGGGGCGAACAGCTTGCGCTCTTCTTTCGTGGTTTTCATTTGTGCATGTTGTTTACGGCCCAATGCGACAATCCGATAATCGAAATGATCATTGATCACACCATTATGGTCGATCCCCAGCTCCTGAAGGTCGTTATTCCCCGTACTCAGTTGAACTTGGGTATGTTCATAGCGTTCTGGCTGTTTCCCAATTTGGTTAATCATCCCTCCCGGAGGCGCAGAACCGTACAGAGATGAGGTAGGGCCTTTTAATACCTCAACACTTTGTGTTGCAAATGCATCCACCTGAGGGTACAGGTTCCAGTTATGAATATATTGCAGCGGCAGTCCATTGTAGTAATTGTTATAACTGACAAATCCCCGGATCGTATATTGATCAAATAATGTCGCAGTACTGCGGTTTTCTGTTGTGATACCAGGGACGTAGCGTAGCGCTTCATTAATACTGTCAACCTGGTGTTGTTTCAGATAATCAGTATCGTAGACTTCGTAGCTCATTGGCGCTTCCATGGGCCCTAAATCTGATTTGGTGCCGGTAGAGCGGTAGGTGTTTCCATAAACTTGAACGGGGGCAAGATCTTTTGTTTTGCTGGTGGACTGGTGATCACTATCGTTTGTTTTTTGATTGTTTTGCGTGGCGATAGCCTTGTTTAGGGTTGGGTTGTTCTGTACTTCACTTCCTTGTGCTGCATTGATGAATACGGCTAATGATAGCGCAGGCAGTAGCTGTATCAGGTGAAACCTCATTATTAAAATTCCTTCTTTAAAAAATTTCTTATTGATGTTTTGAGTAGTTGACAGATTGAATCGTAACAATTATGTTAATAATAGTGTTAATGATAATTATTATCATTAACAAATGTCAACTCTTAAAAAAGGATGCTTACCCATGAGTGAGCTTGCTAAGGTAGAGCTCTTTGAGTCTCAGCTATCTGAAATAGTTGAGGATTTTTCATATACACATCAACAAAAATTGCCATCTGTTGAACATTATTTATTGAACCGGAATAACTTAGATGCTTATCGACAAGCGTTACATCAAGGGATCAAACAAGTACACCAGTCAGTAACAAATCATGAGAAGCCATTCACGGGTGTACAGCCACATGAACTGGCTTCTTTGTTTGAGTCGATTAATTTAGATAAACATCTTGGCTCAGTTTCTGAAGTGCTCAGTGAGCTAGATTTACTTTATCTCAACGATGCAGTCTATTTTGATCAACCCCGATACGTGGCACATCTAAATTGCCCGGTTGTGATCCCTTCGATTCTGGCTGAGCTTATTTTGTCATCGATTAACTCATCTCTGGACACTTGGGATCAAAGTGCAGGAGGAACGTTAATTGAGCAAAGTCTGTTGGACTGGACCTGCCAGAAAATTGGTTTTGCACAACCTCATGATGGCGATGGTGTTTTTACCAGCGGAGGCACTCAATCTAATTTGATGGCGCTATTACTGGCTCGGGAAACATTATGTGAACAGCGCTGGGGCCATAGTGTCAAGCATCAGGGACTCCCCCCAGAGCACCATCGATTGCGGATTTTTACCTCACAGGCCAGCCATTTTAGTGTTCAGAAATCAGCCGCTATTTTAGGGCTGGGTTATGATGCGGTGATTCCTGTTGCGATGGATCGCTATTTTCGTATGGATGTTCAGAGCTTGTCTGAAGCGTTGGCAAAAAGTCAGCAGGCTGGCGAAATACCTCTGGCGATTGTGGGAACAGCCGGAACAACAGATTTTGGCAGTATTGACCCGCTTGATGAAATTGCTTTGCTGAGTCAATGTTATCAGTGCTGGTTTCATGTGGATGCGGCCTATGGTTGTGGTTTATTAGTCTCACCTAAACACCGGCATTGGTTGAAAGGCATTGAACTGGCGGATTCGGTAACCGTCGATTATCACAAGTCGTTTTTTCAGCCTGTTAGTTGTGGAGCGTTCTTTGCCAAAAATAAACATCATCTGAGCGCGGTGACTTACCATGCTGAATATCTGAATCCGCTTTCTCAGCGACAAGAAGGCACCCCGAATCTGGTGGATAAGAGTTTGCAGACAACCCGGCGATTTGATGCATTGAAATTGTGGCTGACGTTGCGGGTGATGGGGCCAAAAAGCATTGGTGAAGGGTTTGATCGCGTTCTTCATCTGGCGCGTCAGGCGTATATGCTGTTGTTATCTCATTCTGATATTCAGGTCCTGCATCGTCCGCAATTAAGCACGTTAGTCTTCCGTTTTAAGCCGGAAGAGATTGATGATGAGTCCCAACTGGATCGAATCAATGTATCCATTCGTAAAGCGCTGGCCCGTTCTGGAGAGGCGATGATCGCAGCCACGAAAGTCGATGGTCACCAGTATCTTAAATTTACCTTATTGAACCCATCGACAACCATTAGAGATATCCATCAGGTTGTGGATGGGATTCGTCATCATGGTTTGACTCTTGCCCATGAAACTTTGTTTACATCGACACAGGAGGCTGTCGCATGAATCCATCCCCTATTTATGATTTCGTTGCCATCGGTATTGGCCCGTTTAACTTAGGCCTGGCTTGCCTGAGTGCTCCTATCGATGAGCTGAAAGGGGTCTTCCTGGATAAGCGGCCTTCTTTTGACTGGCATCCGGGGTTGTTATTTGAAGATGCCCATTTGCAGACGCCGTTTATGTCCGATCTTGTGACGTTGGCAGACCCCACCAGCCCATTTAGTTTTTTAAACTACATTAAGCAGCAAGGACGAATGTATTCGTTTTATATTCGGGAAAACTTCTTTTTGTTGCGCAACGAATACAACCAATATTGTCAGTGGGCGACATCAAAGTTATTCAATTTACATTTCAACACCGAAGTGTCACACGTTGACTACGACGAGCAACAACAGTGCTATGTCATTCATTGCCATTCGACGCTTGATCGTACCTTCAAAACATACTACGCCCGTAAACTGGTGCTCGGGACAGGCCCTAAACCTTACGTGCCTCCCTGTTGTGATGACTGGGTGAAAGACACACCCTCTGCACCGATGATTCATGCCAGTGACTATCTTCACCGAAAAGAGACATTGCAACGACAGAAATCCATTACGGTGGTTGGCAGTGGGCAAAGTGCTGCTGAAATATTTTTGGACTTGTTACAAAACATTGAAATATTTGGCTATGAGCTGAGCTGGATTACGCGTTCACCCCGTTACTTTCCGCTTGAATATACCAAACTGACCTTAGAGATGACGTCGCCTGAGTATGTTGATTATTTCTATCAGCTTCCTGATGCCACTCGTGAAAAACTGAATCGAGATCACGCGCATCTGGCAAAAGGTATTAATGGTCATACCATCAATGACATTTTTGATCTTCTTTATGCTAAGCGCCTGGTTCATGACATTCAGGTGAATTTACTGACTAATTCTGAATTACAGCAAGTGACCCAAGTCAGTGATTCTGATGGTTATCAGCTTCAGTTTTATCAAAACGAGCAAAAACAACATTATTCCCACACATCGCAGGCTGTGGTGTTATCGACGGGGTATGCGTATGACATTCCCGATTTTCTTGATGGCATTCGCCATCGGATCCGTTGGAATCAGCAGGGCCAATATGCCGTGGGGCGCTATTACACCATCGACTCGCAGGACTGTGAGATTTTTGTACAAAATGCCGAGCAGCATACTCATGGATTTGTGACGCCAGATCTAGGCATGGCATGCTATCGCAACTCTCATATTATTCGTCAATTATTAGGGCGCGAATATTATCCGATTGAAAAGCGGATTGCGTTTCAGACGTTTGCGCCGCCTCAGACAACCGATGCGCGACCCACAGCGGTTGACCATTAAATTGTATCAGCTTGATTTTTAATGTGATGCTTTATGCCCGGATGGTGCGGCATGAGGCAAAACGGGGATCATTTTAGGAGTATTTATGCAACCCTCTCAATTTCAACCCACGTTGAGTGGTTATGAGGTTGATGGCATTGGTCGTTTTTCACTGCGATCTTTTTCATTAGAGACGGATATGAGTCAGCTCTATTCATGGGTGAGTCAACCCTATGCCCATTTTTGGGGAATGCAGGGAATGAGTCTGGAAGAGGCCACTGAGCAATACCGGCAACTACTCAACAGCTCGCAAATCTATATCGGTGAATTTCAAGATAAAGCGGTATTTTTGCTTGAAGTGTACGATCCAAAAGCAGATGTTCTTGCTGAGCATTACCAAGTCCAATCCGGCGATTTTGGTATGCATATTCTAGTCGCTGACACGCAACAGCCGATTCATGGGTTTACCTGGGCTGTTTTTCAGATTGTGATGCGCTTTATTTTGAGTGATTTGCAGGTCAAACGCATTGTCGTTGAGCCGGATAGTCGCAATCAAAAGATCCATGCACTGAATGCACGTGCCGGGTTTGTTTTTGAGCGCTTGATGACACTGCCCCATAAAACAGCACGACTTGAATTGTGTACCCGCCAACAATTTTCTGATGCGTTAGGTAAGGATTCTCATCTTATGTTGCATAGCCATAATGACGCTTCGTCAGAGCAGCCAAACGAAGTGATTGATCATTTGACAAATTCAGATGTATGGGAAAAAGTTAACCGATTACTGGTTCGCAAAGCGCTCAGTGAGTTTGCGCATGAGCGCTTAATTTCACCGAAGCTAACAGACCAATCAAGTGACGGGAATGACTATGAAGTCTATGCAGACGATCCATCGATCTGCTATCGTTTCCAAGCTAGATTATTCGCTTTGAACCATTGGGTTATTGATGAACATTCGATTCAAAAATATAACGATGAAAAAAATCAACCAGTGGATGCTGTCGCTTTTATCGGTGAGTTTTCCCAGCAGCTTACCATCCCCCAAGACCTATTGCCGACCTATATGGAAGAGATCTGTAGCACTTTGTATGGCAGCGCTTTTAAACATCAGCGTCCAGGTATGGATGTCAGCCAATTAGTCGATGCGGATTTTCAGACATTAGAAATGGCCATGATGGAAGGGCATCCGTGCTTCATTGCCAATAATGGTCGAATTGGCTTTGATAGCCAAGACTATCGTGCTTTTTCTCCCGAAACCGGACAGCCTGTTCAATTGATCTGGCTTGCCGTTCATAAAGAACGCTCGGTATTTGCTTGTGGGCATTCTTTAAATTATAAAAAACTGATTGAACAAGAACTCAGTGAGTCAACCCGGCAGGCTTTTGCTGATACGCTTAGCCACTTTACCAATGATGTGGATGATTATTATTATCTGCCGGTTCATCCCTGGCAGTGGTATCAGAAGCTGTCGTTTCTCTTCTCCCCTGATATCGCCACCCGTGACATTGTTTGCTTGGGATATAGCGAGGATCACTACAAAGCACAGCAGTCGATTCGAACATTCTTTAATACTTCAAGCCCTGAAAAAAATTATGTCAAGACAGCATTGTCAATTTTAAATATGGGCTTTATGCGTGGATTATCCCCTTATTATATGAGCCATACGCCGGCGATTAATGACTGGATCCATCATCTGGTTGAACAAGATCCTTATCTGTATGAAACCGGATTTAGCATTTTGCGTGAAGTGGCGGCGATTGGTTATCGCAATCCCCGTTTCGAGAGCGTGACAGAAAAAGGGAGTGCTTATTGTAAAATGCTGTCGGCGTTGTGGCGAGAGAGTCCCATTCCGAAACTGAATGAAGGTGAACGCTTGATGACCATGGCTGGATTACTCCATATCGATGCGAAGGGGCAGGCGCTGTTACCTGCTCTCATCGATGCTTCGGGAATGGATACGGATGATTGGCTACGCTCATATTTACACAGTTATCTGAGTCCGCTGCTCCATTGTTTCTATAGTTATGATTTAGTTTTTATGCCACACGGGGAAAATATCATTCTGGTGATGAAAGGGAGTGTTCCGGTTCGGGCCATCATGAAAGATATCGCTGAAGAATGCGCCATTATGAATACAGAGATTGTGTTATCGGAAAATGTTCAGCGATTATCGGTGGATGTGCCCGAAGAGTTGAAGATTCTGTCTTTATTTACTGATATCTTTGATTGCTTTTTCCGCTTTCTTAGTGCCATTTTGGTGGAACAGCATGATTATCCGGAGTCTCAATTTTGGGCATTGGTTGCCGAGTGTGTGCAGAATTATCAGCATGATCACCCTGAGTTGGCTGAAAAATTTCAGCGCTATGATTTGTTTGCCGAAGAATTCACGTTGTCTTGTCTGAATCGGTTGCAGCTGAGTAATAATCAGCAGATGGTTGATTTACAAGATCCGGCTAAAAACCTTAAATTTGAAGGAACGTTGAAAAATCCGATAGCTATGTATCGAACCACTTCGAATCAACGGGCTTCAGTGGCTTAGGCCCAGAGGATCTGCTCTTTTGCGTCCGTTTTTAAATGAGTTGCAACGGTTGTTGCAGCTCATTTTTTCTAAACGCTCCTATTTATTGAAGTTTCCCTTATGAACTAGGTATGTTAATTATATGTATCTGGGGCATCGTCTCTTAGAACATGCGTGCAGGAGGGGGTGATGGCGCTGGCTTTTAAACCAATCGATGTCGAACAGGACTTTGAGCAATGTGTCTTGTTTCGCCGGGATGCGTATTTTTGCAGTTTCCAGTCATTGTCTGGGTTTGAGAAATTCCTTTCAGGGTATCGGGCGCGTATAGCTTTGCGCATCAATCACCCAGGCTGGTTTTATCGACATATCTGGTTTGATGGACACATTATCGGGCAGCTTGAATTTCGAAATCACTGCGAAATAGACGGTGTAGATGAGCAAACCGGGTACGTCAATCTCATTTATTTAAGCCCTGATTACCGGGGAAAAGGTTTGACTGCAAGCTTGCAAGATTATATTGCCGATGAGCTTGTGGCAGCAGGTTGCTGGCGATGTTTGTTATCCGTGAGTCGAACGAATCATCGCGCTTTACAGCATTATCAGCGTTTTGGCTGGTATTATTTGAAACCCAATTTGAAACACGCCATGACTGATTTTTATCAGCGAGTTTTCAGCTAAGGTGTGCTTATCCCACGTTCAGAATAAGTATAATTTGGTGAGGTATTAGGGGTTATTTTAAACCTCGATCTTATAGACTCAGATAAAATGGCCACTCAAATTTCTACCCCATTAGCTCAGGATTAACATCTAATTTTAATCATGATGGGGCTGAATCCTGAGAAACGCATCGCAATGAGAGGGTTGTTCGAAAAATATAGAGAAGCAGGAATGTATATGCGCAGCAATCGGACTCAAAGGAAATCTGAGTTCAAAAAAGAAGACAACTTTATTTTGAGCAATGTTGTTTTAGAGCAATCATCGCGATCCCATAATCATCTGAAATAACTCGATATTAACCCTAGGTGGAGCATGCTCTAGGGTGAATATTTCTTCATGCAAACTAACGCCTGCTTTTTCGGCTGGTTTGGAGTCCAGCGGAAAAGTCGTCCGACAATATGCGTTTGTTATGTGTTTGAATTATTTTTACCGAGAATACTTATGATTCTTAAAAACAAGTTAATAATATCCATATATAGAGCAGCTGCGCTATCCACAGCATTATCGAGGGTTTTAGGGATTTGATTTTCTATTCCCCAGTCGTAGCCGATATAACCACAAAATATTACAGTTATAGCCCAATCAATCCAGTCTTGGTGGATGCCTAAGACGAATCTTTGAAACAACTTGATCATTAACACTGACAGCAACGCGATGGTTAAAGCCCCTGAAATTTTTTGAAAAAACCTTGGGTACATTGAACCCATTATCATCATAATGACTGTGACAGCCAGCTGTTATACGGATCGCTTCAATGACTAGCGAATTATCGTACACAGATACAACCATCTTCACGATTAAGCCAAAAGGCACGACGACAAAGTTGTACCCCACAAAACTAATGATTGGCTTTTCAGAGGAATTGAATAAATAGATACCAAATAAACAAGAGGCGAAGTAGCCAATGAAAATTCCCAAGGATTGATTGCCAAAGCAATTAGGGTCTATATTTGCGACTAATAACCAGTTTATGAAAACCCCCATAACAAATACTCCCCTATAGTTACATTATACATTGTTGGACTTATCAATTTGCTATTTGTCACTTGTCTATTAAATACATCAGATTCAGGCATCGATATTAATTCCTTTTTAGGTTCACTTAACATGTGGTGATTAGAGCGCATGCACATTTTTCAAACCTATTATCTTAAATTGATAACACAGAACCTATTGTTTATCCGTCCGTCATTTCGAACTTCATTTGGAAATTTAAACGGTGCGATTCAGTGATCATTTATTACTATCACCATGAATAGATATTTAATTGGTAAAAGATAGAACATGGCCTATAGCTACACAATTATATAAAATAAATCAGTTCTGATTAAATAACATGATTGTTGATAACTTCTTCAGCGATAACTGTTCTCAGTAACTCATTGGGTCCAGCGGCAAGAGTTGCACCAATAGCATCCCGGTATAAACGGGAGCTAACAGCTCCTTCTGTATATCCCTCAGCTCCTGAAAACCGAATGAAATCAGTAGCGATACAAACATTTAACTCTGTAGCTTGTGTTTTTAAAATCGCAGCTTTATACATATCAACACCACTATCACTCGTCGAATGTTCATGCCAAATTTGCTGGCAAAAAACTTCCAACATATGGTAACGACTAATATATTCGGCTAGCGGATGACTAATAGCCTGAAAATCAGAGAATAATTTCCCGTGGATCTTCTTTCCTTTGACTGTCTGTATTATTAAATCTAATGCTTTTTTTACACTCCCTAAAGCCAATGTTCCAGCCACAAGGCGTTCAAATTTGAGAGCTTCTGATAAATACAGCATCGCCATATTAGGGTGACCAATTATATTTGTATGGTCAACTAAGCATCCATTAAAATTCAGATGGCAAATATCAGCTCCTTTCCATCCAAGCATACAGATAGAAGTTTTGCCAATACCTTCAATATCAGCAGGAATGGCAAAAAAACTTGCAACGGCTAGATGATTAGATGCGTCAGAGGAACCTGTTCGGACTAAAGTAATAATAAGATCAGCATGTTGCCCATTAGCTACATAACTTTTTCCACCTTTCAAAAGAATAGAATCAGAAGTCATATGTTGTTCACTATGGCATGAGATCGTTTGTAAATTTGAACCGCCGGATTGATCTGTAATTGCAAGAGCACAAATACAATCTCCAATCTCTAATTTAGGCAAAAAACGAGATTTAAGTTCTTCACTACCAAAATGACGAATATAGAAAGGTGCCATAAATGCTGCAACACCAATAGCTGATCGAAATCCTGCATAACCAAGATACCCCAATTCCTCCAAAAAATGGCAGTTCGCCATGATTCAGGACCACTATGAGGTAACTTAAATACGTCAAGTCCAGCTAAAATATTCCATGTCTTTTTATTAATAAATCCTTCTTCCTCACTTAAACGGGCTCTATCTTCTAATAGATTAATTTTTGATATAACATAGGCACGGTAGTCTTTTTTTTCAACGTAAAGCAAACTATTTTCCATTGACTTTCCTTATGGGACATATGATATAGTCGCTATCCAATATAGAAGTAATATCTGAAGGAATCTCAAAAACTGCATTAGGTGTCCCAGCCGCAGCCCATAAAGGTTTAATCGATAGTAAATCTTCATCTACAACGACCTTCATTTTTTCAGCATGACCTACAGGAGGAACACCACCAATTGCAAATCCAGTATGTTTACGGACATATTTAGCATTCGCTTTACTAATAGTCGAACCTATTTCTTTAGATACTTTAGCCTCGTCGACTTGATTAATACCACAAGCGAGAACAAGTACTGGCACTCCTGATTCAGTCTCTTGAAAAACAAGTGATTTTACAATTTGTTTCTCTTCACATCTCAATGTTGAGGCAGCATCTTTTACAGTTCTTGTCGATGAGGGAAGCTGCTGCACCTGTGCTTTAATACCCTTTTGATTCAAAAAATCTTGTAACTTTGTAGCGCTATTACTTGTGGTTTTATTGTCTAAAGACATAATCAATGACTCCTTATCAATCTTTTGAGTTATGGTAAGAGGGAATTCTCGATAATGAATAATAATCCTCGGCAACATATATCCAGGTAAAATTTTTCTAAGCAAATTAGTAACTATGTTTGAGGTGATATTAGGGACTGCAGGCTGAACAAATGCCAGAAGCTGTTGTTCTCCAGAAGCTAGTTGATTAACTGTAACAAAACATTTTCTAATATTTGGAAGCGCTTCAATATGAAAAGAAACTTCTTTCAATTCAATTCTAAATCCATTAACTTTAACTTGTCCATCGATTCTTCCTTCAAAAATAATATTTAGATCAGATGTCAATTTCCCCCGGTCTCCGGTATCATAAAGAATAAGTTCATGACCATCTATAATACATGATTTAAAACATTTTTTTGTTTTCTCATTATCACCAAAATATCCAGGAGATAACCCAGGTCCAGCAATGTGTATATTTCCTATTTCACCAACTCCACATACATATTCTCCATTTAAAATATATATTTTGGTATACTGAATTGGCCGGCCAATAGGAATAGTATATTGATAATTCTCTACTTTTTTAATAGGGTAATAGGAAGAAAATGTCGTGCATTCAGTAGGTCCATAGACATTAGTAACGACACCTTCACCAAAAATCTCAATTGCTTTCGTCATATGTCGAACAGAATGAGATTCACCACCGGTTAAAATTGTTTTTATACCTGATAAACAAGTAGGATCTTCATCAATAATAGTGTTAAATAATGCAGTTGTCAGAAAAATCGTATTTACTCTATTAAATGATAATTCATTTTTGAGTGCTTGAAGATGCAGTATTTTCTCTGAAAATAAAATACACCTACCGCCATTAAGTAATGGCACCCAAATTTCAAATGTCGCAGCATCAAATGCTATTGATGCTAACTGTAATGTTGAAATAACTTCTCCATGATTAATATATATTGGTTTACTGGAGAGCCTAGATACACCTTGATGGCAAATAGGAACAGCTTTTGGAGTACCAGTTGAACCTGAAGTGAAATTTACATAAATCAGATCACTACCTAAAATGTCAACTGAAGGATTAATTGCTTTATCTGATACATCAATAGATCTCAAATTTAAATTCGTGATACTAAAATTTTGTTCTATAATTGAAGAACTATCTGAAATAAAAACTGGAATTTTTATTTCAGATACTAGCTTACGAATCCTACTTTCAGGCCAACTAGTATCAAAGGGGACATAGACTGCACCGCACTTGATAATAGCAATAAGTACCTCAATCAACTCTATTGAACGAGATACACATATCCCAACAAAGGTCCCCAGGGCGAGAGCGTGAACATATTTTGATCAGAACGGCCCTATCTCACTCATTCTTCTGCCACGACTTTTAGGCCTGCCGCTAACACCTTATCTAAATACGCTATGTCCATGCTGGCGATTTTTTGTTTGCGCCGAAGACTGGCTTTTTTGCTCGTTTCGGCTCGCAGCATGTTTAAAGAAAAATGCCTCATCGTGGCTAATATTTCGGCCGATTCTCCATGATAAATTGGACATTTGTCTTCATTCATAGAGACATCAAGCACCCAGTGTAGGCTATTTTCTATGCCCCAATGGCCTCGAACTGCATCGGCAAATCGGGATGTGTCTAAGTCTGCAGAACTGATGTAATAGCGGTATTCTAAAGAGTATTGCTGGGCTTTCTTTTCAAAGCGATACCCCATGGCGACGCCAATGGTTTTCAACCCTGCCCATTCTTCAAATTCCCCCACTAAAGCCGTAGCAGGTAATACCTTATATTCTCTGGCCTCGTAGCGCCCATGCCCCTGAGTAATTTGTATCTGTTTCGGATCAACAGGAAGAGAAATACTCTCAGCTAAGGCTTGTTTAACCGCTCGGTGCAAGCCATCTTGGTTGCCTTTTACCGCTAAAAGATAATCACCTTTTTGTGTCACAATCTGCTTTGCAATGTCTTTCTGACATCCCATGGCATCAATAGAAACAAGACAACCTTTTATATCCAAAAGCCTTAATAACGCTGGGATAGCCGTGATTTCATTCGATTTTTCTTCTGTCTTTATTTGCCCCATGACGACACCATTGCGTGTCGCGAAGGCACTGACCATGTGAATGGCAGATTGACGGCTTTCTCGGTTATAAGAGCTTCTGAGTGTTTTGCCATCGATGGCGATGATCTCCCCAGAGGTTCGTTTTGAGACAGATTTCGCCCAGTTAATAAAGCATTGTCGAAACTGAGTGGTGTTGAGTCGAGAAATGATACGAGCAATGGTATCGTGAGTGGGCACACCTTGAAGAAAAAGCCCTTTTTCCTGTAACCAGAGGCGATGTGCTTCTCCAAAATCTTCAATGTCCTCCCAGCCAGAAGCTCCGCTAATCACACTACAAATTGATAAAAATAGAACATCAAACAGAGAATAGGTGATTTTAGCCGCTTGTCGTGGGTCTTGAATGTTCTTGAAATGCTGAGAAAAAGCGTCAATGTCCAGAGTTTTCACCTTAAAAAGGCGTAAGATAGCTCCAGACTTATCAGCAAGTCAACCGACCATATTGGTTAAAAAATATTTACGCTCTCGCCCTGTCGTTGACACACATTTTTTTTGGTTGTATTAAATGTATCTGGAAAAAAGAGAAATATAATAATGAGTTGGCAGGTAATTAAATATGAAAAAAAACGTTCTCATTATCGGAGGCGGTCACGTCGGGGTGTCTCTCGCCGTTGATCTTGATATAAGTAGAAATGACGTCACAGTCGCAACATTATCGGATTCTAAAACCTCATCTTTGATTGAATTCTTTCATTCTAAAATTGACGTCATCGATAATCTTAATGCACTTTCTAATAGTCTCTGCTGCAAAAATATCAAGACGACCGAATTCAATACATTAGACTCACTCATCCAATATGATGCAGTATTTATTTGTGTTCCTGATATATATGAACTGCGGAATACCATTTTATTAAGAGTGAACAAAGAATGTAAAGCGCAGTGTCTTGTCGTACATATTCGCGCAGGCCAGGCAGGATTAATCAATACACTGCAAAGCATTTATGCAGGCAGTCGGGAGGTCGCGCATATTCTGGTGGAAGATTCATTGTATGGCACTCGAGTGGACTTTCAAGCGCGGCGGATCACCACCAAGCGGAAAAAAGAGGTCAATGTCTCTGTGGTAAATGGCGATGCACGGACCTTGGAAGCGTTAGGCGGTTACTTTGCGATCCCTGACCTGCCCTGGTTCCCTTGTTTAAACAGGACGGAGACGAAAAACCTGCTATTCGATCCATTGGGATTCATTATCCATTCTGGGGTGTGTTTGGATGGGGATAACTTAGACAAAACGCTGTCTGGCCAGTCGTACAATCACTATATTGAGGGGGTGGATCGGGCGTTGGGAGACAAGCTTGAAAAGCTCGACAATTTGCGCGTCTTTTTGGCCAGTTCGTATGGAGCAAAAACCACCAGTTTTAAAGACATATTAAATAGGCAGTACAATGTCGATGTCGAAGAAAGCTTATATTTAACGCTTCAAAACTGTACCGGGGTATATAAATCAATGTCGCCTAAAAATATAGAAGCGCTCAAGTCTTCTCGGTATATCCACGAAGATATTCCCGCTCTCTATGTCTTTAAATACCTCATGGATCGTGAAGGCATCACGTCCGATGAATTAGATTCATACATTTCTATCATTGAAGAGAAATGTCAACGTATCGGCATTGATTTATTACCTCTTAAGAGGTACAAAAATGGTTTGCATGATATGAAATATACCAAGTTTGACATTATGAGAATATTAAATGAACGATAGAATTATCAATATTGTTATCAGTAAAGCCGATGGAAAAGAGCGAAATATATTTAATAAGCTCTCCGCAATCGACAACCTTGTTTTAATTACGACGACAGACGTGGCAAAGAGTTACTCTGCTGATGCAAAGGTCGTCGCGGTCGAATCGTTTGAGCTTCATCATTTGCTGGATGCCGTGCGCGGGTTACAACAAGACGCTCAAATCCATAGTCTGATCAGCTCGAGTGAGCCGCTGGTGGAAGTGTGTGCAAAAATTCGAAAGGTGCTGCACATACAGGGGCAATCAGAGGCCAGTGCGATCGCCTTTCGCCAAAAAGACATCATGAAAGACTATCTAAAAACGGCAAAGACGTTTCAGGTACCGGCCTATTGGCAGTCGGGGTCTGGGGTCAATGTTACCGATTATTTTTCGCCCAACCAGCCGGTGATTGTCAAACCGGTCGATGGATCTTCTTCCATTGGGGTGACCAAGTACGATTCCATTGTTGAAGCAGGGAAAATCCCGGACAACTACATCGTCGAGGAATACATCGCTCTGCCCATGCTGCATGTTGATGGGGTCATCAAAGATGGCCAGGTTGTGTTTCGCTCCGTCTCAACATATTCAAGTAACTGTCTGTGTTTCGAGAACAAAGAGATACTCAGCAGCGACACTGTGGAGGATGCGGTACTCGACCGTCGAATTGATGCGGCGTTATCGGAAATTTTTTCGTTGTTACCCACTCCCTACAACTCCGCTTTTCATTTAGAAATGTTCTATTCCGATGAGACGCTGGTGTTTTGCGAAATCGCGAGCCGTGCGGGAGGCGGGTATATTGTGCGAGCAAACCAAGAAGCGTACGGCGTTGACATCAGTAAAGAAGGGATGTTGGCCCAAGCTGGGGTGTGCACGATCACCGCGCAGCCGAAGAAAACCAAGCACACGCGTTTTTATCTCATCCCTTACGGCTACACCGTCGATGAGTCGCGACTTCAGGCGATTGACGGTGTAGTTGACTACAATATTTCCGACCAGCATCAGGCCAAATCGACGTCTTCGGTAGACATGCAAGCTTCGGTCTTGCTGGCCAATGCGGACGCCACTCAATTCACGGTCAACTCATCCATCCTAGAACAAGAGGTCTTGGCATGAGGATCTTATTAACTGGGTGCACGGGTGGCTACGGCCAGGCCATCGCAGACGTCGCGACGCAACGGGGCCATTCCATCCTCGGCCTCGCCCGCGATCACGACAAACTATCAGCGATGCAGGCGTCTGGTCTTCTGGAGAGGCAGTTAAGCTGCGATCTGTCGGTTTCCAATCGAGACAACCCGGCCTTGATCGCGGCGATCCACGACTTTAACCCTCAGGTCATTATTAACAACGCCGGCGTGGGCTCCAAAGGCAACACCATTGCCAAGGAGCGTCCCGCGGCACTGACCACGGCCTTTCATGTCAACGTACTGGCGCCGTTTGAGCTGGTTCAAATCGCGTCTGAGCCTAGCGGGCAAGACTTACGTTTGGTTATCAATATCAGTTCACGACGCGGGTCTTTTTACGACAACGCACGGGATGAGACGGCCGTCAAGTGTTCTTACACTTACCGCATTACCAAAGGGGCACAAAACATGCTGACCGCCTGCATGGCCACGGATCCATTATTGGCGGGCGTCCGGGTACTTAGCATACATCCAGGGAAACTAACCACGGGGTTAGGGGTCAGTGACGCTTCCCTAGACCCACGGCTTTCGGCCGAGCGATTGCTCCAGATGTTTGAGCAATTGCCGGCTGAAGGCGACTACTTTTCACTGCAAAATCACACACCAAGAAGGATGAACTGGTGAACAAACACGTCGTTTTTTTAGAGCTCACGAACAACAAAGCTGGCTTAGAATTTTTACGGTCGACGAAAAACCTCGGCTGTGACATCACCTTGGTCACGTTTAATGTCTCCTACTATGAAGGCTTAGCGGACGGCCAAACCTCAGCGCTGAGCCTGGTTGACCACATTGTGGAGTACGATGTCCATGACAAGCCATTCGAAGAAATCTTAACCACCTTCTTAGACATCGATGCCAACCGGCCTATCTCTCAAGTGATTGCCTTAATGGATCTCGAAATCGTTACCGCCGCGCTGATCAACGATGCACTTGGCTTACCGGGGCTTGCCAGCAGAGCCGCTATTACGTGTCGCAACAAGTATCTCGCGCGAAAAGCATCGGATGCTGTCGGCTTCACCAAGCCAAAATACTGGTTATACAATATCGAGAGCGATCGTTACCCTGACGATCTTGAGTATCCGGTCGTGGCGAAGCCCATCAATTGTGCCGGCAGCAATTCAGTCAAATTGTTACAGAACGCGCAAGAGCTGACGAACTACATTCGTCAATATCAAGCCAACTCCACATATTTCCGTGGGGTGAACAAGAGCCAAAGTATATTGCTTGAGCAGTACATCATGGGGGATCTCTACAGCATTGAAACCTTTACGCAAGATGGTTACCACCATGTATTAGGGGTGTCCGACCGAGTGATGGGAGAGTTGCCGAACTTCCCAGAAATCAGTGCGTGTTTTCCGGTCGACAATGCAGGCACACAGAAATCCGTCGATAAGGTGAAAGAACTGCTTTCCGCGATTGGGTTCAACATTGGATTTGGTCACACCGAGGTTATCGTCAATGGCGAGGACGTGTATCTGGTCGAGATCAACCCACGCATTGCGGGATCGGACATCTCTCTGATCATGAACCAATGTTACGACTCAAAGCTGTATGATAATGGGATGGCTGCGATACTCGGAGGCCGGTTTCATATCCCATCTCTCGTGGGGTGTGGGATTTGGATGAACTTAGTGCCTTCTCAATCAGGGATCGGCGCCGCGATTGACTATTCTGGTGCGGATGTCAACGTCATCAAGGAGTCTCCGCGACCGTTTGGCCGTCATCTGAAAACCAACCCGGCTTTGATGGTGGAAACCTGGGGGGCCATCACGATGATCTCAAGCAGCGCAGATGCGCTCAACCATGATCTAAGAGTCTTCTACCACCATTGCGACATCGAGATCGATAGCGTGCGCGTTCCATTGAAGGATTTCCATAAAGACTATGTTATTTGATAATGCGAAGGCCTTTTTCTTCCAGACCAATCGGTTGCAGAAATCGGTACTATTATCTGTCTTCCTGTTCACCATCGTCACGCATATGTTGACCCCTTTTTGGGTCATCATTTTAACGAACCACCTTGACCAGTCACTGTATGTAGCTGGCCTGGTTGTCTCGTTAAAGGGAGTGTCCAATCGCGTCTTTTCGCTCTATGGTGGTTGGCTAGGAGATAGGATCAGCGCGTTCCACCTAATCTTGATCGCGCTGTTAATGAGAGCCGTTGCGCTGTTTGTGCTGTTCTACGACATCAATCTCTACACGGTAGTGCTTTGCTCGCAGATCATTGGTATCACAAGTGGCATGTTTCACCCGGTGGTAAGGAAAGCGCTGTATGCCAGTGTTAACGAGCGCATTGGGCTAGAAACACTGATCACTCTGCGGTTAATTGGCTTTAACGCGGCGGTCGCGATTGCACCGGTGCTGGGTGCGTACTTCTTGTTGGATTTCTCTGCAGTGGGCGCGTCGATTCTGGCGGCGATCTTAATTGCGTTAGTGCTCATGATGATCGCGATCAGGAGTCAGTTCGAGTCCGTGAACACGGCCAACAGCGTTCCCTCGATGGAGCGTCTGATCGGCACATACCATTCAATTAAGTCGATATTTCCATTTGCTTTTCTGTTTATGGTCTTATATTCAACGTTACTGTTTACGTTCACAGACTATGTGGAAGGGACGGTCAACTCGCAATTTCTTGCCCTCTGTTTTTCGGTCAATGCCATAGTTGTGATTGTATTGCAAGGGGCGGCGAGCAAGATCCCTGAACATCGTATTCTTCCTCTGATCTACCTCTTTTTCAGTGGCTACTTTGTCCTTTTGTCGCTGTCGAGCATCAGCACTAACATGGTGTTGATTTATGGCTTAGTGTTGATGTCAACGATCTCGGTCTCTCTGTCAGAAATCCTGTATAGCTTTAGATTTGAATACATGCTAACCAAACTAAGTGGCGGCTCTGCCTTAGCCTTCGGCGCGGCGAACTGCATCATGTTTCTACCGGCTTTGATCGCCAATTTGGTCGGCTCATTTGTGGTGACTAAGTTTGACTATGTCACTTGGTGGGCAGCCCTCACGGCCATCTCCGTTGGTCTATCCCTGTATTTCATCCAAAAATCCATTTCACCTAACACAAGGAAAGTCAATTTTGAAAGGTAATTTTAGAGAAGAGTTGTGCGTTCTCAACTACATATCGAAGGACGACATTAAAACCGATCCCTTTCCGCATGTAATAAAGAAAAATCTGTTTCCCGAGCCTATTATCTCGGAGCTTGTGGCGACGAAGCCGAGCTGGGCGCATCTCGAGAAAATCCATGGTCCGTTGAATGGGCGGTGGCGCTATGGGCACACGCCGAAGCATTTCATCGACGATCCCGAGACCAGTCAGATCTGGTTAGATTTTCTCGCAACCAACTCGTCGCCCGAGTTCTATCGACGCTATATTCAACTGTTTGGGTCACTCGCGGTTGAGTACTCCCCCAACTACCGTGATTATGTCGACGTGCACCTCGACAGTGATTTCGGCCTAGATGGGTATGACACGACGGTGGAGAAGAAGGTGGTCTTGGACGGCGGCTTCATTTGTTACCCGTGTAACCCGAACAATAATGTGCGCTTTTACCGAGGGCCACACCTTGACCGGCCCTTCAAGCTTTACGCTGGGCTGCTGTATATCAAGGAAGAGGGGGATACTGCCAAAGGGGGAGGATTAGGGATCTACAAGTTCAAGGATGCGTCGATCAAAATCTCGGAAGAAGACACGAAAAGACATGAAACCTTTGGTGATTTGTACGATTTTGAGATGAATGAAATGATTGAAGTGGACAGGCTGGAGTACGAGACCAACACTTTCATCTTCTATCCTCAAAATGCTTACGCGTTACATGGGGTACTGGAAAGAGAGCGTTCGAACCACATCCGCAGCATTGCGTTCATTAGCGCAGACGTAGCTAAGCCACACTATCGACTCTGCGAGGTCTATAAATAGATCGAGGAAGTTTTATAATCCGTCAAGGCTGGGCTATTCTAGTCTTTTCTATCGTAATTTGGCAGTCTAGAAGACTACAAGGGCGAGTGAATGTTCAGTTCCTCGCTTGCTTGTAGCTTTTGGAGAGAAACGGAGCCGGTTTAACTCAGCAAAATAAGTTCAGCAGTACGCAGGAATTGTCCCAGTAACACAACGCTGCGGTCAAAAAAATATGGGGACATTGACACTGGCACAGTTCTACGTTTCTGCATCGCTCCTTTATTGAGTAGGCAAAGCATTCAATAAAGGAATCTTATCTGGGCAATCAGTATGATCAAAAACAAAGAGATGCAGGGAAAGCTCACTAAGTCTCTACTAGGAAGCTTGTCTTCAGATGGATACGGTATAGCTCATCGTAGTTGGCAAGACAACCGCCCCTATAGTGAAATTAAGTATCTTAATACTTTAAAAGAACGTAGCTCACCCTTTGTAATTCATTGATAAAAACTTACCTCAGGACCTGATCCGTGCATACTCTGGTTCTGACCTGACATTAGGAAAAGTTGGGCAAACTCTGACAGAATTTACCCAGAGGAGAATCTCTCTAGCAAGAAAAGGGGCAGTTTTGAGTTCATTACGCAACTTGCGTTTCGCAAGCTGCGTAATAACAGTGAAAGACGCTTTGGGACATTACATGCTAGTCGGAAGTAAACATGTAGATGGATAGAAATAAGCCTCGCATTCGCGAGGCTCAATAATATTTATTTGTAGTACTGGTGACGTCTTTTCGAATTATGCTTCCAGCACTTAGCAACGTCATATACGTATGCAGGATAGTCATCCCAAGGATTAGCCAGTGATTTCCCTCTAGCCGCTCGCAGTTTGATTGGATACTCACGATACTCAATTTCATGAAGGAAAAAGTAACTCTTTTCCTGCTTAGTTGAAAAGTGCTTATGAGTTCCACTACGAACACAAGGATACACATCCCATAGAAAACGCCCATCAGCCTTTATATGGCTTCGGTACTGTTGCTTTAGTTTTTTCATTTACCCTCCAGGTTTACATTACCTAGAAGGGGTCCTCCGCAAAGTAGTCCATTCGTCCACCTTTATGTACTCTCTTACTTAGTCTAGCAAATTAACGTTAGAGTCTGAAATCACAACCAAAGCTTATCAAGCAAAACATACTTCTTAAAACACTTCGGGGCATTTTTGATTTAAAAATGGCAGCAGTTAGACTACCATCTCAGCCATTTTAGTATGATACTTTAATACTCAGTATGAATCTTTATTACTTAGTATGAAACTTTATTCTACTCTCACAAATGCCTGTTGTCGGTGAGTTGCACCAATCATCGCGCTTTACAGCATTATCAGCGCTTTGGCTGGCATTATTTGAAACCCAATTTGAAACACGCCATGACAGATTTTTATCAGCGAGTTTTCAGCTAGGGTGTGCTTATCCCACGTTCAGAATAAGTATAATTTGGTGAGGTATTAGGGGTTATGGTAGATATCAAATTGCAGCCTGTTCAGCATGAAACGATGGATGAGTTGTTCGAGGTGTTTAAATGCTATATGCGCCCGGTACTTGAAGATGTATTGGGATGGGATGAAGCATTTCAGAAAGACGGGTTTTATTCTTACCTTCAACATGAGTGGTTTTACTGGATGACTCTGGATGATAGGCGTGTCGGGCTGGTATGTCATAAAATGACTGAAGATTCGGTTCATATCCATCTGCTGGTTGTGTTTAGCGAGCTGCAACGTCAGGGGCTGGCGACACAGGTGATGCGATATTTACGCGATAATGCACATCGGCGGTATTTGCCTTTAACACTAAGCTGTTTTAAAACGAACGAGCAGGCGCAGCTCTATCAAAAGCAGGGGTCTGTGGTGACCTCTCAAGATGAACATTTTTATAAGATGAGCTGTTTCTAAGCTGTGTTGATGTTCGATGGTTGAATTTTGTTCAAAATCAACATACCTTAGCAAGCTCGAAATGGGATCTGACTATCATCAATTCCCCGGGCTGGCGTCAGCCTGTGTTGTCTGAAAAATAAACGTAGTGAGTTAATCGATAGCGTGGAATCTGGGGTGGGTCCCAGATAGACATGATCCAGTGCCATGGGTTGCTCATGACTTGATAGAGCAAATTCTGTATAAGGTTTTAACATGGCACTGCCTTCGCGGAATTTAATACGGGGATCAAGTTCATGATGAATGACCGGTAAGATCACTCGCCATTCGTCCTCTTCACGAAAGGATGGATGTTTGAGCAAAACAGCGAGTTTTAAAAGATCGGTCTCGATAGCCGCAAACAGTTCCTGCTCTGGGAGTTCCATCTGACAAACGGCATCGATAGCTTTTTCAACCAACTGCTTTTGTCGGGTCATATCATAAATACACCGGCCAATCTGGAAGTATTGGCTCTTTGCCCAGAGCCCAATATGTTCAGGATGAAAGCCTAAACTGACTCCTTTGCCAATGGTGCTATAGCCACGCCATTGACTGAGCAGGTTCCCATTCGCCCGAAATGAAGCGGCAAAGAGCATATGTCCCTGATTTAACCGATGTGTTAACCATTGTCCGAAATGTTGTAGCAATGTGGCTTTGCTATCCCCGCGGGAAATTCGCAGGTCAATTGCATCGGTTAGCAGATCTAACGTATGGTGAAGTTCTGCTGCATCGTTCATATAACGCACATCACTGGCCCACAAAACCTGCGAGCGCACGATGCCTAAAAGCCCGCTAAATGTAGTGTAGTGATAAAGCGTCGACTGAGGTTGTTGGCTGAACAGAGTCTGGGTTAAATCTGAAAGCATGGTGGCTCTCCTAAATAGGATTTTTTATTATATACATCTTTATTCGAAGTGTTTGGGTGCAATTGAGATAAATTGAATGGATTTTTTTGAAAAATATATGAGCGATGATTTAAGTCGAAGGTGAACGACGGTTATATCTGTATACCCATTTGGAAATATCGACGATATTGTCGGGAATAAGAGCATCGTCATGGAATGAGTCAGATGATGCTCTGTCAGGTTAAATCAGTGTGATGGGGAACCGGGGCGATGATTTGATTTCTCGTAATGAAACATAAGAACTGATAACCGATATACCGGGCAATTGTCTTAGAACGTGTTCAACAAACCGACTGTAATCATCTAAATCTTTAGCGATGACTTGAAGCATAAAATCTGAATCTCCAGTTGTGTTATGGCAGCTCAGTACATTGTCGGCTGCATGAATGATTGACTCAAATTGTTTTGTGGTTTTTAGATCATGTTTAACACAGGTGATGTGAACAAATGCCAAAACCCCAAACCCGAGTTTTTGCCGGTTCATATTGGCCTGATAACCTTGAATATACTGTTCTTCTTCCAGACGCTTAACTCGTCTCCAACAAGGGGACTCGCTTAATGCCAAATTGGCGGATAGTTTAGCATTGCTCAGTCGTCCATCACGTTGTAAACGATCCAAGATTGCGATATAGATTTTATCTAAGCTTTTCATATCATTTTGAATTCAGTGGGGTTGCTGGTAGTAGGTTACACAAAGTTGATTTATATATTCAAATTAACTGATTGCGATAACCATGGCCACAACGAAAAACAAACAAGCGAACGTCCGGTTTTGATAAATGGCCCGGCGTTCAGAATTGATCAAACAGGAAAGCCGTTGAGCTAAACTTGCATACCCAAGCATGACGATGATATCTGTTAGAATGAGTGTTATCCCCATGATCAAATACGCCGTTGTCTGAATATGTGTGTTCGGGCCGATGAATTGTGTAAATAGGGTAATAAGCAAGATTGTTGCTTTCGGATTGGTCAGATTAATGAATGCGGCCTGCCAGAAATCTTGTCCATGCTCGTGGGTAAGTTCTACGTCTTTATTTATGAAAATAGAGGGTTCTTTTTTCCATTTGTGGTAGCTAATCCATATCAGATATGAAATACATTTCCATTTTACTAAATATACATGAGTTTTGACTAGGTTAAAATGGGCCCTGATCCGATGCCGACAACAATAATTTGGGCACAATATCCAAGTTGTAACCCAAATACGGAACAATCTATGTTCCTCAGTAGAGAAGAAATAGCTTTGTGTGTCTTGCTATAAAATCTCCGTTTAGAGAAAGATTCTTGCGTCAGTCCTTGTATCTCTGTTACTGATTTCATTGGCGGCTAAGAACAACATATTGAGTTAATGACTCGACGACCATTGATCATAGCTGATGATATAACTTTAAAAATCGGGCAAAACGGGGTTTTCCATACCGGGTTCGTCCATTGTATCGGAACGTGATGATGCTTCCGACGGCGAGTGGGTGACGACGCATTTCATCGGTTAATCCGCTACCGATGGCAAAGGTTGTTCCGTCTTGGATTTTGACTTTAAATGCACCTACAAGCCCCTGGTACTTTCCATGACCGGGTAAATAGCCAATGATTGTCGCTTCATCGTCATGGAATGGTTTATATTTGAGCAGATGACCACTGCGCCCCGCCTGATAAAAAGAGTTTTTCAGATGCAGCACTAATCCCTCACCACCATGTGCAGTTACCTCCTTTAGTGCTTGATCCAATGCTTGCCGGTCATTTAATGAATATTGTCTAAGAATGTGGATTGATGTCGGAAGTTGTTTTCGTAATTTCTGAAGGTTCTGATACCGGATATGAAACGGTGCAGGATCGGCAGGCAAATCAAAAACCATGTAATGTACGTTTTGCCAGTCGACATCGGTTGTCTGATCTCGTTCAAGTAAAGCTGCTATTTCACTGAAATGGTGATAATCAGTCCATAATTCCCCGTCGAGGGGATGATTGGGAAAATTCTGAATAAAGGTCTGAGGGGCTTGAATGGGGCGGCCATGCCGGGTCCATAGTTTGTGACCGTCCCAATAGGCACGGACACCATCATATTTTTCACTAATCAGATATTGGTTTACATCCTGATTCTGATATTGCTCAGCCAGCTGGACGGGGATCGGGTGTGCAAAAGATAGCACCGGAAGCATTCCTGCTAAAGGAGTCAGAATGATAGGATTAAATTGAATAGGCATGTTTCATTTATTATTAATTTTATTATCAATAATAAATGAAAGTGTTTTAAAGTCAACCAGCTATCTGACTTTTAGAGCGTCGTATTGATGTTTTTCGGGTGCCATACTGCTGTATGATTAATCCTGCAATGATTAAAATCAGCCCGATATAAGTTGCCGGGGCTATCGGTTCCCCTAATAATTTGGCAATAAAATAGAGGGACAAAAAAGGTGATATAAAAATCAGATTTGATATGCGAGCAGTTTTTTCTGTTTTTTTCAGAGCAATAATCCAACAGACGAATGTGATCCCCATTTCAAAAAAGCCGACATAAGCACTGCCTGCCCATCCTTGCCATCTGATGGAAGGAAAACCATCGAAGCTGAGGCAGCAGATCCAGGTAACCGGCAAACTGAGTAAGAAGCTTGCCAGTAGCGCTGCAACTGGTTCATCCTGACGGCGGCGATTGATAATCCAGTAACCTGACCAGAACAGAGTACTGAGCAGTGCAAGAGTGACACCCAAAGGACTTTGAAAGTGCAGTGTCAACAGGTCTCCTTTTGTAGCGATGACCACAGCTCCCAGATAACCGAATAACATGGCTCCGATATCATAACGGTGTAATTTATGACCAAGTATCGGTACTGCCATCAGGCTCAGGGTAATTGCCCACGTATAATTGAGTGGTTGAGCCTGTTGCGCCGGAAGCAAATCGTAAGCTTTGAACAGGATCAGGTAATAACCAAATGGATTGAGCAGCCCGAGTAAAAAATAGTAACGGCTGTGTGTTTTCAGATAATGCCAGGTCAGATGTAACTTTCCCTGAAAGAGAAGAATTACCATTAAAACCAGAGTTGAGTTAAAAGAGGCCAGAGCAACTAATTGCAAAGGACTTAAATAGCGTAAAGCGATTTTAAATGCAGTGGCAACAGTAGACCACATCAAAACAGCGGCGATGCCATAGATGTATGCTTGAGATTGAGATTTCATGGACTGGTCTTTTTACCCGACAGAAAAGCAGTCTAGCACCGGGAAAATCGATTTTCTATCCTTGTCACTGAAGGGGGTTTAATCGTGGGACAACAGGAAGCAGCTGACTATCCGTCATCAACAAATGGTCAGCTTAATAGTGATATTTTAACTACGCAGAGAATTTGCTAATTCAACAGCCTGACGACTTAAACCGGTGATGATTTCCCAGCTTTTTGCCTGAATTGCTGAAGCTGGGATCATCCAGGTGCCACCGATTGTTCCAACACAAGGCAGCGACAGATAATTAGCCAAGTTTTCTTTTTTGACTCCACCGGTTGGACAAAAATGGATCTGTGGAAGCGCTGCGCTGACCGCTTTGAGTACCAGAGCTCCACCATTCGCTTCAGCCGGGAAGAATTTTAGATGATCTAAACCGGCATCTAATGCTGTGATCATTTCTGAAGCGGTTGCCACGCCGGGAATATAAGGAATATCTGGTATTTTCTGGCAGTGAGCCAACAGTGCTGGGCTAAATCCAGGAGAGATAATAAATTGAGCACCTGCGTCAACTGCGGCATCAAATTGTTGGGTGTTGATGATGGTTCCTGCACCGGTAATGGCCTCAGGAATTTCCTGGCTGATGAGACGTATAGATTCGAGGGCTGCTTCGGTGCGCAGTGTAATCTCAAATACATTGATACCACCAGCAACAAGTGCTTTGGCTAAAGGCAAGGCATCTTTGGTATCCTCAATGACCATAACAGGAATAATAGGAGAGGCTGAAAATACCTCAGCGGCTGTAACAGTTGACATCAATTACTCCTTTTGTTGAATCGAATTGCCAAGCAAGATGCAGGACCAGTATGGTACTGGAGAATGTTAAACGACATGACGCGCATGTCCATGCTTGTTATAAAAAATTGTGTAATCTTGTGTCGTTATAACTTTGGTAAAAATGACGATTGTTGCTATCGTCATTGGCTAATTTAGTAATCTTAACGAAAGATCACTCAGCCATTATAACGCACAATAATAACACAACATTGGCTCAACTCATGTTTTTGGTACAACGTTTCAAATTTATCGTTCTAGTTTGTCATTTTTGTCATTATGGAGTTGTTGTGACTGGAATGAGCATACTTCTTTTATGCAGCGGTTGACGACGATTTCTAAAGCGGCATTAATATCAACTATGCGGATGTTTGCTTCATCATCTGTAGGCAGTTCTAATGTATTAAATTGACTTTGCAAAAGATTCTCTGACATAAAATGCTGTTGTCGTTGTGCTATTCGCTGGGCAATGAGTTCAAAGTCACCATGGAGGTGTAAAAATAACATGTGAGGATTCTGTTCCTGAATTGTTTCACGATAACTCCGTTTGAGAGCTGAACATGCAATCACCCCTGTTTCATGATGTTGGTAAATATTAAAAGCGGCATTACGAACGTTTTTAAGCCATGGCTTTCTGTCTCGGTCATTGAGAGGTTTTCCAGCCGACATTTTTAGAATATTTGCTTTTGGGTGTAAATCATCGCCATCAATAAATAGGGCATGGAGCTGTTTGGCTAAAATTTTGCCAACAGATGATTTGCCGGTGCCTGAAACCCCCATCAATACGATACATAACCCTTGTTTTATTGTTTTATTCATGAGCAGCTTAAGGACGCCTTGCAATTATCTCAAAGAATGTCGATGAGATGTTGATAAATGAATAAGCATCGTTTTTACATCAGGTTACTATCTGTATACAGCATTGTGAAGATAAGTATGAAAGGTTTATTGAGGGGAACTGGGCATCTGTATTCAGATGCCATTGTGGATTAGTACGTTAGAATAACCCACTGAGTAAGTCCAGGCTCATTAGCGAGGTAATCGCACCCACCACAACGCCGTAGAGAATAAATGGCCAGATGGTTTTGCGTAGTATTTGTCCTTCCCGACCTGATAATCCAACGACGGCACATACTGCAACGATATTGTGGATACAGATCATATTTCCCATAGCTCCACCGACGACCTGAGATGCGACGATAATCTGATGCGATAAGTGAGTTTGTGATGCAACGCCCCACTGGAACTCAGCGAACAACAGATCAGATACGGTATTTGAGCCGGTGATAAACGAGCCGAGTCCACCTATAAATGATGTAACCATTGGCCAGGCATCACCCGCTAGTGCCGCAACTGCTTTTGCCATTGCCAATGGCATAGATGGATAATTGTGTGGGTTTAATAATGCATCTGTGATTCCTGAGCCACGGAAAATAGCGACCAGAGCCACGGCTGCAAAAAGAGCAATCGTGGGGGACTTCATAGTATGAATAGCTTGAACCCAGGATAGTTTGACTTTATCTTTTGGCATCCGGTGTAGCCAGATTGTTAAGATGGCAACCAGTGTAAACGGAATTGTGCCGGGTAGATACAAGTAAGCGATTGAAGCGTTAACGCTCTTAAATCCGAGAATATGACTAAAATGGATTGCAGGGCCAGCGAGTAATCCCTTGAGTCCAAATTCAGGAATGCGGGTAATGACTAATAGTAACCCGATCAGGATATAAGGTAGCCATGCCCGAAATTGGCTCATATGGGCTTTGAATTCGGCGCTTTCATCACTGGAAACATCCCCGGTCCAACTGGGATCCCAGTTTTTTGACGGGCCAAAGTCCCATACATGTTCTGGTACACAAAATCCTTTTTTCGCTCCAATAATGATGACCCCTAATCCGACCAGCCCACCAATCAGAGATGGAAATTCAGGGCCAACGGTCCAGGCAAACAGCAAATAAGGGACAGAGAAAGAAACGGCTGCGAAGATACAGAATTTCCAGGCTGCAAAGCCAGGTTTCCAACTGCGTTTTGGTCCGAAAAAGCGGGTGAGAAATCCGAGCATAAAAACAGGTAGAATAAATATCATTACAAGATGCATCAGGCTGGCCCATTGACCAATGAGCATATTGAAGTCTGCCATGTTAGAAAAATTTACGCCGGCATCATGTGCGTTAACTGCATGATTAACGGCAGGTGATAGATATTTTAAGCCAAGGACTATGGGAGTTCCTACGGCGCCATAAGAAACCGGGAACGAGTTGAAAACTAAACAAATGACTGCTGCGGCTAACGGGGGAAAACCCAATGATAGTAGCAATGGGGCTGCTAGTGCCGCAGGTGTCCCAAAGCCGGCTGCTCCTTCAATGAATGCAGCGAACATATAGCCGATGATAATGGCTTGAATTCGCCGGTCGGCTGAAATATTCTGCATGCCATGCTGAATGGTTTCCATGCCGCCAGAATGTTGCAGTGTTCGGAGGATTAAGATAGCACCAAATACAATGATTAAAATACCAATGGCGGTAACAACCCCTTGTAATGTTAACGCAGTAATATATTTAACTGGCATTCCCCATTCAAAATAGGCAGCAGCGGCTGCACTTAACCAGGCAATTGGCATGGCTTTGGTTGCTGGCCAGCGTAAACCGGCCATTAGAATTAATGCAACTAAAATAGGCAGTAAGGCAACTAAAGGTAATATTGCAGGCATCCTTATTTCCTTTTATATTCATTAACCGAATAAAACTCGATTGATTATTTTGATATCCTTTCTATTCAAATACCTATTTTTATTTATCGATTTGAAATTAAGGCGCTTGTTATTGAAATAATAGAACTCCCTTTAATTATATATATCAGGGCATATTATTTATTTAAGGTCGTTGAATTTTGTTTCAATCGCATTGTACAAAGACCTTGTCTATTAATTTTATTGCTATCTTGATCGGTGATCACTGAGCGATAATTGTTGGCCTATAATAGCCCATATGCTATATCTGACTATCACCATCGTATTAATCTGTTGGATATTTATCATATGGTTTAGCTTTAGATATTTTTCTTGTGCTTATGTAATGAAGTATCGAGTGATATATTATACCCATAATGTTTTATTTATTATTAATTCAAATATAACAATCAAAAATATCGATATATTTAAATCGATTCTGAATGATAAAATAAGACTGACTATTAAATAATTTTATAAATAGTAAATCTCTATTTTTAGTGTATATGGGATATATCCCTATCTAACATGAGGTTAAGCTTATCGCTGTATTTTTTTACATACAAGACTATTTTTAATAACATTTAAAAAGTTTGAGCAATATCTAATTTTACAATTGTTACATTTTAGTTGGGCGGTTCATGAACTCTGGGTCAGTTGTTGTGCGTACAGTCTTGAAGAATATTATGGCGTTTAGAATGTGATTTTTGTTGGGGAGGGGACGCTCTGGTGACCCATATAACAAACGGCAACAGGCAGTTTCAGTTCATTTAGTTTATCAAGCCATAGTAATTGGTTGTTTTGAAGCTTATCACCCGGGCCTTTGATTTCGAGCCAGCCAAACTGTGTTTCATTCCAGATGAAGAGATCAGGCATCCCCGCGCGGGTTTGTCGAAGATCAAACAGTTGATAATCAAAAATGCACTGCCAGATAGGGGCGGGTACCCGTTCAAGAGCAATGTTTAATACATCTTGTGGAAGGCGATTCCAGTCGAATAAAGGATTTTCAAGTCCATATTTATGTTTGAAGCGTGACTTGATTTGACGGGTCCAGTTTGGATGGTTTATTTCATCGAGTAATGTATTGATTAATGGTTGTCGCTTGCTAAAAAAATCGGGATGGTAGAGATCAGCTGGTCGATGTTGAAAAGGATGAAAAAATACGCCCGGCAGATGGTCGGCGAATAAGGCAGGCCATAAGGTTAGTGTGAGTATTCCATTGATCAGAGCATTTTCGCAATGAACACCTTGCCAGCCCAGTGTTTTTAACTGAAGAAGTGCCGATTGTTCAGGCGCTCCTTGTATTTGAGGGGCTGGCCAGTCGATGCGTTTGTAGTGAACTGATTTGGGTTCCGTTGCAGGGCGTTTGAGTTTGCGGGCCAGTCGAAAATATAGATTTGACGCAAATTGTTGTTCATTTAGATTAGTGGGATTGCAAGCGATCTTCTGAAGCTGTTGTAAAGCCTTTTCAGGATCGGTTTTTATCCAAATACGGCATTGTCTTTCACGGCTGAAGACGCTGTCACACGCTTGGTAGTTTGTTAGGGCTATTTCGAATTCGCTCCGTCTTTCATATTCTCTTGCTAGTTTTTCTCGTATCCGTTGGCTTTGACGTTCTAATGTTGGATGTTCAGTGTGTTGAGGGAGTTGTTCTAATAAATGTGCTATTGGCCAGTTGCCATTTTTCGGAAGCTGATCGAGTTGTTCATTCAGTAATGCCAGTTTAAGAGCCAGATCGATTTGTGAACGGTTTTGATAGAGCCGGGTTTGTTTATCAAGTCGATAGCTTTCATATCGTTTTAAGGCTAGATCGGATAATACAAAGTCAGTCAGGTTTTGGCGTGGATTATTAAAATAAAGTAGTTGAAATAAGCTCAGCCACTGACTGTCGTGCAATGTAATCACGGTAAATGGTAACTCAGGGATGGGATGTTCTGAGAGTTGTTCGAGCAGTCGGTCCTTTTTGAAAGTCCCCTGGAGATGGCCTAATTGTTTAAGTTCTGCTGTAGTACATAACCGGCCAATGGTACCCCAGTTGTCAGGTGCATCTGTTGTTGCTAACCGGGTTTCGGTTAGTTCATTGAGAGCGCTTTTGAGATCACATATTTCAGGGTAATGTAGTTTATCAAGCCGAAAATCAAGGCCTTTGCGGCAGAGTAACCGAACGTATAATTTTTGTGCATCGGTGCTGAGTTGATTAATAACAGCGATGAGTTCTGATTCGTCGGGGCACAATAAATCCTGGTAGCGCTGGGTGACTCCATTAACGAGCCGCCAGAAATTCGTCAGATAATAATCATCGGGAAGCCGTATGGGATTATTTAATTCTTGCATTGTCAGATAGTGCCGTATCAATCGCTCGAAACGGCGCTACCATAAGCAAATTATGACTTACTGTAAACGTCAATAATGACTTTTTCTGAAATAGACATCGACAGGTTATTATCATAATAGGCGGCTTCATTAATGAAGTTTGGATAAACTGTCTTGTCGCCCTGATAGGTTATGACCTCTTCATCAAAAGTGATATACATAGGGTCACCTTTTTTGAGTGGTTTGAAGTCTTGTCCTTCTAAATCTTTATGGATAGTTCCTGAGCGCTCGCCATTTTCATCCAGAGGGGCTCTGAGTTCTTCTAAGAAGCGATAGGCTTCAACGGTTTCTGGTAACTTGGGCAATGAGTCTTCGTTATATAACACCAAAAAGTCCAGAATATGGCCCGTTAGTGTTTCCATCCATTCTAAGATATCGTGACGCAGACACCCTTGAGGTTGAGGACCGACTTCGACGATTACACCAAATTTACCCATGCTGGCCAGCAGGTGGTGCTCTTCGCGGGTTTTATGATCTTCATCACGGGATATATTGACTTCTGGCATTTTCATTTTGACGTACCCTGCCATCAGGTTATACATCGGGTGTTGCTGAACCAGCAGTAAGCAGGGGCCCATATTACTGGTGGTATTATGTAGATCGAGGACAAAATCAAATTTGGGTGTTTCTTTCCCACCGAGATACTGACTAATGGCTTTGGCTCGTGACTGTTCGTAGTTTGCAAGCGTCGGGTCAGCCAATAGATCAGCCCGGAATTGCCGGTTTAGATCCACATCAAGATAGCGTTTAGTCGCAGCAAACGCTTTTGGATTGGCAAACAGAGTATCAATCGATAGTCCGGGGCGCTGATACTTTTCAGGATGTTTTTGCCATTTTTTTAGCAGATAAATACCAGAAAATTCATTACCATGTGTGCCGCCAATCACGACAACTGATTTAATTTGAGTCACGATAGATCCTTTTCATTACAAGCAATAAAATGAGCTTGTAATTAATAAATGATAGAGATAATCGGTTTTTTATTCTATATTTTTGAATTTTTATTCTCACTGGTCAAGCTATCTTTATAGATTTTAACCTCAATATCCATTGGTTTGCCTGTGTAGACTGAAGATGTGACGACAATATCAATGCCAGTGGCTGCGATTTCTTGAATGGTCTGAGCGTTGATTCCACCAGCGGCGGCAATTTTTAAAGCCGGGAATTCAGATTTGAGTTCTGGAACCCAACTTTTTAATTGTGCGGCAGGAACTTTATCAAATTGGATGACACTCGCGCCACATTTGGCTGCTTGTCTGGCAAACTCTAAATCCGTACATTCAACGACTAGTTTCCTTTCCGGTTGAAGGATAACCGCTTGACGAAGTGCTCTGAGTAGCTGTTTGTGGCCATCAATAAAAACCGAGTGATTATCAAATAGCAGGAAGGTTTCAGATAAGCCCAGCCGGTGAGGTGTTCCGCCGCCAGCTTGTATGGCATTTATGCTGATGGTTTTTCCGGTAGGAAAGCATTTACGGGTACATGCGATGACTAGATCGGGATTGATGGCTTTTCCCTGTGAGACCATATCGTGGGTTCGTGTGGCGATAGCACAGGCATGTTCCATGATGTTTTGAGCAACTTTCCAGCCACTGTGTAGGATCTGTGCGGATGCCTGAGCGGTCATAATTGGAGCGCCGGCTTTTAAGTCATCGCCTTTGGCTGCATGGCGCTCTATTTGGGCGCCTAGTTTTTCAAGGACAGCTGCTGCCTCATCGATACCGGCTAATGTACAATCGTATCTGGCTTTAAATTCCATCACCCCAGGGAGATAAGAGATCCCCATCATTTCGGTGGTGACATCGCCGTATGGTATGTCTTCTTCTATAAGGTGATTCACTAATAAATCTGATATAAACATGATTATGGCCTGTTTCTATTGTTGATTCGCTTACCGATATGCAAAGCGTTATGTTGTAGCAGATACTTTTCGGAGTAAGACAAAAATTGCAAGTGAAATGACGCCGAGAATTACACAAAGTATCGATGCTCTATGGAAATTGGCATCCATCACGGCATTATAGATTTCCAGAGAGATTGTATTGGTTCTCCCCATTAGATTACCTCCAACAATCAGTGTAATTCCCACTTCACCTAATGAGCGTGCTGCCGCTAGAATGAGCCCGGCGCTTAAACTTCGTTTGACCGAAGGGATAATGACTAGAAAAAAAGTTTGTAGTTCATTTTTCCCGAGTGTTCTGGCAGCATCCGCCAGCTTGAAAACATCTTGTTCCATCGCTGACTGCACCGGTTTGACGACCAGCGGGAGTCCGGCAATAAATGCGGCCAGGTAAACCCCTTTTTCGGTAAAGATAATATCAGGATGGAGACCTGCTTTTCCGAGTAGTCCGTTGCGCCCTAAAAGCAATAATAGAATGAATCCTGTGCCTATTGGGGGAAACACCAACGGGAGGGTGATGATAAAATCAACTACTGTTGTTACGATATTTTTGTTTCTTGCCAGAATATAACCCAGAATGACACCAAACAGAGCAAGAAGCACTACGGCCATGATGCAGGTCTTTGCCGTCAGAATAATTGGAAACGTCAGGTGTTGATCTGTTAAAAATAAGCTTAAAGAGTGCATTAGAGTCCGTGTCGTTTCGCTATTTCTTTAACGGTTTTTGATGTGATACATTGCTGATACCGGGTAATCGCATCGCTTGTATCATGACCTTTTAAGATCCCGGTTACGATTTTAATGGGATGATATCCGTGTCGGATAATCAAATATCCACCAATATCATTTTTGACTCGCTGTATATCGGTTAGATTTGTGAATCCGGCATCAACTTCACCAGTGACCAGATATGAGGTGACTTGAGGGACTGTGGCAACGACATAGAGTTTCGGTTTTATGGTGCTAAACAGATGTGAACTTTGCAAATATTGCTTCCCTGCTTTCCCATAGAGTGCTTTTTTCAGGTTTGGAATGGCAATACGTTTGATATCTTGTCGTTTGAGATCCTGAGAACTTTTGAGAAGGAGTCCTTTGCGCCAGGCAAGCACAAGTGTTCCATAGCCAATCGGATAGTATCGGGATGCCTGAACATGGTTATCGCTAAAGAAGCTTTGGTCTGAGATGACGGCCTGGATCATGCCTGTCATTTTGATATGGGCCAGCATCTGCCCGAAATTACCGTATGATGCATTAATGGTCAGATCATCTTCTTTTTGGCAGTTGGCCGCAATGTCTATGACCAGCTGCCGATAGCCGGCACCTGAAGTGATTGTGATTTGCGAGGCAAAAACGCCTGTGGGAACGATTGAAAGAAGGAATGTAAGCCAAAAGCGCATGGGGGGTTGTTTCATTTCGAATGAGTCCTTGTCAGGCCAGTATCGGCTGAGCGATAAATGTGTGATTAATAAGACTGTGACGGGTTTGACTGACATGACCGTTTTCAATCAGGAATATATGGTCGGCGAGTCGTTCAATTTCTTCTAATGAATGGGTGACAAGAATAATGGGTATCCCAAATTTTTTGGGAATTTGTTCCAGATAGTTCATCAGTTGTTCATGGAGTTGATGATCCAAAAAAGACATGGGTTCATCAAGGAGAAGTAGTTGCGGTTTTGATAGTAACGCTCGTCCAATCGCAACGCGCTGAGCTTCCCCTCCCGACAATTGAGCTGGTTTTCTGTGCAGTAGCTTTGTAAGCCCCAGTAGACTGATAATGGATTTAAATAGTGGGGATGTTGCATCTGTCTTGCCTGAAAAAAGTAAATTGCGTTGAACAGAAATGAAGTTGAAAAGACGTTTATCTTGAAAAATATATCCGGCATGGCGTTTTTCAGGGGGCAGATTGATCTTTTTTTTTGAATCAAAAAATAGTTTTTCTTTCATCCGGATTAATCCTTCATCAGGTGTGATTAATCCGGCAATCATATTGATAATACTGGTTTTCCCTGCGCCAGAGTGGCCATATAGCGCTGTAATACCGATGTCGGGGAGCTGGATGTTAGCTTCGACTAATGTTTCACCTAATTGTTTGCGAATATGAACAGTTATCATACGACATACCTGTCTTTCATCTAATTCGTTATATCCCTGTTTATATAACGATATTAATGATATATACATCAATGAATTTGGTGTGTCAATGCTAATGCGAGTTTTGATATAAAAGAAAATATGGTGGAAAGTGCCGGATAAGGCTTCATGATGGTATTGTTATTGATGAAGCCTTTAATCAGGTTAAAATAATTTTTAATTAGCGACCTAATATCGATTTTAGCTGGGCTAGAGCGAGAGGCTTTTGCATTGATTAATCCAGCTCTACGGCATCCTTCCTTTTTTCCCTCTTGATCTAATGACATCTTGTGCTAATTGGATCATGGCCTGACGAATAATTCTCTGAGGTACATTAGGCTCGGCATGCTGCATCAGCAGTGCAGCAACGGCTGCTGCATGCCGATGTCCCAAAGAAGGTTGGATAACCATCCGGTTCGTTTGCTTCGCTATTCAAATCCAGCGCTTGTTCGAAGACAGTCTTGTTATTTCCATCGACGGATGTAATTGTCGGAGTTGAGTGGGTGGTCGGCATAAACTGTCCATTTTAGCTGAAGTAATGCCGTTGTTTCAGATTTCCCCGGGAGGTAAAACTCTCCGCCTTCAGGTTTTTGTAGCCGTAAACCTGTGGTGCAAATGTATCTGTGTTATACCATGGCATCGCTGCAACAGAGAGGATGCCATGGGTTCTACTGTGGCCATAAATATTTAACGGCAAACTGAATGTGACATTACTGCCGGTAAAGGCGAATAGCAGACTGAGTTTGACTGGTGTTGTGGGATCTTGTGGAATGTAATCCGTTGGGCCTGATCCGTGGCTGACGGCTAAATACAACCGTTGGGTGCTACGGGATGTATTTTTATAGTAAACAATTTCTTCTTGATAAAATTGTTTACTGAAAAATCCGATATCATCTACGATGATGTCTGCACTGGCTCCACCTTGTTATTTTGGCGTACACAGATCGTTAATCGTATTTGTAAAACTGACCAGACTTGAGCATAAAATGATATCGCGGTATCTGGTGCCATGTCATGGACCCGCTTTGCCATTTCGACACCTTCATCGGTCAGGTTTTGATTACATTCTGCTAAATCATCATCACGTAAGTCGATTTCTGTAAGAAGATCACCGCTGAGTTGGTCTTTTGCATTCATCAGCGTTCCACTATGACATTGGGCTGTTGCGCACAGCGGTTGTGTGGGCGGAGATAATGCCAATACGAATGCCTTTTCCGGTTAATCCACCGGGTACTTTAGCTAACTAGGTTGCTTTTAGTGTCTGAGGTGCGAGGCTAAAAGCTTCTCCGGTTCGGATTTTATAACTCCGTTCCTGAGAAATTCGTTTTATCTCGTCAAGTTTTGTGAGTTGCTGAAGCGGTTTCTTGTTATATATACGGACAGTGACCATATGGTATCTATCGGATACAGCAAGTACTTTCAATCCCATATTTTCTAATTGCTGTGTTAGATTTTCTGGAAATGTTGAGAAAACGACATTCGTGATAACGTCGTTAGAGGCTGCGCATTGTTTTCTCTTCAGACTCAGGCTGTGATTAAGCAGTTGGCCTTTTTACTTTGATTTGATGGTTCAGTGATAGTGGGGACTTTGAGTTGGCTTACAATGGACGTATCGTTAGCTGATGCATTGTTCGTTATTGCCATTAAAATCATCGCAGATACTATTCCTATCCAAAACGAATGGTGGGATGACGGGGATACATTCAATCTCCTTATTATTGTTAGTGTCAATCAATAAGGGTAGATGTGTATTTCGAAAACCAATAATATTATAGATAAAATTATCAGTTATAAGAGTTGAAGATATATTATATATGGTTGTTATAACTGATAAGTTGTTGTGGCATAAATAATAAAGAGGTAGTAATGAGGCTTAATTTAGATCCTAAGAAAACAGCGTTGGTATTAATCGATTTACAAAAAGGGATCTTAGCAAAACCAACTCAACCGTATTCATCGGATGATGTTCTGGATAAAAGTAAAAAACTGGCCCAACAATTTCGTCATGCTGACGCTCCTGTGGTTTTGGTCCATGTGGGGTGGAATAGCGATTTTTCTGATGCCCCTAAAGGTATTGTTGATAAGGAATCAATCAATCCTCAGGGGGGATTACCTGATAATTGGCTTGAATTTGGGGAAGGGTTAGTTCACGAAGGTGATCTTACGATTACGAAACATCAGTGGGGCGCATTTACCGGAACTTCACTTGATCTGCAACTACGGCGCCTTGGTGTCGATACTATTGTCATTGCGGGGATCGCAACCAACATCGGAGTTGAATCGACCGTTCGCCAGGCTTGGGAGTTGAACTATAGTGTTGTGGTTGTTGAGGATGCCTGTACTACGTTTGCAACTGATCAACATCAGATGTCTGTTGATGTCATTTTCCCAAGAATTTCCCGGGTGGTTGAAGTTAAGCAGCTTAACCTGCTTAAGTAAGCTTGAAAGATTGCAGTACGTTGACTCTGAGTTGACGTGTTTTTAGGCAAAGATCATTGCGTCTTTAATACAGACACGAGAAGATAACGTTTTTAGAGTGTAGTTAAGAAAGGTTTTTAATGACGGATTCAATCTCTGTGGCTTTATTACTTGATAGACTGGCATCTCGCTGGGCACGGCTGTCGGCCGCAATGATCGATGGTATGTTAGGTCTGATTATTATTATTCTGGCAATGAAGTATCTTGGTGTGTGGGATTCGGCTAAAGATGGAGTTATCCCAATGCATGATATGGTTAAGTTGACGCTTGTCGGGTGGGGTAGTTTTTTCGTACTGCATGGATACCTTTTAAAAAAATATGGTCAAACGATTGGTAAAAGAGTGATGGGAATTGCTATCGTCACATTGGATGGAGAGCTTCCTGAGTTCTGGCCATTAATCGCCAGACGTTATGTCCCCATGGGTGTTGTTGGTTATATTCCTTACATTGGTCGTTTTTTATCGATGGTCGATTCGCTGTTTATTTTTCGCAAAGATAAACGCTGTGTTCATGATTTGATAGCCGGGACTGTCGTGATTAAATTGAATAGTAAATCTTCTGCACAAGATCGTTCTGGTTTTTCAGCCTAGGCAGCAGACGTAATGGAGATTGTTCAACTTTCTAAAGATCAATTATTGAAATTAAGCCATTATGGCAGGCTTTAAATAAGCATCACTGGCAAATTCAAAACACTTTAAGCAACACTTTGACACTCAGAATTTTGAAAACTGGATTCAACAGTTACTGACAAATGATGATCTGGTTATCTTTGTCGTAAAAGCTGAACATCAGAGGGGTGTTTATTGTATTGCCAGTGTCATTGATGGCGAAGATGAAATTGATTCGCTGTATGTCCATTCTGTTTACTGTGGACCAGATTTAGGGGCGACTCTGATTCAATTTTCTACTGGTGTGGTTGAGCTATTTTGACTGTTATGAAATTTGTATTGGGGTCGCTGAAGGGAATGAGCAGGTAATTGCTTTTTACGAAAAATTTGGTTTTAAAAAGCGTTCTTACATTTTACATCTGTCATCTTGACATCAGAGCGCTATATTGAGATTGGAGAGATTCTATGGAAAATAATTCACCAATAAAGGCTGAAGTGATTCCTGTTCGTCAGGGTAAACCATTTTATCCTGAGCCGTTTGCATCGCTGGTTAAAAATCGAACTAAACGAAAGCTTGGTGATTATTTTGGGTTGACTAATTTTGGCGTGAATTTAACGACGATGGCACCTAAAGCTGTATCAGCTCTCAAGCATTGTCATTCTAAACAGGATGAGTTTATCTACATTATCTCTGGTTCACCGACTCTCGTTTATGGCGAACATAGAACTAAGATGTCAGCAGGGGATTGTATTGGCTTTAAAGCGGATAATGGCATAGCCCATCAGCTGATTAATCAAACTGATGAAGATGTCGTTTATATCGAGGTCGGTGATCGAAGTGCTGGTGATCATGTTGAATATCCCGATGATGATCTCAAGCTAGCGTTTAAAGATGATGGCAGCTGGTCGATGACCCATAAAGATGGCGCGCCTTACGAGTAAGCTTGAGCTCCTGATTGTGTATCTGACGACACAATACAGGGCTTTGCGAATTGAGGTTAAATCGTCTTTAAAGGCTGGTCGTTTTCAGCTATGTTTTCCTGCTGTGATTTTTGAGCTAACTTTTGAAGAACCCTGCCTGCGGCAATCATACCGAAGCTGGCTGTGACGTGGGTTGCTGCACCAAATCCACCTGAACAGTCCATACGCATACTGCCATTGTCGGTATTTTTCGCTGCACACACTTGACCATTGCCATCAGGGTATATCAGCTGTTCAGTTGAAAAAACACATTCTATTCCAAATTTGCGTTTGGGGTTTTTACTGAAGTGATATCGGCGGCGTAGTTCGCTTCGAACTTTTGATGCCAGTGGATCCTGAATCGTTTTAGCTAAATCTGTGACCCGGATTTGGGTTGGATCAATTTGTCCTCCAGCACCACCAATTGTGATTAATTTAATCTTATTGCGTTTGCAGTAGGCGATTAATGCTGTTTTAGCTTTAACGCTATCAATGGCGTCGACGACATAGTCAAAACGATGGTCAATGTAGTCAGCGATATTATCAGCCGTGATGAAATCTTCGATTTCATGGCATTGACATTCGGGGTTAATGTCGCGGATCCGATCTTTCATAACCGTGGTTTTAGGCTGTCCGACTGTTGCGGCAAGGGTGTGAATCTGTCGGTTGGTGTTGGTGACACAAATATCGTCTAAATCGATGAGTGTGAGTGTTCCTATACCGCTTCGGGCCAGTGCTTCGGCGACCCATGAACCGACACCACCGATTCCGATGACACAGACATGGCTGTGAGCAAATTGATTTAAAGCCTGTTCGCCGTAAAGCCTGGATATTCCACCAAAGCGTTGCTGATAAGACATAATGATACCTTTGTTTTCGAGGTGGGGATTATACCAGTGTGATAGCGATAAAAAAGCCGCTCGGTCAAGGAGCGGCTTAAAATCAATTTTTGATTGGATGCTTCTTACAGAGATTCGGCAACCAGTCGTTTCATGTTGGTCATGTAACCACGCAGTTTGTAGCCGACCAGTTCAACAGGATGGTTACGGATAGCCTGATTCACTTCAATAAGTTTGAGGTTATCAACACCTGTTTTTTCCCAGCTGATGTCTGCACCTATATATTCTTTACCTAAACCGTTGACCATTTCACGCAATAGTGGAACAGCGGCATGAGCAAACAGGTAACAGCCATATTCTGCTGTATCTGAAATAACGATGTTCATTTCGTAGAGACGTTTACGGGCAATGGTGTTGGCAATCAGAGGTGTTTCATGCAGTGATTCATAGTAAGCTGATTCAGCGATGATGCCTGAAGAAACCATTGTATCGAAAGCCAGTTCAACACCCGCTTTAACAAATGCAACCAGTAGCGTTGCGTTGTCGAAGTATTCTTGTTCGCCGATTTCTGCATCGCTTTGTGGTGCGTTTTCAAAGCCACTTTGACGAGTTTCTTCACGCCAGCGTAGCAAATCTTTATCGCCTGTATCCCAGTCGGCCATCATGCCTGAAGAGAAGTTACCTTCGATGATGTCATCCATGTGTTTCTGGAATAATGGAGTCATCACGGTTTTCAGTTGTTCTGACAGCTCGAAACATTTGATTTTAGCCGGGTTTGACAGACGATCCATCATGTTGGTGATGCCGCCGTGTTTGAGTGCTTCAGTGATGACTTCCCAACCGTATTGGATAAGCTTCGCTGCATAGCCAGGATCCGTTCCTTCAGCAACTAATTTGTCATAAGCCAGGATTGAACCAGTTTGCAGAACACCACATAAAATAGTTTGTTCGCCCATCAGATCTGATTTTACTTCGGCCACAAAAGATGATTCCAGAACACCAGCACGGTCACCACCGGTGGCACTGGCATAGGCTTTTGCGATTTCCAGACCATTACCATTTGGGTCATTTTCAGGGTGAACTGCGATCAGGGTTGGAACCCCAAAACCACGTTTATATTCTTCACGAACTTCAGTACCAGGACATTTTGGTGCGACCATCACAACGGTGATATCCGGGCGAACCTGCATACCGACTTCCACAATATTAAAGCCATGAGAATAAGAAAGGACGGCGCCTTTTTTCATCAGAGGCATGATTTTGCTGACCACGTCAGAATGCTGTTTGTCCGGGGTCAGGTTTAAAACCATATCTGCGTTTGGAATCAGTTCTTCATAGGTTCCGACTTTGAAGCCATTTTCGGTTGACTGAATAAATGATTTCCGTTTTTGTTCAATCGCTTGCTGGCGCAGAGCATAAGAGATATTTAGGCCAGAGTCACGCATGTTCAGACCCTGGTTCAGACCTTGTGCACCACATCCGACGATGACGATATTCCAGTCACGGATCAAGTTACAGCCATCAGCAAATTCGCTGCGGTCCATAAACCGACATTTACCTAATTGTTCCAGTTTTTGACGTAAAGTCAGTGTGTTGAAATAGTTTGCCATGTCATTGCTCTCCTGAATCGGCAAATAACTGTTCTGTTTATTGTTTGTCCTACTATAAAAGGCGACTCGTATTGCGTAAAATGATATATTCGAAATAGAGTGTTGCGTTATTTGCAATATGCATTTTTTTGAGGGAGAAGTCATGGATCAGCGCAGTGCAGAACTGTTTCTACATTTGTGCCGTACACTTCATTTCGGTCGCACCAGTGAACAGATGCATATCAGTCCTTCAACATTAAGTCGTCAAATCGCACGTCTGGAAGAAGAGCTTGGTGCGGCATTATTTATTCGTGATAAACGCTCTGTTAAACAGACTCATGCCGGTATTCAGGTCGAACGATTTGCCCGACAATGGCTTGCTGACTGGCGTCAGTTGCAAGCAGACATGACCCGCGGAGGTATAGATTTAACCGGTGAACTGCGGGTTTATTGTTCGGTGACGGCCAGTTATAGTCATTTACCTCAACTATTAGATCGTTTCCGGCTGGTTTGTCCTCGTGCTGAGATTAAGCTGATTACCGGGGATGTGGCATTGGCTGTGGCTATGGTCAGAGATAGTCAGGCTGATCTGGCTTTGGCTGCCCGTCCTGATTCGTTACCGCTTTCAGTTAATTTTGCCAGTATTACAAAAGTACCCTTGTCGATTATTGCGCCTCGGGTAAACTGTTTAGCTCGTGAGTTGCTAGATGCAGCGATTATTGAATGGGATCGGGTTCCTTTTATCCTGCCTGAGCATGGTCCGGCAAGGCGCCGTCTGGAAGACTGGTTTAATCAGATGGTTATTGATCCTCCGGTTGTTGCGACGGTTGCCGGCCATGAAGCGCTGGTGAGTATGGTCGCGCTGGGAAGCGGGGTAGGAATAGCCCCGGAAGTGGTGGTCAGTAATAGTCCGGTGAGTGATCGAATCACAAAAGTGGCTGTTAAAGTGGATATTGAACCGTTTGATTTGGGGATCTGTGCTTTATCGAAAAGGCTTCATGAACCCCTGGTTCAGCGATTCTGGCAGTTGGCTGCACAGCATTAATGTTTCCTTATTTTGTAAGTTGATAGAAAAAGTTATGACACCTGCAGTTCAGGCACTTAAACGTGCCAAAATAGATTTCCAGTTACACCATTACGAACATGACGCGAATGCACGTAGTTTTGGTGGTGAAGTTGCCGATAAGTTGGATTTAGATCCCAACGCTGCCTTTAAAACGCTCGTTGCCTGCGATGAGCATAATCCACGCAAGATGGTCGTTGCTGTTGTCCCTGTTGCCGGTCACCTTGATTTGAAAAAACTGGCGAAGGCTTCCGGGATTAAAAAAATGAAAATGGCAGATTCTATAATCGCTGAAAAAACAACTGGTTATGTAACCGGGGGGATCAGCCCACTGGGGCAGAAAAAACGATTACCGACATTTCTGGATTGCTCTGCACAGAAATTGGATGTCATTTATATCAGTGGCGGTAAACGAGGGCTGACTTTAGAAGTTGCGCCAGGCCCTGTATTAGAGCTACTTGGTGGTCATTTTGTCGATATTGCGGCTGCATAAATGCGTAAGAAAAGGGAGCGTAAACGCTATATTGAACGGCATTGCATCTTAATATGGCGGATTCCATCTTCAAGGTAAGGTTCCCCAGTCGGAGCAAATCCGAAATTTTGATAAAATTTCATCAGATGATATTGAGCTCCGATGGTAATCGGTTGATTTGGCCAGTGATGCTGGCATGAAGCTATTGCGTGCTCTAACAGCGTTTGCCCTATCCCTTGGCCGCGTATAGCCGCAGAGGTGATTACCCGGCCAATGCTAGGCGTTGGATAAGTCAGCCCTGCTGGAATGATTCGGGCATAAGCAACTAATTCATCCCCCCTGAAACCTAATAAGTGAATCAGATCAGGGTGATAGTCATGATTATCTAATTCTGGATATGGGCATTGTTGTTCGACGACAAAGACATCGACACGTAACTTCATGAGTTGGTAAAGCTCATAATTTGAGAGTTGATTAAAATATTTTTCAGTCCATGTGAGCATGAAGAACCTTCAGGATATCCATTGTAAGCGGTGTTTGGAGCACAGGCTTAAGTCGTGTTGTGGTTGACTTAGAATGTTAAGCTTCATCAGCTGTGTGATTAGCGCATATTAATTTGAACAAAATTCTACCACCAAAGATAAACAGACCCTAAAATAGGCTGCATAAACGCATTGATGATGAAGGTACACTGTATGATAAATCCGAATAAACTGGAAGAGATTGCCAAGCAAATTCGTGAATTGGTTCCGTCTGGAATCAAATCAGCTGGAGATGAGTTTGAAAGACGGGTCAAACAGTTGTTACAGGCGAAATTAAGTCAGTTAGATATGGTGAATCGGGATGATTTTGATGTGCAGTCAAAAGTACTGGCTCGAACCCGGGAGAAACTGGCTGCTTTAGAACAGCGCGTTGGTGAGCTGGAAGCTCGTTTAAATGGCTATGTACCTACATCAGACTCAGAATCTGAAGGTACGAACAATTAGTTTAAAATTCGGTATATTTGTGCTCAGAGCCTACAGATATATTGTAAAACATCCTCTTTTTAACCGATTCTGTGGAACCCCTAAAAAAAATAAGTTTAGGGGTTTTCAAGCGCCGTAGAATCCATATTATTAGTTCTTTGAAGTTCGATTATACGGGGAAGAAGTCATGACTGAATGGACACCGTCCAGTTGGAGACAAAAACCAGCGAAGCAGATCCCGAACTATCCGGATCAGACGGTACTTGAAGATGTAGAGAAACGGTTAGCGGGGCAACCACCGCTTGTTTTTGCCGGAGAAGCCCGAGCATTACGCAGCGATTTGGCCAAAGTCGCTAAAGGTGAAGCTTTTCTGTTGCAAGGTGGGGATTGTGCTGAAAGTTTTGATGAGTTTAGTACCATTCATATTCGTGACTTTTTTAAAGCTCTGATGCAAATGGCGGTGGTTTTAACCTTTGGAGGACAAAAACCAGTTGTCAAAATTGGTCGGGTTGCTGGTCAGTTTGCCAAACCCCGTAGTGCGAATACCGAGGTTTTTGATGGGGTTGAACTGCCAAGTTATCGTGGTGATATCATTAATGCGATTCATTTTGATGAGAAATCAAGAGTGCCTGATCCTGAACGGATGATGAAAGCATACCATCAGTCAACATCTACATTGAACCTGCTTCGGGCATTTGCTCAGGGAGGCTTGGCGAATTTACAGCAGGTTCATAAGTGGAACCTTGATTTTGTGAAAAAAAGCCCTCTGGCAGACCGTTACCGTGGTATTTCTGCCCGTATCGATGAATCTCTTGCTTTTATGAATGCTTGTGGGATTAACGCAGATACAACTCCACAGATTCGTGAAACAACTTTGTATACGTCACATGAAGCACTGCTATTGCCTTATGAACAGGCTTTAACCCGCTGTGACAGCTTAACGGGCAAATGGTATGACTGTTCTGCTCATATGTTATGGATTGGCGACAGAACGCGACAACCGGACCATGCGCATGTTGAGTTCGCCCGGGGAATTGAAAATGCGATTGGTTTGAAAGCTGGTCCGACGACAGATCCTGATGAATTATTAAGGTTGATCGATATCATCAACCCGGATAATGAAGCCGGTCGTTTGAACCTCATTGTTCGTATGGGGGCTGACAAAGTGGCGGATCATCTGCCCGCCTTGATCCGAGCGGTTGAACGTGAAGGGAAACAGGTCGTCTGGAGTAGTGATCCAATGCACGGGAATACTGTTAAAGCTCCAAATGGCTATAAGACCCGACGTGTCGATGATGTTTTGCGTGAAGTCCGTAGTTTCTTCGAAATTCATGCAAGTGAAGGTTCTTATGCCGGTGGTGTGCATTTTGAGATGACTGGACGTAATGTGACAGAATGCGTCGGTGGGGCATTCCACATTACTGAACACGATTTAGCTGCGCGTTATCATACTTATTGTGATCCTCGTTTGAATGCGGATCAGGCGTTGGAACTGGCATTTTTGATTGCAGATAATATTAAAGCAGCCCGAAATGCGATGGCATAATTAGCTAAGAATAATTTATTAATAAAAATCCCGGCTCTTGATTCAAGTGCCGGGATTTTTTATGGAGATTTTTATGTTTATCGCCAAAGGTTTTCTGTTTCTGATATCCATATGAACGGGTGATTATATCAATCACTTTCTGTTCATATGCTAACCGACTGCTATTGTTAACGGTAATGCTGTGATTGATTCATTGAATGTTGCATTTCCTGGTGGTTCGAATGGCCGGAATTGTGACCGCCCATCGGGGGAAACATCATACATCCTGATAATGGTATGGCTAAAAGTAACCCGATAAAAATTCGATAAATGGATTTCATTTTGGCTCCGATATGAATAACGTCGCTTTAAGATTAAAGGCTTTAAAGCATAACCCCAATTGATTTTGCGTTTCTTTAATTGGGCCATTTATTATTGTGTTTTTTGTTGGAAAGTTGTAAGGATTATGTGAGCTTAATCACGAATATTGTTGTCAACAATGTGACGCACTTTGTGCAGAAGGTAACGCGATGAAAATCTGTTTATTTAGCGCTAAAAAATACGACAGAGAATATTTTGATCTGGCTAATCAGAAATTCAGATTTGATCTGGAATATTTTTCTATTGCTTTAACCTCTAAAACTGTGGCTCTTGCTCATGAGTGTGATGCCGTTTGTGCATTTGTTAATGATGTGATTAACGCAAAAACACTTGAACAGCTTCATCAAGCCGGGATCCATATTTTACTAATGCGCTGTGCTGGATTTAATAATGTTGATTTAGTGTGTGCGAAGCGACTGGGAATTCGGGTGGCCCGTGTTCCTGCTTACTCTCCTGAAGCGGTCGCTGAACATGCTATTGCATTACTTATGACATTAAATCGCCGTATTCATAAAGCCTACTTAAGAACCCGGGATGCTAATTTCAATTTGGAAGGGCTGACAGGGTTTAATATGCATGGGCGAACAGTAGGCATTGTTGGAACAGGAAAAATTGGTTTAGCGATGTCCCATATTTTACGTGGATTTGGCTGTCGGGTTTTAGGGTATGATCCGTATCCTAACGTTGAGTTTGAAAAAATAGGTGGACATTATGTGGAACTTGATGAGCTGTTAAGCTCCAGTAAAGTGATTAGTTTACATTGCCCATTGACTGCGGAGAGTACCTATTTGATTGATGAACGGGCTTTTTCACTGATGAAACCAAATACGGTGCTGATTAATACAAGTCGTGGTAAACTAGTTGAGTCAGTTGCTGCAATCGAAGCTCTGAAACAAGGTACTTTAGGCGGTCTGGCTCTTGATGTGTATGAAAATGAGCAAGAGCTGTTTTTTGAGGACCTTTCTGATGAGGTTATTCAAGACGATGTCTTTCGCCGTTTGTCGGCGTGTCATAACGTTATTTTTACAGGTCATCAAGCTTTCTTAACGCGGGAAGCACTGAATTCTATTGCCAATATTACACTGGATAATGCGAAAGTACTATTCGGCGGGCAGGCTACACCTAATGAAATTATTCGGGATAATCCGGATCAACATTAAGTGAATGCAAGAGAAGCCAGGGCAGTATTCATGTTTCTTCGCTTTGAATTTCTATTGCCTCATGACGTTATGGCTTGCATCATGAGCGTTTTTTGAACCAAATTTAATCACCAAATGTGTTCGCTTTCGGGACTGTTGAACTCGACGATGACTCTTCGCCGCGGACGAATTGTTATATCAGCTGGGAGTTCTATTGAACCATTGATGCTGGATGTGTTCAATTTGTTGAATTAGGTGAATCGTTTTACAGTAATTTGTGGGACGCTTCACAAGTTGTTAGATCATAAAACCATAATGAGGCAGGTAAACACACATTTAATGAAATCAATTCAATCATACTCATCAATGTGATAAGAGCCGGGTCTATAAACTGAAATGGCTATCTGAAGGTATTAAATCGCTCTTTAAAAGGAAGAATAAGTTGGTGGCTTAACATTGGGCGATGCAGTTCATCGAGTTTTCACTATATGTTGAATGTTAAAAAAATTGATAGTGAAAGAGCAATGATCTGCTGTTTAACAAAATAATTTTAATAGGAGAATGAATTAATGATGATTGGGCCGATAATTAACACTGGAGCTATTATTTCAGGGGGATTATTGGGGACCATTCTGTCTCGTTTTATTCCTCTTCGTTTACAAAAGGGTCTTCCGGCAACATTCGCACTGGCTTCGATTACAATCGGTATCACGATGATCATCAAGGTTCATTTTGTTCCTGTGGTTGTGATGGCTTTGATTTTAGGAACTGCTATTGGCGAGTTTGTTTATTTGGAAAAAGGTGTCACGATTGGGGCTCAGTATATTCAGAAAAAATTAGACCGGTTATTGCCGATGCCCAGAAGTTTGAGTCGTGAGGAGTTTTCACAGCAATTTACGGCTTTGATTGTATTATTTGCTGCCAGTGGGTTAGGTGTAGTTGGCTCAATGACAGAAGGATTGAATGGTCACTATCAATTGTTGATCATTAAATCGATGATGGATTTTGTGACGGCGATTATTTTCTCGATTACACTTGGTCCTGGTGTCGCTTTACTTGCAGTTGTGCAATTTGTTGTTCAAACCATTCTTTTTTTAGTTGCAAAGTCGATTATGCCTTATATGGATCCCATGGCTTTTGCTGATTTTTCCGCGGTTGGTGGAATCATTATGCTGGCTGTTGGGTTACGAATCGCTAAAATTATGAATTTTGCGGTGATTAATTTTTTACCTGCTTTGTTTTTAGTCGTTCCTTTTTCATATTTATGGCGTCATTTTTGGGGATAGAGCATGATCCTCTATATAAATGATGCAATGATTTAATGAAACTCGATCTTGTCAACGGACGTACTAAAGTTATCTAATGGACAATTTTATTGTACTGGATTAATTGGTAAAACTATGTCAATTCCAAATCATCCCCAGTTTCCTGAAATAGCTTTAAATTTCCCTGCTCAGTTTGTGCGGGGCGAGAATGTTGCTTTGCAGCTTCTTGATTATTGCCATCGTTTTGGCCAGCGTATTATGGTAACGGGGGGGCGTCAGGCGCTTGAAGCATTGTATATGCATATCGGTGAAATTGATGCGTCTTACCACTGGTTTGGTGGTGAATGTAGTGAGTCGAATATTGAACAACTGGTTCAAATTGCTCAATCCGAAGAAATACAGGTATTAGTTGCTGTTGGAGGAGGAAAAGCGATTGATACCGGTAAGGCGGTTGCTGAAGCTTGTGGATTGCCCGTGATTACTATTCCGACGATTTTGGCGACTAGTTCTGCTGTGACACCTTTATCGGTTCGTTATTTTGATAACGGCCATTTTTTAGATATCTATCATCTTTCAAAGGGGCCTGATTTAGTTTTGGTCGATACTGCGTTATTGGCCAAATCACCATTGCGGTGGTTATCGGCTGGTCTTGGCGATACATTGGCTAGGTGGTATGAGTATCGAGCGATTCAGCTACCCCGGGCACATATAAATGGATTGGACGCTGTAACGGCGTTTAATAGCAAATTATGTTATGAACTGATTGAACTATATGGCTCTAAGGCATGTCAGGCATTAGAAACTCAAACAGCCAATGAAGCCTTAAAACAAGTGGCTGATGCTATATTACTTTATGCCGGTATGGCGGCATTAATGTCTCGTGGTGAACATGCATCAGCTGCTCATGGTATGTTTGATGGTTTTATCGTTAATGAAGATATGCGTTATTTCGGGCATGGACTTTTAGTCGGATATGGTAATTTAGTACTATTAGCTTTGGAAGGTCGTAGCGATGATGAGCTGATCGGTGCGATTAAACTAGCTCGAACATGCCGGATTCCAACTTCATTACAACAGATTAAAGCCGACTGGCAGGAAACGGAACTTTTAGCTGTTTTGAGTACGGCGGCTAATTCTTCAGATATGCGTCAGTTTCCTTCATCTGTAACTGCTGATATGTTGGCCTGTGCCTGTAAGAGGGTTGATGCATTATCCGGGCAATTAAATTAAAAAAGCCCTGATAATACAGGGCTTAATCGTTTATAAATAGAGTTTATAGCAATTACATGGCTTCTTTGAAAATAGCAACGATTTCTTCATGAGTTGCCTGTTTAGGGTTAGTCAGACCACATGCATCTTTAAGTGCATTTTCAGCTAATGTATCGAAGTCTTCTTCTTTTGCACCTAATTCAGTTAACCCAGCAGGGATGTTTACATCTTTAGATAACTGAGCAATTGCGTCGATTGCAGCTTGAGCACCTTTTTCATCAGTCATACCTGCTGCGTCAATACCCAAAGAAATCGCGATGTCTTTTAATCTTGCTGCTGCAACCTGAACGTTATAACGTTGAACATGAGGTAACAGAACTGCATTACATACACCGTGAGGCAAGTTATAGAAACCACCTAATTGATGGGCCATTGCATGAACATAGCCTAATGATGCGTTGTTGAATGCCATACCAGCCAAGAACTGCGCGTAAGCCATTTGCTCGCGGGATTCCATATTGCTACCGTTATGCACGGCTTCACGCAGGTGATCGCGGATAATCTCAATGGCTTTGATTGCACAAGCATCAGTGATTGGGTCTGCGGCGGTTGAAACATAAGCTTCAACGGCATGAGTTAGTGCATCCATACCTGTTGCGGCAGTCAGTGATGGTGGCATACCAGCCATTAATGCAGGATCGTTTACAGATAGAATAGGTGTAACATTCTGGTCGACAATAGCCATTTTGATATGACGTTCTTCATCGGTAATGATGCAAAAACGAGTCATTTCAGAAGCTGTGCCTGCTGTAGTGTTGATACCGATAAGTGGAAGCTGTGCTTTTTTAGAAACGTCAACACCTTCATAATCGGCAATTTCGCCACCATTGGTTGCAACCAATGCGACACCTTTAGCACAGTCATGTGATGAACCGCCGCCTAAAGAAATTACGCAATCGCATTGATTGGCATTTAAAATTTTTAAACCGGCATTTACGTTGCTAACTGTTGGGTTAGGTTGTACGCCGTCATAGACACAAGTTGCTACTGAATATTCTTTTAGTAGCTCTTGTACCTGAGCTACAACTCCAAGTTTAGTCATACCTGGATCAGTAACGATCAGGGCATTTTTGAAGCCTTGATTTTGAATTTGGGCTGCTGCGTCTTTTAGTGCGCCTTCACCCATGATATTCACTGCTGGAATATAAAATGTGCTGCTCATTGAACTCACCTTTTTGCTACATTGTCTTAACTTTTATACCATTATCTTACCTGACGCGGTTCATCAAGGTTTGATTTATGACAAGTTAATCTGGGAAAGATTCTTTAACCATATATGAAATATATCTTTTAAAACTTAAGAATAGCTCACGGATTTAAAAATAAATGACATTTTAGTAAATTTTTTTTATTTAATATGTTCACTAGAACATCATATCGGCATTTACACGTCGCCAACATTGATTTTTATAAAATATGTTGAAAATTTTAGCAGATATCGTTTTTTGGATGACATTTTTGATTGGAAGATAACTTTTGGTGAAAAAGGCGTTTTTTGATTTGTAGGGTGTCGGGATGAAATGTAGCAATATTTATTGCTAAAATGTTAAATGGTGCACTTAAAAGGACTAAATAATGAGTTGTGAAACAGTTATTTTGCTTGATCAGGCGAATAAGCCGATAGGAGAGATGGATAAATTAGCTGTTCATCATCATCAAACACCGCTTCATCTGGCTTTTTCGTGTTACATTCTCAATGAACAAGGGAAATTATTGGTGACTCGTCGGGCACTGACAAAACAGGCCTGGCCAGGGGTTTGGACCAATTCTGTGTGTGGACATCCTGCTCAGGGTGAAGTGATAGAAGATGCAGTATATAGACGTGCTGACTTTGAATTAGGTATGCAGATCTCACACCCAAGGTTGCGGGTTGACGAATTTTCATATTATGCAACAGATGCATCGGGTGTTGTGGAAAATGAATTTTGCCCTATTTTTTCTGCAGTGAGTCTTAGTGAGATCGTTCCCAATCCAGAAGAAGTGATGGATTATCAGTGGGTTTCTCCTGAAAAATTAAATCGGTCTGTTGATGATATTCCATGGGCTTTTAGTCCTTGGATGGTCGAGCAGATCAAGGCGTTGCGAGAGTGTGGCGTATGGCCTTTAAACGTTTAGCTTTTATGGTTTCTGAGGTTCATGTTAAAAATAAAGGATTAACGTGTGACTGATCGTGATTCAGCGTTGAACGTTAATCCCCAGAGCGAGTTTATAGCTCGTTTAATTGTTTTTGATATTAGTTTGCGCTTTGATAACGTTTCGCCATTTGATTTGCAGCAACCATGGCATTGTAGACATCGTTTGGAGTGACTTGCATTGGCATATTGCCCATGGTGTCGTTTTCGTCACAGGCGATCTCAGCCACTTTACGCCATTGTGATTCTACAAATGATTTTAGTCCCAGCTCTTCTAATGTGAGTGGTAAACCTGCTGTTTTAGCAATATACAGCACCTGTTCCAGCTCTGATTTAGGTGCATTTTCCAGAACTAACTGAGTGAGCAGACCAAATACAACTTTTTCTCCATGTTGCGCATGGTGAAGATCAGGAACCGCTGTCATACCATTGTGAATAGCGTGGGCTGCTGCTAAACCACCCGCTTCTGCGCCAACACCACTTAAGTAAATCGTTGCTTCAATGGTTTGTTCTAAAGCCGGTGTTGTGACTCTGTTTTTAACCGCATCCATTGCGGATTCAACATTTTCACATAACAGCTCATAGCATAATTTTGATAGTCCAAGCCCGGTACGAGATGGCTTTTTCAGAACCAGATTGATTCCATCAGATTGATAACATGCTCTGGCTTCAAAGTAAGTGGCCAGTGCATCACCGACACCAGCAGCGAAGAATCGGATGGGTGCAGAGGCGAGGATTTCTGTATCTGCGATTACTGCATCAGGGTTTTGAGGCAGGAATAAATAGCGGTCAAACTCACCATTTTCTTTATAGATAACAGCCAGTGCAGTACAAGGTGCATCGGTTGAAGCAATCGTTGGATAAAGAATTACTGGACGTTTTTGATAATAAGCTACACTTTTGGCACAATCGAGAGTTTTGCCTCCACCTATACCAACAATGACATTCGCTTTGATATCTTGAGTAATTGCTTCAAGTCGCTGAATTTCTTTGTTAGTGCATTCATAATTGAATTTTTCAATGTGTCCCTGAAGATCTGCTTCTTTCAATGCGGGAAGTGATTTCTCACGAACTCTTTCCAGAATAAATTCATCTGAAATAATCAAGGCATTATCCCCGAAGCTGCTGACATAATCATGCATTTGTTCGAGTAAACCACTTCCGATGATGAACTTTTTAGGTGAAGTTACTGTTCGAGGTGTCTTATGCATAAAAACCTTCTTATAAGTTGTGGTAATAAATAGAAAGAATGAAAACTTAAATTATTTTTGTTTATCTTTTTTATGGGGTGAACAGAATATACTGATAAGATGAAAGATAAAAATGTCTTTATTATACGTTTTATTATGAGAGAGAGTTGTACTGAGATCATAATTTAGTACATCAGCGTCGATTAAGTATGAATGCAGATAGAGATATCAGATGTTGTGTTTAATTTGTTCTTGATGCTGCAAGCCATTCAATGCAATTAGGATTCAACCTGTATGTCTCCATGAATGGTATTGTTCCTTTGAAATAGGCTTTATCAGAAAATGTCAGGCGTTTGTATCATCGTCAGTATGATGTAAACGACGAGATAATGATTACGGGGAGTGCCAGTGAAGGGATATGTGCAGCGATTAGTGCATAAGCTCATCCAGGAGACAATTGTAACGGTAGACTTAAATTGGAGACAGTTTTAGGCAGCTTTTCTTAATTTCATCTCGTATTGAGCTGGTGAAATAATTCAGGGCGCAAGGGCATTGAGTCAGGTCTGATTTTGTTTAAGACCGCATAAAAATGCACTGTTGAAACTGAGCTGATGCCAATTAATGGTTTACTCTTTATATTTTTTGCGTGGTTTTATTAAGGCAGGTTATGAAAACACTATTTTTTACGGAAATACAGGCATATTTATCGACCTCATGGTGCAATTAAAATAGTGATTAAACAGAGGCTTCTTGTGGAGATGACATGGAAAATATAAAAATTGCCGCGATTCAGATGAATAGTTATGCGGATTTGTCATATAATATAAAGCTTGCCGAAGATTTAATTGCAAAGGCTGCTGATCGTGGAGCAAAATTCGTACTATTATCCGAATATTTTTATTGGATGGGTGGCTCTCAATCAAAACGATATGCCTTTGCGGAAACATTTGGTCATGGATCATTGCAATGTCAGTTGTCTGAATAAGCTAAACGTTATTCGCTTTGGTTGTCTGTTGGCACGATAGCTCTTAAATCAGAACAGTTAGATTATATTTATAATTCGAATTTGATGTTTAATCCTGATGGCGAATGTATCGGGCGATATGACAAGATCCATTTATTTGGTTTTGATGATTGTCTGAATCATTATCAGGAATCTGATGTGTTTTTAGCTGGCAATTCTGTGGTTTCTGTTTGACCCCGTTTGCGACAATTCGGCCATCGGTATGTTATGACTTGCGCTTCCTTGAGTTGTACCGGGCTGTCCCTGATTATTAAATTGCGACGGTGCCTGTGCTGCGTTTATCTATAAAACAGGGCTTGCTCATTGGCTGGTTACTGCGCTCAAGAGCCATTGAAAATCAGTGTCATGTGGTTGCTGCTGCACAGTGGGGCGAGTATCAGAGCAATTATCGGACGTTTGGCCACAGTGTCATTATTGATCCCTGGGGTCAGGTTTTAGATGAATTAGAAGATGGCAATGGTGTTGTTTGTGCTGAATTCGACCCATCCTATCTGGCGATGTTTGGGAACAATTGCCTGCATTGGCACATTGGCGATTATCCGATTAAAAAATAAATGAGAAATAAAAAGGAATCAGATGAAAAAATTAAAATTACTGATGTTATCAATCAGCTTGTTAACTGCTCAGCAGGCTTTAGCACAGGCATTAACATCGATGCGTTATGGTGTTGAAGCAGAATATCCTCCATTTGAGAGTAAAACGGCTGATGGTAAGCTAGTCGGATTTGATATCGAAGTGGGTAAAGTTATTTGCCGCGATGCTCAGCTTAAATGTTCATGGGTTCAAAACTCTTTCGACACGCTAATTCCAGCCCTTAAAGCAAGAAAGTTTGATGTTATTAACTCGTCTATGGATATTACGCCTCAGCGTGCTAAAGCGGTTGCTTTTACCCACCCAATCTATCAGGTCCCAACAATGCTTATTGCGCGTAAAGGATCTGGATTGTTGCCTACGGTTGCTTCTTTACGCGGTAAAAATGTGGGTGTACTGCAAGGTTCAAGTCAGGAAGCTTTTGCCATTAAAGTTTGGCAACCTAAAGGTGTAACAATCACATCTTATAAAGATCAAAATCAGGTTTATAGTGATTTATCAATGGGACGGCTTGATGCAACATTGGTGATGTCATCAGCTGGTCAATCAGGATTTTTAGATAAGCCTGAAGGAAAAGATTTTTCCTTTGTTGGCAGAGCAATTCGCGATCCGAAAGTTTTTGGTCCGGGGGTAGGATTTGCTCTGCGTAAAGATGACACAGCACTCAGAAATCGCCTGAATAAAGCGATTAAGCAAGTTCAAAAAGATGGCACTTTACATCGTTTATCGATGAAATATCTCCATGGTGTTGATGTAAATGTGAACCAATAGACGCAATGATGGCTATCACCTTTAGGGGGTAGCCAGCCAGAAATCGTGCTGATTTGTAACAGCACATGCGCGTAGAGGACCGTGGAGTATTTATGTTATATGGCTATGGCCAGCTAATTTGGCAAGGTTCACAAGTTACTATTGAGTTGGCTGTTTTGTCAGTTTTTGTTGCTGTTTTACTCGGATTGATTGGGGCTTGTGCAAAGCTTTTTGGGAATCGATTGTTTCGTGGTATTGCCCAGGTTTACACTTCGATTATTCGGGGAGTACCTGATCTGGTCTTGATGCTACTTATTTTTTATAGTTTGCAGATAGCTCTCAATCAGTTCACCGATTGGTTGCATATGGACATTATTGAGATCGATCCATTTGTTGCAGGGGTTTTGACAATCGGTTTTATCTACGGAGCCTATTTTACTGAAACATTCCGAGGTGCATTTTTGATGGTCCCGAGTGGTCAGCTTGAAGCCGGGCATGCGTATGGGTTTAATCGTTGGCAGGTATTCCGATTGATTCTTTTTCCCCAGATGATGCGTCATGCACTGCCAGGGGTTGCGAATAACTGGTTGGTCACGCTTAAAGCCACAGCGTTAGTTTCTCTGATTGGTCTGGCTGATGTCGTGAAAGCAACTCAGGATGCCGGTAAAGGTACGTATCATCTGTTTTTCTTTACGGTTCTTGCCGGGATCATTTATCTGTTTTTTACCACTTTGTCCAATGGTGTCTTATGGTGGTTGGAACGTCGTTATCAATTTGAACTGAAAAAACCATCCGCATGATCGAATTAATTCAACAATATGGCAAAGCGCTATTATGGACCGATGGCTATCACTTTACCGGCGTCGCAGTAACTTTGTGGCTTTTGGTGATTTCATTAGCTTTTGGCTTTGTCATTTCTATTTTTCTGTCAGTTGCCCGAGTATCAGAGCATAAATGGCTACAGTTTCCTGTTTGGTTATTTACCTATGTGTTTAGGGGAACACCACTGTACGTGCAGTTACTGATTATCTATTCGGGGCTTTATTCACTGGACGTCGTTCGTCATACGGAGTTTTTAAACTGGTTTTTCAGAAGTGGTTATCGCTGTACACTTCTGGCGTTAGTTCTGAATACCTGTGCTTATACAACGGAAATTTTTGCAGGCGCTATTCGCTCTATTCCAAAAGGCGAAATAGAAGCTGCTCATGCATATGGTTTCTCAAAGTGGTGCCTGTTTAGTCGTATTATCATCCCTTCAGCATTGCGTAAAGCAATGCCTGCCTATAGTAACGAAGTTATTTTGATGTTACATGCGACATCACTGGCATTTACCGCAACAGTACCTGATATTTTGAAGGTGGCCCGTGATATTAATGCTGCAACATACATGTCGTTTCAGGCGTTTGGTTTAGCAGCCTTGATCTATATGACTATTTCATTCACTTTAATTTGGTTATTTAAAAGAGCTGAAAGGCGCTGGCTTAAATACTTGGCCCCAGCATAGAGTGATATGGGGCTTTAGCTAAAATTTTCAGTGAAAGAGTCTGGTCGGGCTTCAGACTCTTTCATATTAAAAGAGCGTCTATTCTTTATACCAATTTCCCCCTAAAATATTTTTCAGCGTAATTTTGCCAGCTTCAGAGTTCGATAACTGAGGACGTTTATATGAGCTGGTTACTTTGGCTCCGGGGCCAGTGCTTTTATATTCTGCAAAACGAGCATTTTTGAAGGGGTAGAACCAAATTTTATTGCCATTTTTGTCTTTGCCAGACATTTTTCCCCAGAAATAAACATGGTTATCCATATAACAATGAAAATATAGGGTATATCCTTTGGCATCAGGATCTGCATAACGGCCATCGCTAAAGGTACGGGTTGGGTGCCAGGGACGACCTAATCCATATGTTTTTGCGTCGACGGAACTTTCTTTAGTGAGGTAGCTGTAATAGAAAACCAGACCATGGGTTGTATCAATATCAGTACTTGGTGCGGTAACATATCCAAGTGGTGATGTTTCTTTGCCACGTGGCTTTGAGACAATATCACAACTGTCGAATACCGGCGGTTCAATCACCGAAGATGAAGTCGACATTCCCTTTGATGGTACAGTTTTTAAAGTAACTGAGACTACCGCCTTTTACATATAGTGAGTCCTGATAACCGTCGACGGTTACATTTTTAATTTTTTAGCATCGGTGCCGATTAACAGTGCAACAGCCTGGGAGCTGGATATTTTGGTGCTATCGCTGCTGGATTTGGCGTCATTGGTCAGATAATCAAAGGTATTTTTGATGGTCAGGTTTTTTAGTTCGACATTGCTGGCATTAACAGATAACACATAGCTACCTGATGTGCCCCATTTCTCCCCATTTGAGTTAGTTTGACCAGCAGCGGCTTCGTACCCAATAACGGTGTCTTGCTGGCTTTGTCCGATAATTGAAACGTTTTTGGTTTTCAGGTTGATTTTCTCTTTATAGATCCCGTTTTTCACATAGATATAAAAATGGGATGATGAGCTGCCAGGCGCTGCGGCAATAGCAGCCGTTAAAGTTTTGTATTGGTGGTTTCCTGATGGATGTTTGGTGACAACAGCATTGTAGTCCAATGCATATGCTGATCCGGCTAAACATAAGCCGATGATGGGGATAAGCCAGTTTATTTTCATTCTTGCGGATCCTTTTGCATTTAGGGTAAACCCTGAGGTGAAATATTAAGGTTCAGACTTGTGATTTGATAAGTCTTCAGTTTGCGTCCATTAGAGAAACTTCATGACTTCTCGAATTAAATGGATAGTGTCATTGATATTATTCGTAATACCAACTGCTAATTTATGGATGTATTAGTTAATGAGCCATCAAGAGAGTTTAAAAAAGACGCATGGATCACATAAAATCAAAACATTGGTTTAAAATTGATTATTAAAAAATAAGGAAGAAGAATCAACAAGTTGCCGCCTGTATGAAATAAGCCGGGATGACTACCTGGCAATATGCGGTTGGTAATAGGTGTGGCCGTTATGAGGGGGATGCCTGGTTACTGCAACGCCTTGTGATCCCTTGTTGCAGGATACGCTTAGTAAAGCTTGCCAGAAGAAGGTTCAGGGCCAGAGTTTGTCTCTTGCCAGCGGTGCTGGACATGATAGCTATGGCTAGCTGCGCCGGTGGGCATGCTATTGTCCGTTTTAAAGATGATGTTAACTATCACCCTGCCAAGGCGGTCATCGCCGATGTTTGGGACAGGATTTTGGGATACAGTGGCAGGCGGTGAAGACTTTAGCTGAATGATTTATTTACCGTAACTTGGGAGCTGATAGTTTTTCTAATTGCCTGGTTTTGGCGTTAAATCCGTTAGTTATCATGATGTAGACTGTGTTATTCATCTATTTCACTGGTGTGTTATGATAAAAGGATAAGCGAAGCTTTTAAATCAGTATATGTCTATATCCGATAAATCGAGAGAAATTCTTAAAAATCAGCTTCTTGATGTTGCTGCAAATGAGTTTATGAATCATGGGTTTGTGGCAGTCAGCCTGGATTCGATTATTAAAAAGACAGGTGGTTCCAAGTCTAAAATCTACAACTATTTTGGCGGTAAGGAAGGGCTTTTTATTGAATGTATCCGTTATAAATGTAATGAGATTTTGTCACCGTTAAAGAATTTGAATATTAACGAAAGTGATGATCTGCATAAAGTTCTGGCTCAGTTTGGTAAGGCCTTTTTGGCGACGATCTTAAAAGAAGATGCGGTTCATCTGTTAAGGTTGGTTATTTCTGAATCGGTTCGCTTTAAAGATATTGGTGATATATTTATCAATTCTGGTCCGAAATATGCCGAGAACTATCTTGCGCAATATATTGAACGGGCTCAATCATCATATACCCTTCAACAATCGATGGTTCCAGAGCGGATGGCTATGCAATTTATCGATATGATTTCAAGAAGTTTTCAGTTACAACTGTTGATTGGGAATTTGTCCTTGGTATCCGAAGCAGAACAGGCTGTAGTGGTTGATGATGCGGTTGCTCTGTTTTCTCAAGGCGCGGGTTTTAAGTCGGACTAATCTGAAAAAACATTCATAAAACTACCATTAAAGATAAACTCCCCAGTTTTCAACCCATCGAAAAAAGCCCCGGGAGAGGGGCAAAGGTAGAAGACCAAGGACAATGAAAAAAATTAAAGATTGAATAGCTGGGCGGCATTTGTGCGGCCTATTTTGACTCTTTCTGCATCACTGATGGGGGTTTTGTCAAACCAGTCTGCCGCTTCTTTCATGGATTCATACGGATAATCTGCTGAAAAAAGTACCCGATCCGCTCCTATTTCACTGATGGTATCGATCAGAGCCTGTGTTCTGAAGGCACCCGAGGTGGTGAAGTAGAAATTCTTGCTGAGATAGTCGGTTGGTGGCAATTGATGGTTGCCGTGAGTGTCTGGCGTCATATGCCTAAAGCGGCTCTCAAGACGGGGTAATGTGAATGGCAATGCTTCGCCCAAATGACCAAGGATGACAGTGAGATTTGGATATTTATCAAATATACCACTTAAGATCAGCCGTACAGCATGGGTTGATGTTTCAACGCCAAAACCCCAGGCTGCACCTAAAAGGGCTTGATAACCGTCATAGATCCGCTGCTGATTGGGTAGAGCGATACGAGGATGCAGGTAGACAGGTACATTGAGTTGAGAAACCCTCTCCCAGAATTCCCATACCGGAGCTTCATCGAGATATCGGGCTGTATTTGGATCGCCGATATTGGTATAGCCATTGACTAAAGCACCTTTAAAGCCTAATTGCGTTACGGCTCTTTCCAGTTCATCAGCTGCCGCACGAGGGTCCTGCAGGGGAACGGCGGCAAAAGCATAGAGTTTACCTGGTGCATTTTTAACAAAAAAGTCAGCGATATAGTCATTGGTTCGGGTGGCCATTTCGGTGGCTTTTTGGGTATCACAAAAACCTTCGATTCCAGGTTGGGTCAGAGAAAGAATGGACTGACCAATGCCTGAACTTTCCATCTCTTCGAGCCGAATTTTATAATCATGAAGGCGTTGTTCTACATCACTAAAATAGTCATCTTTTACAAATGGATGGCTACCTGTGGCCGGGAAAAATGGCGATTCCATATGTTCTTCAAGTGCTATTTTCTGATATTGCGGTGATGATAGTGGATGAAATGTAGGACGGTCATAGTTGACTGATTCACTATGAATGTTAGTTTTTTTATCAGTAGTATCCATTGTTAGACTCCTTTTGCTTTTGATTCAGTCAATACCATACTGTATGGTACGTAATTAGGTCAACAATTAATTAACATAATAGTGAAAAAAATCTGGCTTTTTTGATTGGCCTGGTAGGTTAGACTTTGCCATCTCATTGAATAGAATTTAATGAGATGGGGGGGGATTTCCCCCTCTGATTTGTGATGTATCGATGGGTTGTTATCCTAGTTTTAGGAATCAATAAAGTCTAGTCTTGCCTGTGTTCGGGCATGTTCTAATACTTTTGAGACAATGAGTGCTTGTTCCAGCAGCTGGTGACATCGTTTTAAATCATGGCGTCTGAATATCGATTCAAACTGCTCAAACTCATATACCATATGGTTGGAATAACGGGAGTCGCTAAATGTTTGATGATGTGAATCAATATACAGTTGCATTGTTTTACAGGTGTTTGGGGTGTCGGTTATCTGAGCATAACCCCGGGTTCCCTGAATGGTCATATAGCCGGGGCTGTCTGAATCTTTGGCACCTGTGCATACAGCAATAAAACTGGGGTATTGCATAAATAATGTTCCAGAAGTATCGATGCCATTAAATCCCCTGTTACAGCTATATGAAACATGCTCAGGGGCTCCAAATAATGCGACAAGGTTATACACATTGTACAGATTGATGTCGTATAAGGCGCCACCTGACATAATCGGGTCAAATACCGGATGAACCTCGCCATTTTTATAATCATCGTAGCGGCTGGAATATTGTGAGTAATTGCACTGGATAATTTTGATCTCCCCGAGTCTGGACAGATTTTGCTGCAGATATTCAAAGCATGGTGTGTGAATAGAGGTAATCGCTTCAAATAAAAAAGCATTTTTCGAGCGGGCCAATTCGACTAGTTGCTGTGTCTGTGAGGCATTTGATGTTAATGGTTTCTCGCAGATAACGTTCTTGTTGGCCTGAAGGGCTCTTTGCGCATATTGAAAATGCAGACTATTTGGGATCCCCAGATAGATAAAGTCGGCATCATCATCTTCAAGCATGGTGGCATAATCTGTATATATTGTTTTAATGCCATGCTCATTTTGTAGTTTTTCACCTTTAGCACGACTTTGCGGACGGACACATAGTGCGGTGATTTCAATTGTGTTGAGCTGTTTGAGTGCATCCAGACAGTTATGTACGATTTTCCCTGAACCGACTAGTGCTATTTTCATGGTCCATTCCTTTTATTGTTTTTTGCACGTTTAATATCAGAAGTGTTCAACGTATTCAGCAATTAATCCATCAGGATGCCTGACCCGCATATTTTTTCCGCTCGGGACGGTCTTGGGATAGTCTAGAATCGTTGACTGGTGATGCTGGCAAAATTCCATCCATTCATCGACTGAATCAACCAGAAAGGTTACTTTTGTCTGAGTAAATGGTTCGAGGTGTTTATTTGAACCTGCAATCAATAAAACACAACCTACCATTGCCAGTTCAAGCCCTTTTTCAGAATAGTCAAATCTTAGAGAACATGTTTCTTTAAACATTTTTTGATAAAAATCAATGGATTGATCCATTTCAGATGGAGTGATAAATATTCGGGAAAGTGTCTTAAATATTTGCATTATCTTATCCTTGATGCATTTTTGATCTTGATGATATTTATTTTTAGACGACTGGTCTATAATCTGGCCATCAATCCATAACCAGAGAAAAACTATGTTTAAAGCAATTTATATTGATAAGCCTGATAGTCAATATCAATGTCAATTAACTGAGTTACAAGAAAGTGCTCTTCCTGAGGGTGAAGTAACTGTCAACGTTAAGTTTTCTTCCCTTAATTATAAAGATGGGCTTGCGATTAGTGGTCAATCACCTGTTGTTCGTCGTTTCCCTATGGTTCCGGGAATCGATTTTGCCGGTGTAGTTGAATCGAGTCAGCATCCTGATTTTACAGCGGGACAATCGGTATTTATCAATGGCTGGGGACTGGGTGAAAAATATTGGGGAGGTCTTTCTCAGAAGGCTGTTGTTCCTGGCCAATGGTTACAGCATACGCCTGAAGGTTTAAATGATTATGATGTGATGGCGGTTGGAACAGCCGGTTATACAGCGATGCTTTGCGTCATGGCAATTGAAGAGCATGGCATTACACCGGAGAGCGGACCTGTTTTGGTGACCGGGGCGAATGGTGGCGTCGGTAGTTTTGCGATCGCCTTTCTATCTAAATTAGGTTACCAGATCGTTGCCTCTACTGGCCGGACAGAAGAAGCTGAGCGTTTACAAAAGCTTGGAGCCCAATCCATTATTGACAGGAATATGCTGAATGAACCAGGGAGACCATTAGCAAAAGAACAGTGGGCTGCGGCGGTTGATACGGTTGGTAGCTATACACTGGCGAATGTATGTGCGTCTATTTCATATGGTGGTGTTGTGGCTGCCTGTGGTTTAGCTCAGGGCATGGATTTTCCAGCTTCGGTTGCCCCTTTTATTCTAAGGAGCGTGACATTAGCTGGAGTTGATAGCGTGATGTGTCCGATGACTACAAGGCAGAAGGCTTGGCACAGAATTGCGCAGCTTGCTGATCGTCAGATGCTTGATCAGGCCAGTGTTCTGATTGGAATGAATGATGTTATCGATACAGCCCATCAATTTCTGGAAGGAAAAATCAAAGGGCGTATCGTGGTAGATGTGAACCAGTTTTAATTCAGATATCACAGGCCATTATGTAACCATCGCCATTTGGATACCCGTTTATTTCAGATGGCGGTGGTAGTAGTTCCAGAATTCATCAAGAGGCTCTGTTGAGCAGAATAATTTGGCCCTCATCACAGCGCCTTCCCAACTTGACCAAAATAGCGATGATAGGGCATTTATATCTTTTGATCTGTCGAGTTCACCTGATTTTTGCGCTTCTTCCAGACATTGGCATATACGTTGCTGCCAGTCGAGTAATATGTGCCGCAGTTGTTCGGATAACATCTCTGAGAGAAGCGGGACTTCCTGCATCATATTTCCGACCAGACACCCCCGTTTAAACTGGTAGCGAGCCATACCTTGTTTGGCATCTTCAACAAAGTGATGAATACGTCTAAGGGGAGGGATAGATTTATTGAGCAAATGTTTGTCCAGCTTATGGGCAAAATATGTCCCGTAGGCAGCTAACACCTGCTGACCGAAGTCTTCTTTGCTTTTGAAATAGTGGTAAAACGAGCCTTTGGGAACCTGGACATGTTTTACAATAGCATCCACACCGGCGCTCATAAAACCATATTCAGTAATCAGTTCTAAGCCACTGCGGATGAGTTCTTTTTTAGTATCTGAATAGGCACGCTCGATTTTAGGGGGTCTCCCTCTACGGCGTTTTGGAGCGTTTTCCATTGTGATGAGAACCTCTGAAACTTAAATGATGTTATATCGTTTAATCAGGTATCGGGGAATTTTAATGTATCCGGACTATTTTCGCATGAAAAGTTTACAGGATATACTGTATCGTAGTAATCAAAGGAAGGTATCCCTTAAAAGATACCTTCATTCAGATGATTATAGATTACGGGCAATTTCGTAAGCATCCCAAACGGCATTCATAATGTTTGAGACTTTTCGTGCATCGCCGATAAGATAGGTATCTTTACCTTGCTCCAATAATTCATCATGCAAGCTGTTGACACTTCGATAACCGACTGCGACACAGACATTGTCAGCGTTAATTTCTTCAATATGGCGACTGCTATCTTCAATCGTTACCTTCCCAGTCTCAAATCCGGTAAATTTGCTATTGGTTTTAATCTGGATATGGGCATCTTCTATTAAATCCAATAACATTGATTTATTGGCCCAGTTAGTCTCTGTTGTGCCATCGAGAATTTTGGGTAAAGATTCGACAATAGTAACATCGTGACCATTGTCATGTAGCCATAATGCAACTTCACATCCGACTAGCCCCCCACCGATGACTACAACATTTTTGCCAACAGTTTTTTTCGCGAGTAATACTTCATCGGCAACGCAGACAGCCGGGTTATCAATGCCCGGGATATTATGTAATCGGACGGGAATCGAACCGGTTGCAATAATTATAGCTTCGGCGGATTTTAACTCTTCTGACTCTTTATTGATTGAAGTATTCAGATAGACGGGTACTTCAAGGCGCTCCAACTCAACTTTGTACCACTGAAGGAGTTTTTGATCTGCTTTTTTAAACGCGGGAGCTGAGGCTTCGAAAATATGTCCTCCGAGCTGGGATGTCTGCTCATATAGAGTTACATGGTGTCCAGCTATTTTGGCGACTCTGGCACTTTCCAAACCAGCAATCCCCCCTCCGATAATCAATACTCGTTTAGGGTCTGATGTTTTATCAATGCCATAAATTCGTTCACGGGCACAAGATGGATTGACGGCACAGGATATTGGTTTATGACTGAAGATCCGTTGCAGACAGCCATCGTGACAACCGATGCAGGGCCGGATCTGTGATTCAGCATTCTTCATGACCTTGTTTGGCCACTGCGGGTCTGTAAGTAATGGCCTGGCAAGCCCTACAAAATCTATTGAACCGTTTTTGACAGAGGCTTCTGCAAGGGCTGGATCGCCCATTTTTCCCCCCATAATAATCGGAACATTGACGACTTCTTTAAGTTTTTTAACAAAAGGGAGATAGAGGCCTTCTTTGGCATAAAGTGGGGGATGGGCCCAATACCATGCATCGTAGGATCCTGTGTCGGCATTGAAGGCGTCGTACCCTGCCTTTTCCAGGATTGGAGCAAGAAGCAGGCCTTCTTCAATATCTCTGCCTGATTCTTTTGAGGTTGTATGAATTCCACCTTGACCCAGTTCTTTTATGAATGAGCGAACACTGTAGCGAACGGTAACCGGGAACTTATCACCGGCTCCACGACGAATTGCCTTTAATATCTCAATTGGAAAAGTTGCACGTTTTTCTAAGGACTGACCGCCAAATCGATCGGTTCGGTCTTTATTAAAGACTGCCATTGTAAATTGGTCGGCCAAATAGCCTTCATGAACGGCGTGTAACTCGATACCGTCAAAACCGACTTTTTTAGCAATCGCTCCGGTTTCTTCAAAGCGTTTGATGATACGCTCTATTTCTTCAGTTGTGAGTGCCCGGCACATGATGCTGGGATCCCAATAATTGGGAACCACTGAAGGCGCAACTGGTTGGCAGTCTAATAGTGTGGGTTTGCCGACCCGTCCTAAGCCAGCTGATGCCTGCAAAAAGATTTTGGCATCGTATGAATGAATTCTTTCGATCATTTCATAACAGGAATTCTCAAAAGCGGTAGGGTTATGGGTGACGCAGGTAAATGAAGGCATTTTCATTCGTTCGATTTCATTTTCGACTTTAGTGAAACCGGTGATAATGAGACCTGTTCCCCCCTTGGCCCGTTCGACAAAATAGTCGGCGGCGCGCTGGTTGAATTCACCTTCCGGCCCGGCCAAGCCCATTAATCCCATTGGTTCCATAACGATTCTGTTTTTGATTTCAGCTTGTCCGATATTCATAGGCTGAAAGAGAGCTGATCTATTCATATAATTGATTCTCCATGTATGAATTAACTACTTTTACTGATTTATATCTTGGCTTGTTTTTTTAAGCATGAAATCATTTTGGACTGATCGTCTATAAATATAATGATCCATGTCATAAGATGGATATGAAGTGGTAATTTATGGTTACAGTCAGATTTGATATTAAAAGAAGCGAAGGTATTGAAGCTCTGATAAATCGGTGATGTCTGTTATGGTTTGGGTTTGTTTACCGATGCATATTATGTGAGTGCTGGTTGCCAAGAGATGTTTTATTGATTGAATCGTGCTCCTTTTTTGCGTTGCAATTCATGATGAAAAGGATATTATTGATTCAACTGACTGCGCTGGAGACTGTCACTTTTTTTGGGGTGACAGATAAAGGCCATCAGCAGTCAGATTATTGTATTTTTTATTCTCAGGGCGGGGCGTAATTCCCCACCGGTGGTATGCCTTCATAGGTGAGCCCACGAGCGCTCGATTCGTCGAGGTCAGCAGATCTGGTGAGAGGCCAGAGCCGACGGTTATAGTCCGGATGAGAGAGAATGATAAACAGTTCTGTTTTGATATGGGCGTAGTTTATTGCGTCAGTTCGATCCAGTCTTTCGTTTTTGATCTTAATCCCTCATAAGCCCTGATTCTGGAATTTTTTAGGAGTTTATCCATGAATCAGTCTTCTGTTTTGTCCTCTTTTGGTGATCCGTTTGCACGTGTTGAGAATGCGCTTGAAGCGCTTCGCGAAGGGCGTGGTGTATTGTTACTTGATGACGAAGATCGCGAAAATGAAGGTGACCTTATTTATTCGGTTGAGCATTTGACCGATGTGCAAATGGCTCTGATGATCCGAGAATGCAGTGGTATCGTTTGTTTGTGCATGAGTGATGAGCATGCCACTAAATTAAAATTACCGCCGATGGTGGAAGTCAACGATAGTAAAAATCAGACAGCTTTTACGATTTCAATTGAAGCCAAACAGGGGGTTACCACCGGGGTATCAGCCAAAGATCGGGTTACAACCATTAAAACGGCCGGATGTTTTGAAGCAAAAGCTGAAGATTTAGCCCATCCGGGCCATGTTTTCCCGCTTCGGGCCCGTGCGGGGGGGGTGATGACTCGCCGTGGACATACGGAAGGGACTGTAGATCTGATGCAGATGGCTGGCTTAACACCGTTTGGCGTTCTCAGTGAAGTTACCAATGAAGATGGTACTATGGCTAAAACGGATGAAATTGTGGCGTTTGGTCGCCTGCATAACCTCCCGGTCCTGACGATTGAAGATATGGTGGCTTACCGGATTGAGAAAGATTTAAAACTGGCTTGAGCCGGTCCGGTTTAGATTTTATGACTCGCATTGCTTATGTTTGGAGACTCTCTGTAGAGTGCCTCCAAATCCACAATTGTTTCGAAAAGCCTTTTGCGTGACCAAGTATTCATATAGGGTTATGGCTTGAGTTAATCTTATTTAATAAATGTATCATCATCACCTCTTCGTATTTTAAAGTTCATTTAAACGCAACAAATCTATTCTATAACTATAAAGTTAACTCAATAAAAAGAATGTGAGTTACACTTTTAGATTGATATTGGCCATTTTAATTAAAAAACAACATTCCATTTATATTTAATTAATATTGTGGTTAATTGAATGTTTGGCTATTATTTGATCTCATATCTCATTGCTTTAGATTAACGATTTGTTAGTCGAAGTGAGACTGATGGGATATTTTTCTACGGAAAATTAATTCATTGATTTTCTGATTAATTTTATAAGATTTTCTTAAATCAAGAGCAGTTGGCTGATGATCATTATAGTTAGTCTTTTATGTTCAGGTAGGTGTTTTGCGTATCTATTGAAATGAATAATTTGATTTAAACCTCTACAAAATGTCAACACTATTTGGAACAACAAGGAACAAGATATAGTATGAAAAGGAAATTAATCCTCATTTTATTTGGCTTATGTTTTTCTTTGAATTGTATGGCTCGGGTCGGTGTATTTCCCGAGTCGACATTTGATCAATTAAGCTACGGGCTTTATTGGTTTGGCGCAAATAATCAATATCAAAAAGCGAGTAAAAGCACTCAAAGTGGTGGCTTGTATTATAATCCATCTAAACCAACCTTAATTTTTATTCATGGCTGGCAAAAAAATCATATTAAAAAGAAAAACCGATTTGTTTTCTGGGAAAAAAATAACGGTTTCCCAAATATCGATTTTGCCAATTTATGGATTTCGCAAGGCTATAACGTTGGTATTTTATATTGGGATCAGTTCGCTGATGAATCTGAGGTGAAAAATGCTGAAGCAAAAATCTGGTCTGTCAAAGGTCCGAAAAAAATGCGTTGGTTAGATAGCTACGGCACTTATCATAGTGGGCCATCGAAGAATGTGACTCAACTTCTGTTAGCCAATTATCGAATCGCTATGAAAGGATTTAAAGGAAGCAAGCTGCGTTTTGCCGGACATAGTCTGGGGAATCAGGTTGCATTACGGCTGGCTAATCAACTTGAAACATTAGCGAAAGAAGGTGAAATTTCTAAAAAAGAAGTGCCTGAACGGGTGTCGTTGCTTGATCCATTCTACTCGAATTATGCTAAGTCTTATCTTAATGGGAAATGGGTTGGCGAGAAAGCCAGAACGATTGTGAAACGCATCAAAGCGTATGGTATTGCGATTGACTCTTATCGGACTTCGGCACTGACTGCAACTATTTTCGTGGGTGATCAAAATAAAAAACTAGAAAATTCAGTCGCTTTTGAAGAAGAGAAAACCAAATTCTTTAATCAGTTGGAACAATCTAAAAAGCATGATGCGGCAATCTGGCTCTACTTGTGGTCGATAAATTATTCAACTCCGACGGTTTCCAACAGTAGTATGCCGGGGTTATCTGCGGCTTCAACCAACAGTGAAGTGAAACAATGGATGGCAACAACCAATCATCTTGTTCAGACATCTGGCGGAAAAACGAAAAATCCTAAAGATAATGTGTTTAAACTGACTGGTGCGCTTTAATCACATCTGATTTTTCACTGACGAATGGGCAGCCATGTCTGATATGGCTGCTTTTTATTTTATCTATTTCTTAAATTGATTTTTAAGCCATTCAATGAATACCCGTGCCGGCGACTGTTTGAGTAGACAACTGAAACGGGCATGACGGGGGGAAAAAATCGGTTAGCGCTTTCACTAGTGTTCCTTCGGATAGTTTGTCTGATAATTGATATTCAGGAACCTGAATTAATCCTAAATCTGCGATAGCACAACCGGTGTATAAGTCGACCGTGGCTATCCGATTTAAATTCCAGTGTTGACGGTTTGGGTGAAGCGTCCAGAGAATAGCCTACGGCTATATGTCCGGTTAAATCATTCGGTGTCCTGGGGATTCCATACCGGCAAAAATAGTCAGGGTTTGCTACCGTGACTTGTTCCATAGTGGCTATCTGTCGGGCAGTGGGCGATGAATGCTGTAATATCCCAGCTAATCGACCCCTTCGCGAACCAGATCAATAAGCCGATCATCTTCGTCTATATGCAATGTGATATCTGGATAGCAGGTTAAAAATTTATTAATGTGGGGGATGACAAAGTGTTTGGTCTGTGTCCCTTGAAGATTAACCCGTAGATTTCCTTTGGGCTGTGTTTGAGAAAACAATGATTCCATATTGTCTAAATCAGCTAGTGAATGGATATATCGTTGATAATACAGTGCATCTTCATGAGTGAGATGAACCTGTTTTGTGGGTCGCTCTAATAATCGGATCACTAACCGGGTTTCTAGCTGTTTGATGATGTTGGTGATAGTTGGTCTGGGAAGCTTTTGAGCATCAGCAGCCAATGTAAAACTGTTGCGTTTGGCTATGCGGACAAATACTTACATCTCTTTAAATCGATCCATCCACTCGTTCTATTATTAATATTTTAGAAAAATGAAATTCATTTTTGATTGATTATAAATCCTAAAATGAACTATATGCTGATGAGGCTGAATTTTTAGTGAACACTCTGGAAATCAGTGGGGTAAACGCTATTGCGATCAAGTGTAATGCGGCGATTGCGGCAGAAGTGTTGCAGATATTTGATGCAATTGAGAAAGAACTGAGGCATATCGATCTTTTGGTGAATAATGCCGGGATTATGAAACTAGCGAAGTTATCTGAAAGTAATGATGCGCTTTTTGAACAACATATAGCGATTCATCTCAAAGGAACTTTTAACATGTTGAAACTTGTGGCTGAATGATTGTGGAGCGTGGACGGATTACGATTGGAGTCTTATGGTGTGTATGCTGCGACCAAATCGGCCGTTGAAACAATGTTAGCTATTCAGGCAAAAGCGTTATTTTATAAATGGTCAATACTGTGGCAGCAGGACCGACAGCGGCCAATCTGTTCCTTGATGGGAAATCTTCCGAACTGATTGATCGGCTTGCGCATATAAACCCATTAGAAAGGTTGGAAACGCCAGAAAATATTGCAAACGTAGTGGTTTTTTTAGCCAGCCTGCGGGGAGAGTGGATCGGTCATTATGTGAAATGGCCAGCTTGGTCGTTGTGATGCTATAGTTGCAATCGCATCACAGCGAGATTTTATAGTAAAGTCCCTGCTTTAGACTTTTAAAAAAGTATTGATGATGGCTTAAAGCAGGGGATGAACGATTACATTGTTACTAATTCTTCTGCACTGGTTGGATGAATGGCGACGCAGGCATCAAAATCAGCTTTGGTTGCGCCCATTTTCATGGCCACGCCGAAGCCCTGCAATATTTCATCCATTCCCAGCCCGATGCCATGAAGACCCACAACTTTTTCATCGGCTCCGGCACAGATGATTTTCATTTTAGTCAGTTGCCGGTTGCGGGTTACAGCGGTGTACATAGCGCCAAAGCTGGATGTATAGATTTTGATCTGTTCGTTGCCGTAGTACTCGCGTGCCTGAGGCTCTGTAAGACCAATCGTGCCGATCACCGGGTGACTAAAGACCACGGTTGGAACCAAGTCATAATCCATTTTAGCGTCAGGCTTGTGATTGAATAGCCGTTCGCTAAGCAGCCTCCCTGCTTTCACTGCAACCGGGGTTAGCTCGATTTTGCCGATGTTATCACCCAGTGCATAAACTCCTTCGGCGGTGGTATTGGAATATTCGTCAACTTTGATATAGCCGTGTTCATTCAATTCGACCCCGGCGGCGGATAAATTGATCTGATCGGTATTGGGTTCACGGCCAATGGCCCAGATGACACAATCAACATGCAGTGTTGCGTCATTTTCAAATGTGAGGATTAAGCTGCCATCTGCTTGTTTATCTAAACGTTTTGGAATGCTGTGCGTGTGCAGGGTCGGGCCATGTTCTGCCATCATTTCCATCAGTGTTTCGCTGAGCATCGGGTCAAAGGCTCGCAGTGGTGCATGTTTGCGAACGGCCAGATGCGTTTCACTGCCCAACGCATGCAGTACCCCAGCCAGCTCAACTGCAATATAACCGGCTCCGATAACAGCAACTCGTTTGGGTTGTTCATTGAGGGCAAAAAACCCATCGGACGTGATGCCGTGTTCGACTCCCGGAATATTCGGTAGCGTCGGGCGACCACCGGTTGCGATTAAAATATGTTTGGCGCGGTAGTGTACGCCGTTCACTTCAACGGTATGGGCATCGACAAACCGGGCAAAACCATGGATGCGGGTAATCTCATTATTGCCCAGCACGCGATCGTATGAACCGTGAATCCGGTCAATATAGGCCTGGCGATTTTTCACCAGTGTTGCCCAGTCAAAATGGTTCAGATTGACATCGAATCCGTAATCTGGGGCATATAGGTGAATGGCTTCGGCAATTTGAGCACCAAACCACATGGCTTTTTTCGGGACACAGCCGACATTGACACAGGTCCCACCCACTTGATTCGCTTCGACTAACGCAACTTTTTGTCCATATCGGGCAGCCCGATTGGCTGAGGCAATGCCGCCACTTCCAGCGCCAATACATAGATAATCAAATTCATTTGCAGGTTGTGTCATGAGTATCCTCAGTCAGAATAAGTGAAAAGAATATGAGTATAGCGGGAACGATTCGATTGATCATATGGTGCCAGCGAAGGGTGCAATAGTTAATAACGATGATTAATCTATAGGTACCTTTGGGTGATGTAAACATGTGATTTTGTACGGTGAAGCGCGTTTTAGTTTGTGAGGATGATTTACTTGGCCGAGTTGATTTCATGCGGATAGATCCCCATAGTGAGTATATTGTACGCTGTATTGCGTCGTTTGATTAAGGAGCCGGTATGACAAATCCGCTATTAGAATTCGAAGGGTTACCGCCATTTTCACAGATTAAACCCGATTTTATTAAACCAGCCGTTGAGCAATTAATTGCCGAATATCGAAATGTGGTTGAACAGGTTGTCGGGTTACCTGAGTACACATGGGATAACTTTATCGAACCACTGACTGACATTTCCGATAAGCTAAGCCGGGTCTGGTCGCCTGTCGGTCATTTGAATTCGGTGTTAAATAGCGATGCATTGCGTGATGCCTATGAAAGTTGTCTGCCGTTGTTGTCTGAATTAAGTACTTTCCTGGGGCAGCATCAGGGGCTGTACCATGCTTATCAGGCATTGCGTGAGAGCCAGGCGTTCGCAGGTTACAGTCAGGCTCAGAAGAAAACCATTGATGATTCACTGCGTGATTTTAAATTGTCGGGAATTGCGTTACCTGAAGATAAACAGAAACGATATGGCGAAATCAGCCAGAAATTATCCGAATTGTCTTCAAAATTCTCGAATCAGGTGCTTGATGCAACGCATGCATGGCAGAAAAATGTCACAGATAAAAATGTGTTAAAAGGGTTGCCAGATTCAGCATTAGAAGCCGCCGCTCAAGCTGCTAAAGCAAAAGGATTAGCTGGTTATCTGTTGACGTTGGATATCCCCAGTTATCTGCCGGTGATGACGTATGCCGATGATCGCAGTCTGCGCGAAGAGCTTTACCGGGCTTATTGTACCCGCGCATCAGAGCTTGGCCCGAATGCCGGTGAATTTGATAATACTGATGTGATTAAAGAAACGCTGGCGCTGCGCTATGAACTGGCACAGCTGCTGAGTTTTAATAATTATGCCGAGTTATCACTGGCGACCAAAATGGCCCAGAGTCGTGAACAGGTGGTTGGTTTCTTAGACGATTTGGCGAAACGCTCAAAACCACAAGGCGCGCATGAACTTGACGAGTTAAAAGCCTATGCTCATGAGCAGTTTGGTGTCGATGAGCTTAAGGCTTGGGATATCTCGTATTACGGCGAAAAACTTAAGCAGCATAAATATGCGATTTCCGACGAACAATTACGGCCTTATTTCCCGGAAGATAGAGTGTTAAGCGGTTTGTTTGAAGTGGTGAAACGGCTGTATGGCGTCCGCGTCGAGCAGGCTGATGGTGTAGAGACCTGGCATCCGGAAGTGCGCTATTTTGAGTTGTATGACCAAAATAATGTTTTGCGGGCTTCATTTTATCTGGACTTATATGCCCGCGAACATAAACGCGGCGGTGCCTGGATGGACGAATGCCAGGTTCGCAGACGCTGTGCCAATGGGAAGCTACAGCTGCCGGTTGCTTATCTGACCTGTAATTTTAACCGCCCGGTCGGTGATAAACCTGCGTTGTTTACTCATGATGAAGTGCTCACATTGTTTCATGAATTTGGCCATGGGCTGCATCATATGCTGACTCAGATCGACGTGGCTTCGGTGTCTGGAATTAACGGGGTGGCCTGGGATGCTGTTGAGCTGCCCAGCCAGTTTATGGAAAACTGGTGCTGGCAGCCGGAAGCATTAAGTTTTATCTCTGGTCATTATGAAACCGGCGAGCCATTACCGAGCGAGATGCTGGATAAACTGTTGGCAGCCCGGAACTATCATTCAGCCATGGCGATGCTGCGCCAGTTAGAATTTGCCTTGTTTGATTTTAAACTGCATAGCCAGGATCCAAGTGGCATTTCAGTGCAGCAGGTACTCGATGAGGTGCGCGCTCAGGTCGCCGTGCTCAAAGCGCCTGAGTTTAACCGGTTCCAGAATGGCTTTGCGCATATTTTTGCCGGAGGATATGCCGCCGGATATTACAGCTATAAATGGGCGGAAGTATTATCGTCTGATGCATTTTCAATGTTTGAAGAAAATGGTATTTTTGATGCCAAAACCGGTCATTCATTCCTGTCAAATATTTTGGAAAAAGGCGGCTCTGAAGAACCAATGAAACTGTTTGAAGCATTCCGTGGGCGACCACCACAGATTGATGCATTGCTTCGTCATAGCGGTATTCAGTCTTAATTGTTCCATTGCTTTTCATAAAAAGGCCCGTGTATCACGGGCCTTTTTACTATATTTCTCGATGTATCAAAACTTTAAATTCATTCTTTACACGATCATCAATCAACTCTATATCTGGCCAGTTTTTTAGCGTTTTAACCTTTGGTCCGGAAAAGGGATCATTCAGAAACTCTTTCAGGTTTTAGCACAGGACAATGACTCCGAATGGTTGTTCATTGATGGCAGTATTGTTAAGGCCTATCAGGATAGCTGTGGCGCAGCGAGTACTAATGCAGAAGCGATCGGAAAAAGTCGGGGTGGGAACTCAACTAAAATTCACCTTGCCGTTGATAGTGGTGGCTTGCCCGTTTATTTCGAACTATCAGGAGGTCAGGTCAATGATATTGTTCATGCTCAGAGCCTGATATCTGGCTCTCCGGATGCAGCCAGTGTTTGTGCAGATAAAGGTTATGATAGTGATAATCTGAGAGATTTTATCGAAGAAAATGGCAGTAGAGCGAATAGACCACGCAGAGCCAATACGAAAGCAGGGAATGAGCATATGGACTGGTGTTTGTACAAATATCGCCACCTGGTCGAAAACGCTTTTTTGAGAATTAAGAAATACCGGGCGGTTGCAACCCGATACGACAAATTAGCAAGAAATTACAGAAGTATGGTGGCTCTGTCTTTTGTCATGATGTAGTTGCCGATGTACTGCTGAATAAATAATGAACAAAGATCAATAGCCTCTAGAACGTTTGTACAATCTCTACATCGTTTTCCGTGAATTAAATTCTCAAGTGTACCACTTGCCTATCTCTACGCCTTTTGTTCCCTTCTTTTGGCTTTGGTAAAAATAAGAGTGTTCTGCTGATTATTTAACCAAAACAGGTCCGTTTTTCTTAATGTTCACAAATTTTTTGCAAATCTTATGGTTTTAATCTGATTTTCTGGCGTTTTTGCCGCTCTTTGCGCTTTATTGCATGGGTTCAAAACTTGCCGAACATGATGATGTTGCGGTAAAACTGCTGTTAATCGCAGTTGCTAAAGGATTTTATAGGGCAATCTGACGAGTTTAAAAAACAACATCGCAATAATCATAAATCGTTTCAAAATGGTAATGGAGATATGCAATGAAAAAATGGACCAGGAAGGCAGTTGTTGCAGCCATTTCAATCTCAATTTGGGGATCGGTCTTTAGTGTTCAGGCGGCAGATACGGTCAAAATTGCAATAGCCGGGCCTGAAACCGGATCTGTTGCGCAGTATGGTGATATGGAGTTTGACGGTGCACATGTGGCAGTCGAGTTGATCAATAAAGCGGGTGGGATCAACGGTAAAAAGCTTGAAGCCATCGATTATGATGACGCCTGTGAACCGAAACAGGCTGTCGCTGTGGCGAACCGTGTGGTGAATGATGATATTCAGTTTGTGGTGGGGCATTTATGTTCGGGGGCAACGCAGCCTGCATCAGATGTTTATGAGGATGAAGGCGTTTTGATGATGACCCCTGCCGCTACCAGTCCGGCGATTACCACCCGGGGCTATCAGATGATTTTTCGGACTATCGGGCTTGATAGTGATCAGGGGCCAACTGCCGCAAAATATATTATTAAACACATTAAACCGAAACGGGTGGCGATTGTTCACGATAAGCAGCAATACGGGGAAGGGATTGCAACTGCGGTGCGGGACAATTTGCAAAAAGCCGGGATCAAAATTGTTTCCTTTGATGGGATTACCACCGGCACGAAAGATTTCTCAGCTCTGATTGCCAAACTTAAACAAGAGAATGCCGATTTTGTCTACTATGGTGGCTACCATCCTGAACTGGGGCTGATTCTTCGACAGTCTGCTGAGAAAGGCTTTAAAGCACAGTTTATGGGCCCTGAAGGGGTCGGCAATAAAGATCTATCGGCTATTGCCGGTAAAGCATCTGAAGGCTTGTTGGTGACTTTACCTAAAAAATACGATCAGAATCCTGAAAACGCCAAGATTGTGAAAACAATGAAAGCGGAAGGTAAGGATCCTTCTGGTCCGTTTGTCTGGACCAGTTATGCAGCCGTTCAGGCGCTCACCGCCGGGATCAAAGCGGTTGGCGATGATCCGCAAGCTGTTGCCAAATTCTTACGCTCACATCAGGTGAACACTGTGATGGGGCCTCTGAAATGGGATCATAAAGGCGATCTGAAAGGGTTCGAATTCGGCGTGTTTCGCTGGCATGCAGATGGTACGTCAACCCCTTTAAAACTGTAATCTTTAATGAATGGGTTGTTACTTGTCGGTGACAACCCAGGGCATGTATTGCTTTAAAATGATGAGGTTGCTGCTGTGGTTTTTGCCTGCCAATAGGGTGTGTCGTTAAGCATGACCATATAGATCTGATCTTATGAAGTCTGAGCAATGCCTACTTTTAAAGATACACGACCCTGGATGATTTGAGGTCTGTATGTCTGAGCATGTTTTCTATTTTTTTCAACAGTTGATCAATGGCCTGACGGTTGGTAGCTCCTATGCGTTGATTGCCATTGGTTATACCATGGTTTATGGCATTATCGGCATGATCAATTTTGCCCATGGTGAAGTGTATATGATCGGCACGTATGTCGCGTTTATCGCGTTGTCGGTGATGACGATGATGGGCTTTGATAATGTTCCGATTTTGTTTATCGGCGCATTTGCTTTAAGTATGGTGATTACCAGTGTCTACGGATGGACGATTGAGCGTGTTGCCTACCGGCCTCTGCGAGGCGGTAATCGATTGATCCCGTTGATCTCTGCCATTGGAATGTCGATCTTTTTGCAAAATCTGGTTCGCACCGCACAGGGCAGCCGTGATGTGGCCATTCCTGCTCTGGTCCAGGGCGGCTGGACGATAGGCCCTGCCGATCATTTTCATCTGACAATTTCATATATGCAGGTGGTCATTTTTGCCGTGACCTTTGTTGCGATGGCCTGTCTTACGACGTATATCTCCCGTTCCAGAATGGGGCAGGCCTGTCGGGCCTGTTCTGAAGATATGAAAATGGCGAGTCTGTTGGGGATCGATACCAATAAAGTGATTGCATTTACGTTTGTTGTCGGGGCGGCGCTTGCTTCGGTCGCCGGGGTTTTGCTGGGGGTCTATTACGGTGTTGTGAACCCGTATATTGGTTTTATTGCCGGGTTAAAAGCTTTTACGGCGGCGGTTTTAGGTGGCATTGGCTCGATTCCTGGTGCGGTTGTAGGTGGCTTGCTGCTGGGAGTTGCTGAGGCATTAACGGCTGGTTATATCAGCCCTGAATATTCAGATGTTGTTTCGTTTTTGCTGCTTTGCCTGGTTTTGCTGTTTATGCCCACCGGTATTTTAGGTCGCCCGGAGGTTGAAAAAGTATGAAAACAGCGAATTTGAAAGCGGCATGTTGTGCGGCTGCCATTTTTTTACTTTTGGCCGGCTGGCTGTTGGGGATTCGGATGGAAACCACCGCCAAAGGGCTGACTCTGGCCTGGTCGACTTTGCCTCGTTGGGGGCTTTTAGGGCTCGGAACTATGCTGGTGTTTCTCGGGCAGTGGTTTCATCAGCCGATCCGTTCGGTTTGGGCCACGCTCAATCACTCTTCTGCGAAAGTGGTGAAGTTACCGTCTCCAGAAGAGAACCCAACTTTTTATCGTTATCTGATCGGTGTGGTGCTACTGGGCGCACTGATCTGGCCGTTTGTTGTTTCCCGTGGCGTGGTGGACTTGGCTACGTTGACGCTGATTTATGTCATGCTGGGATTAGGGCTTAATATCGTGGTCGGTCTGGCCGGATTGTTAGATCTGGGGTATGTCGGATTTTATGCGGTCGGTGCATATAGCTACGCATTGCTGAACAGTTATTTAGGGTGGGGATTCTGGAGTTGTTTGCCTGTTGCGGGGGCTCTGGCGGCATTTTTTGGTTTCCTGTTAGGGTTCCCCGTGCTCAGGCTTCGCGGTGATTATCTGGCCATTGTCACATTAGGGTTTGGGGAGATTATCCGGATTATGCTCAATAATCTGACCTCTTTGACCGGTGGACCTAATGGTATCGGAGGGATCCCCAAGCCGACATTATTTGGTTTGGAATTTTCACGTCATGTTCGTTACGGCGGATGGGATACCTTTGATCACTTCTTTGGATTGAAATATAGCTCGGATCATAAAGTGATTTTTCTGTATCTCATGGCGGTGTTGCTGGTGATTATTACGATTTTTGTGATCAACCGTTTGTTGCGAATGCCAATTGGCCGGGCCTGGGAAGCACTACGCGAAGATGAAATCGCCTGCCGATCTCTGGGGCTCAACCCCACGGTCATTAAGTTGACAGCGTTTACCATTGGTGCCGGATTTGCCGGGTTTGCCGGAAGCTTTTTTGCTGCCCGACAGGGGTTTATCAGCCCTGAATCATTTACGTTTATCGAATCGGCGATCATTTTAGCCATTGTTGTATTAGGCGGAATGGGATCCCAGGTTGGTGTCGTATTGGCGGCTATTATTATGACGGTTTTACCTGAGCTCGCGCGTGAATTTAGTGAATATCGAATGCTGTTGTTTGGGTTAATGATGGTGTTGATGATGGTGTGGCGACCTGAAGGATTGTTACCGATGAGCCGGCCGAAGATGGAGTTGAAGTCGCATGAATGAGCGAAGTAATGTGCTAGAGGTTCACGATCTTTGTATGCGATTTGGTGGTTTATTAGCCGTGAATCAGGTGTCGTTAGCGATCGCCCGAGAACAGGTAGTGTCGATTATCGGCCCGAATGGCGCGGGTAAGACCACGGTGTTTAACTGTATTACTGGCTTTTATAAGCCCTCATCCGGGAAGATTGTTTATCAGGGAGAAGCGGTTCAGGGGTTATCAAGCCATAAGATTGCCCGTAAAGGAATGGTCAGGACTTTTCAGCATGTTCGATTATTTAAAGAGATGACAGCAATTGAAAATTTATTGGTTGCTCAGCATATGCATCTGAATACCAATATTCTCAGTGGGCTGCTTAAAACGCCGAGGTTTCGCCTGGCAGAGCGTAGCGCGTTGCAGCGGGCGCAATACTGGCTTGAAAAGGTGGATTTAACTGATGTGGCCAACCGACCGGCAGGGCATTTGGCCTATGGTCAACAGCGTCGTTTGGAAATCGCACGTTGTATGGTGACTGAGCCTGGTTTATTGATGCTTGATGAACCGGCTGCGGGGTTAAATCCGAAAGAAACTCAGGATCTGGACCGGTTAATTATGGATCTTCGCTCTGATGAAAAAATAGCGGTTTTATTGATTGAACATGATATGAAGCTGGTGATGGATATTTCTGATTCTATCTATGTGATCAACCAGGGATCGCCTCTGGCTGATGGGACACCTGAAGCAATTCGCGCGAATCCTGATGTTATCAAAGCCTATTTGGGAGAGTCGTAATGAGTTTACTTCAGGTCAATCAGGTCAGTACCTATTATGGCAAGGTGAAAGCGCTGAATGATATTTCACTTTGTGTTGAAGAAGGTGAAATTGTTAGTTTAATTGGTGCTAATGGCGCGGGTAAAACCACTTTATTAATGACATTGTGCGGGGACCCAAGGGCGGCCAGTGGCCAGATTGTTTACGATGGTATCGATATTACAGTGATGCCTACCTCTGAGATTATGCGATCGAGTATAGCTATTGTGCCTGAGGGGCGGCGAATATTTTCGAGTCTGAGCGTTGAAGAGAATCTTTCTATGGGGGCTTTTTTTGCGACGGTGTCAGAGAAAATTGAATTACTGCAACAGATGTTTGAGCTGTTTCCAAAACTTCGAGAGCGCCGCTCACAGCGGGCCGGGACTATGTCCGGTGGTGAGCAACAAATGTTAGCGATAGGCCGGGCTCTGATGAGTCAGCCTAAGTTGTTACTCCTTGATGAACCTTCTCTTGGGCTGGCACCACTGGTCATCGCTCAGATTTTTGAAACGATCGAATTATTGCGTAAAGACGGCATGACGATTTTCTTAGTTGAGCAAAATGCCAACCGGGCTTTAAAACTGGCTGACCGGGGTTATGTTTTAGAAAATGGCCGGATCGTATTGGAAGATAGCGGTGACGCTTTGTTGAAGAATACCAGGGTACAACGTGCTTATCTGGGAGGATAAGCAGTAACGGCTGTTTATTATTAAATTGTGACAACTTTTGATAGCGGGTTATTTTTGCTGTTACACTATTTTAACCTGTGGCTGTCGATGGAGTTTTTATGGAACAGTTTTTACCGATTAATGTGGCTGATGCAAAGCGTCTTATCAAAGAACGTGGGGCGATACTGGCAGATATTCGTGATGAAGATTCATATCAGAAAAGCCATGTCTCAGGTTCGATTCATCTGACGAATCAGACTTTGGTGTCATTACTTGAAGAGAACGATCTATTAACGCCTGTGATTGTGATGTGTTATCACGGCATTAGTAGTCAGGGGGCTGCTCAGTATTTATTGCATCAGGGGTTAGAAGAGGTATATTCGCTGGAAGGGGGATTTGAAGCCTGGTCCAGAGAGTCTGCCTGACTGTCATATTTATCTGTTTCTGATCCGGGTTCTTGCTGCAAGAGAGGGGGATGTATTCGTTCAACATCATTTGTGTTTAGTTGCGGCTGATTCACTTAGAATGATAAGCTCCAACTCCATATCGGGCTAAATGTGTTTAATTTGAATATAATTCAACCGCCCAAGTAACTGTCCAGCCCACGTTTTGAATGGTAGATTTATGCAGCAACTCGTCATTGTTTCGAACCCCCGCCTGGCTCAGGCATTTATTGATTATATGGCTGTAAAGGGAGTTGAATGCCAGCTTGGTCCGGCAGAACAGGGGGTTGCCGTCTGGTTGGTGAATGACCAGGATTTATCTGTCGCAGAGCCTGAACTTAAGGCATTTTTAGCTAATCCTCTTGATTCTAAATATCAGGAAGCATCATGGACGATCGGTGATCATCGACGTGTCCGTTTTCAATACGGCAGTTCCATTACGTTGATTAAACAACAGTTAGTCGAACATAGTGGCCCGTTCACGTTATTGATGATGTTTATCGCTACTGCCGTATATATGGGTGGTTTTTTGGCCGGCCAGGACAATATGTTTGCTGCTTTGCGTTTCCCTGATACGTTATCTCAGCTGGCAAGTCAGCCATGGCGGGTGATTACCCCTATTTTTTTGCATTTCTCCATCTTACATATTTTATTTAATTTGTTGTGGTGGTGGGAGTTCGGTGGGGTGATTGAAAGGCATCTTGGAACCGGTAAAATTATTATATTGACGTTGGTGGCTGCCATTATTCCAAATTTTGCGCAATTTTGGGTGGATGGCCCTCTGTTTGGTGGTTTGTCCGGTGTGGTTTATGCGTTGTTAGGTTACCTTTGGTGGACTCAGTGGCTAAGACCTCATGTCGGTGTGCGCATTAATAAAGCCATTGTCGGATTTATGCTGATTTGGCTGGTGTTGGGATTCGCCAATATCATCGGTCCGGCAACAGCTAATTTGGCCCATTTGTTTGGGTTATTTGTTGGCTGCCTCCAGGCTGTTTTTGACCGCTTTACTGATAAAGATATTTCGTAAAAATTAAATCTTCGATAGTGCCTTTTTTACCGGTTTCCTGAAACATCAGGTCTCTGACGTGAGTGAGGCATTTTTCTTTGAGCTTCTCCCTGCCTGTCAGTGAGCGAACTTCCTGATCGGTGCTTGAACCTAAGATTTCGATGATAGCGTCACGCAGTAGTGGGGCGTTATGTTCAACTAATTCTAATTCACTTTTATGGGCAATCCGAAGTTCCACTGAAACTCGAATATATCCAAGTGTTCTGGCATTAGGGCTGATGTAATTGGTGATAATATCGGGCTCGAATCCATAATAGGCATAACTGTCTGCTGCTGGGTCTTCTTTGGCTGCCTGGACAGTCTGAAGGCTTGAAGTTGCCATGAATACAATAAAAATAATCCATTTGAGCCATTTCATATAATATGTACCTGTGTTAACACGATTTTTTGTATTGTCACTGTTTTGGCAGACGGGTCAAGCTTATTCAGTTTCTATGAAGACTGTTTAAGCGTAGTTTAAGATATTAGAAATGGTTAGTTGAAAACTGTCGGGGTTATTTCAAAGCGAATGATTTGATAAAAAATAATCTCAATCTGGGATAAACGGGTCGTGATTCATTATACTGTATCAGTTTTTATCTCTACCAGAATAGTTGAGATTAAATAACATATGGAACATCTCAGTGCATCTGATGATTCGTATATTTGTGTGTATGAAGACTTGAATGTCGTATGCTCTGAATCATATGATGTATTTTGTGTATTATAATTGCCTGATGTCAGAATGATGTTTTCTATCTTTATCAATCGGGAATATGGTTTGTGAATATCAAGCAATGGCCGGAACACCAAGTGGTTGAGTGGTCCGCTGTGAAGCCAGATGTTCCGGCGACACTCTATAGTTGGTTGGCCGGAGCAGGCTCACTTACGTTAAAATTAGAAATATACTGTAGTGAGTTGACAGTAGATATTATCTGCAGCGCCCCGGCTGATGTTTGTCAAAGCGAGCAAATCGGTTTGGGGGATGAGACTTGTTGGCAGCGGGATGTTTGTCTTTTGGGCGACGGGATCCCGTGGGTGGTGGCGCGAAGTCTGTGGCCTCAAACATTGCTTTCATTAAATACACTCGAGACTACCCCCCTGGGGCTATTATTATTTAATCAGCCTCAACCAGACGATGTGCAGCGTGAGATTGGCTGTTTTTGCGTCGATGGCCAGAAGCTCTGGGCCAGACGAAGTATTTATCAATATGATCAACATCCGGTTTGTGTTCAGGAATTATTTTTGCCGGGAAGTCCGGCTTATCGGGAGATATATCATGGTTAGCGAAGGTTCGAAGTGGCTACCATTTGTTCGACTTATGCGCCTTGATCAACCGATTGGCTCATTGTTGTTGCTGTGGCCAACATTATGGGCTTTATGGTTGTCTGCAAAAGGATTGCCTGATCCCGGGGTTTTGATTGTTTTCATTTTGGGGGTCTGGATGATGCGCTCTGCCGGATGTGTGATTAATGATTTTGCAGATCGCAATGTTGACGGGTTTGTTAAAAGGACTAATCAACGCCCGATTCCGTCAGGCAAAGTGACTCCTGTGCAGGCACTTGGGTTATTTATCTTGCTGGTTGCCTGTTCATTTGCAATGGTGTTGACGCAAAACCGGCTGACTATTGAGTTGTCATTTATTGGTCTACTTCTGGCTGCTATTTATCCGTTTATGAAACGCTATACTCATCTGCCGCAGTTGTTTTTGGGGCTGGCGTTTAGTTGGGCTATTCCGATGGCGTATGCGGCTCAAAGTGGCCATTTACCGCTTGAGGCCTGGTTGCTGTTGTTGGCTAATAGTACCTGGACTGTGGCTTATGATACATTGTATGCCATGGTGGATCGTGATGATGATGTAAGAATCGGGGTGAAATCGACAGCTATTTTGTTTGGCCGTTTCGATAAATTGATCATTGGGCTCTTACAGCTGGCTTCGTTGCTGATTCTGGCATGTATTGGTCATCTTCAGCATCTGTCTGGGATTTATTTTGTAAGCTTACTGGCTGCTGGGGGCTTGTTTGTGTATCAGCAACATATTGTACGCACCCGTGAACGTCAGGCTTGCTTTAAAGCTTTTCTGAATAACAATTACGTCGGATTAATTATCTTTTTAGGGGTCGCTCTGCATTTTATCTGGATTCATGCATAAAATCGTATGTTTGATCTGACTCAATGTGAAGTAAACGTGATTAAGATTCTCACGCGCTGAGCGTGAGAATATGAGATGGGTTCTGATATCAGAGCTGAGCTTGCAGATAAACTTCCAGACTCAGGAGTTTGATTTGATGCAGCTGTTGTTCCAGCCAGTGGGCATGATCGATCTCAGTATCATCGATCAGTTTTTGTAGTGCATGTTTGGTGACAAAATCCTGCTCCTGTTCGCACAGTGCCATGGTTTCTTTTAGCAGATTGTCAACAGTATATTCAACCTGTAAATCATTGGCTAACATGCTTGGAACATCGTGACCAATCTTAAGAGGGTCTCTTGTACTCATATCTGGTGTACCCTCTAAGAAAAGAATACGTTCAATGAGAATACTGACATGTTCTCGCTCATCGAGTGATTCGTGATCGATGCGTTCAAATAGTTTGATGTAGCCCCAGTCGTCATACATGCGCGCATGTATCAGGTATTGATCCATAGCTGTTAATTCGTTGGCCAGTAGCCGATTCAGTGCATCGATAATAATCTGTTTGCCTTTCATGGTTACTCATCCTCCGAAATTTTTGTCTGAAGGTATTTTTCGATACCCATTTGGTCTATCTGGTAGAGTTGTGCTTCAAGCCAGTCAATATGATCTTCTTCGGCATGGAGTATCTCTTGAACAATGTTACGGCTGACATAGTCTTTTTGCACTTCGCATTGTGCAATGGTTTGTCTTAACTGTGGGAGTTGTTCATTGAGAAATGTCAGATCGCAGCCTAAACATTCTTCTGTATGTTCGCCGATTTTAAGTGAATCCAGTGCCTGCAAATTTGGCAGCCCTTCCAAAAAGAGGATTCGCTCGATCAGTTCATCAGCTTGTTTCATGTCTTTAATGGATTTCTTATAACTGACTTCTTTTAGCTCTTCAAATCCCCAGTTACCAAACATTTTGGCATGGAGAAAAAATTGATTGATCGAGGTAAGTTCCTGAGTCAGTAGTTTGTTTAGTAACTGAAGAATTTGTGGATCGCCTTGCATCAATGGCTCCTTGATTGCAAATGTGACGTGACAATTAAGTATACAAATATTTGCGGATTTGTTAAATAAGAATCTATATAAATCAATTGTTTGATAATTAGTTATCATTCTCATTTTTGTTTGTAAACCAGTTGACATGCATCTGTTTGTTTTATCTTAATTTTGCATGCCCCCCATCATGTATAAGTTTAGTCTAATTGACCTTAATTCGGGGTAAGAAGTCACAATGAATAACGATTGATTCATGATGGGGCAATCTTGTTTTCTGATAGAGATTTAACGCCGAAATTGACTTTAATCCCTATCAGAAACGGCTTTCTTATTCCGAGTAGATGTTAATTGGTTTGTGGCTGGTGGTTGAATAGGGTAGAAAATCATGTTGCGGAGTATTTCTTTGCATATATTTATTTACCGCAACATTTATTTTTTCACTCAGGCTTTTGTTTTTTAGAACAATCAATCTCAGGATGGATAAGAGGATGAATGTGTTTTCGTCGTTTTTCTGTAACGCGGCCAGTTTCGGCTTACATAACGCAGTCCCCAGAATAAGAAAAAGCATATGCATAAAATGAGAGCATAGGCATTTGCTTTTCCTAAACTGAGGAAAAATATTAATGTGATGATGACGCCTGTGATGGCTATGATCCGTTGGTACCCTTTTAGTAATATGACACCTGCTAACATAGACAGCATATAGATTAGAATAAAGTTTCCATTAGTATAAAGCAGTAGATCGGTTAACGGCTGGTTGAGTGCCCAGACGACAATAGTCAGAAACATTGAGACCGATGTGATGGCGATAAGTGCGTTCAGGGGGATTTTTTGTGGTGTGAGCCGTCCCAGACAATGTGGTAATTTTTTTTCATCCGCCATGCTCCAGATGAGGCGTGTATATCCTTGAATGTAGACGTTGGTACTGGCAAAGCAGGATAGAAATCCAAGAATAGTGACCAGTAGACCTGTTGTTCTTCCCAGATGGACTGTTGTGATCGCAGGTAATGAGCCTGAACTGGGCAAGGTCGCAATTTCTGGCAGGTGTTTTAATACCACAACGCTGGTTGCCCAATATATAGTGAATGTGAGCAGTGTCCCCAAAATAAGGGCAAGCGGGTAATCCCGTTTGGGATTACGAAACTCTTCCCCCATATGCGCGAAAGCTTCAATCCCTATGACACACCAGAACATGAGCCCCAGAGCGTTAAAAAATGATGGCCCGCTAACGGAGAAAGGAATTGCAATATCAATCGAGTGCAAATCGGAGAGCCACCATAGTAGGCAGATGAGCAGGATGATAAGTGCTGCAATTAGTGTTTGTATCAGTCCTGAGCTTTTGGTTCCAGCAATCCCTAAGCCAAACATGGCGACCAACATGGCAAGCTGAATGGCTAAATTGGCGAATGGCGTTAATGGTATAATGGCCTGAATAAAACCACTGCCAATGATTAGAGATGCTGGCATACCGACGGGTAAAATGGCGAAAAAAAGGAATGCACTAAGCCGTTCTGATGTTTTGCCAAAAGCCTGCCCGATGAGATGGGGAGCACCACCTGCGTGAGGGTATCGTTGTCCCAGCGCTGCGAAGGTAAAAGCAATTGGTAATGACATGAATAATAACAATATCCATGCTAAAAGTGACGATTTGCCTGTGTGTAGTGCAGTGATTGATGGAACGATAAAAATACCTGTGCCGAGCATGGTTGTAGCCAGAAGCCCAATGCCCTGTACGATACCGAGTTGTGGTTTTAAACGACTCATAGAAGCCTTGAATAATGAGTTTAACTGCGAAGGGATTATGATAATGTACAACGGGTTATTTATGGGCCGTCATGATAGCGTTTTTTTTAGTGATTTTGACGGCTTTTACCGTTGATTTGCCGATGAGGCTAAAAAGTTATTGTTGTATGGCTTGATGGTAGTTCAACCCCTTGTTATAACGTGAATATTGATATAGATATAAGATTACCCAATAAATGGATAAATTTGATCGCCAAATCGTTGCTTTGTTGGCCCAGAATGCTCGAATGGCGGTAAGTTCTATTGCTCGCCAGATCAGTTTGTCTCGTTCTGCAACTCAGGAGCGTATTCGTCAGCTTGAGTTACGGGGAATTTTGGCCGGTTATCATGCGAAAGTGGTTGACCCTGAACGTGGTGAGTCGATTTGTGTGTATTTTGAAGTTCATAGTCATGATACGGAATGGACTGACTATGATGATTTAATTGGTCGGATTCCGGAAGTCAGAACGTGTCAGTTTATTAGTGGTCATATTGATATTATTATTTATGCTCAAGTGTCCAGAATGAGCCGGCTTGATGCAATACGTGATGAACTGGAGCGGTTACCGGGAGTGACCATGGTGCGCACGCATATGGTGATGAAAACTCTTTTTGAGCGGTAAGTCATTGCCAGGGCATTTCACCGTAAAATCTGTTTTTTAAAGTTTTTAGAATCTGATTTATTAATTCTAATTATTATTAGGGTTAATAAAATTGACTCATATAAGTCTAATCATGTATTTTATCAGTCATAAGAATGGCTTAATTCATCTGAGGTTATCAGGTCATGGATTAACACGTTCCAATTCAGATTGAGTTAGTTTTTTTAATGGTCTGTAAATGACGGTAAAAAATGATTTCGTTCATTGATTTGGACACTTCATTACCTGATATTAAACACCGACCTTTCGTAATCAGCGGGTCTGAAGAAAGGGATTAAGGCGAAAAAACGTTTTGAGTCGCTAAATAGCTTAGATGAGTCTGGTTTAAGCTTCCTTTTCCTTACTTTCGTTGGCTTTTTTGATGGAAAAAGATAAGCATGACTTCCAAAAGAGTTCCTTCTCGTCTGGGAAAGTATCGTTTCCCTATCGTCATTATATTCGTTTTGATTGTCATTGCCGGTTGGTTTTTATGGCAACATGACCACGCTTCATCTTCGAAGCAACAGGAAACAACGCACGCGGCTCATCCGGGCCGACGACCTCATCCGGGAGGTTCAGGACCTAATCAAATCACCTCTGTTTATACCAATTTTGCAAGTCATGCCAACGTTCATGTTTACTTGCATGCACTTGGAACGGTTGAAGCAAATAAAACGGTGACCGTTACAAGCCGGGTTACCGGTGAATTAATGAAAGTGTTCTTTACTGAAGGTCAGTTTGTTAAAAAAGGACAGCGGCTGGCTCAAATTGATGATCGAAGTTATCGGGCTACATTAGCCCAATACTTAGGTGAGTTATCACAAAATAAAGCACAGTTGAAAAGCGCTAAGCTGACATTGACCCGCTATCGTCGTCTTTACCAACAGAAATCACTTTCTGAGCAGGATCTTCAGGATCAAATTGCATCGGTTGGCCAGTACCGAGGCGCGGTCGAAGCGGATCAGGCTCAGGTCGACTCAGCCCGGTTGAGTATCGAATATGCGGATATCCGTTCTCCTATCAGCGGTTATACCGGGTTGCTGTCTACAGATACTGGAAATTTAGTCAGTGCCGATAGCACGACGATTGTTACAATTACTCAGGTTAACCCCATAGCTGTAACATTTAGTCTTCCTCAGGCAAATATCCCTGATATTTTAGCTGGTTTGCGTCATGGACATTCCTTTAAGGTTGATGCTTTCAACCAGACCGGGAATAAGCAGCTGGCCTCAGGTTTGCTGAAATATATGAGTAACCAGATTGATACGGATACCGGAACAGTTAAGCTCAAAGCGTTATTCAATAATAAAAATGAAAGGTTATATCCGAATCAATTTGTGAATATACGGCTGAAATTAAAAACGTTGAAAAATGCAGTTGTTATTTCGAAGGCGGCGTTGCAGTTAAATGATCATGGTGACTTTGTTTTTGTTGTTGATAAATCGTCTCATGTGAAGAAACATTTGGTCAAAGTAGGACCTTCTGATGGGGAAGACCGGGTTGTTATTTTATCGGGCGTGAAAGCTGGCAATCAATTGGTAACAACCGGAATTGATAATTTATCGGACGGCTCTAAAGTACAGGTGATCACGAAGAACAAGGCTCATTCATGAATCCGTCCCGTTTATTTGTTCTGCGTCCGGTTGCCACGATCTTATTGATGGTTGCTGTATTGTTATCAGGAATTGTAGCCTATCGCGAACTTTCGGTGTCTGCACTGCCCGAGGTCGATTATCCGACGATTCAGGTGACAACGCTTTATCCTGGTGCTAGCCCGGATGTGATGGCAACTTCAGTTACAGCACCGCTTGAGCGAGAGCTGGGCGAAATGTCAGGGCTGAGTCAAATGTATTCGACCAGCTCCGGTGGGGCGTCGATTATCACGCTTAAGTTTAAATTGTCTTTATCGCTGGATGTTGCAGAACAGGAAGTGCAGGCTGCGATTAATTCGGCGGATACATTATTACCATCGGATTTACCTGATCCTCCGACATATAAAAAAGTGAATCCTGCTGACAGTGCGGTTCTGACGATTGCAGCTACATCTTCTACACTGCCTTTGACAAAAGTGCAGGATCTGATTAATTCAAGGATTGCACTGAAATTGTCGCAGATTTCGGGTGTCGGCATGGTTTCGCTGGCTGGTGGACATCAACCGGCTGTACGGATCCAGGCTAATCCTCAGGCTTTGGCTGCGCATCATTTAACACTCGAAGATATCTATACATTAATTAATGAAAGTAATGTTAATGGCTCTAAAGGTGGATTCGATGGTAAGTACCATTCCATTACGATCGATGCAAATGACCAACTGCGTAATGCAAAAGCCTATGCCAACCTGATTCTAAAATATGAAAATGGTGCGCCGCTGCGATTGAAAGATGTTGCTAAGGTGACAGATGGTAGCGAAAACCAGTATTTAGCTGCAACTGCAAATGGTAAACCGGCCATTATTGTACAGGTAAAACGACAACCGGGCGCTAATGTGATTGCAGTGGTGGATCGGATTAAACAACGGTTGCCGCAGCTAAAATCTTTGCTTCCAAGAAGTGTCCATCTGACAATTTTATCGGATCGTACCCAAACGATTCGTGCTTCTATTCAGGATGTTCAATTTGAGTTGATGCTGGCTATTGCGCTGGTGGTGATGGTCACATTTTTGTTTTTGCGAAATGTAGCAGCAACTTTTATTCCCAGTGTAGCGGTTCCTTTGTCACTGGTCGGCACCTTTGGTGTGATGTATTTAATGGGCTTTAGCCTCAATAACCTGAGCTTGATGGCATTGACGATTGCAACGGGGTTTGTGATCGATGATGCAATTGTTGTTGTCGAAAATATTTCACGTCATTTAGAACAAGGTAAAACGCCTTTGCAGGCGGCCCTTAAAGGGTCAAAAGAGATTGCATTTACGATTATCTCTTTAACGTTTTCATTGATTGCAGTATTGATTCCTCTGTTGTTCATGGGGGATATCGTTGGCCGGTTATTCCGTGAGTTTGCAATTACTCTGGCCGTTTCTATTTTGGTGTCGATGTTGGTTTCTTTGACTTTAACACCAATGCTTTGTGCTTATTTGCTACGGCATATTCCAGAGGAAGAACAGAGCCGGTTTTATAAAAAAGGTGGCGAGTTATTTGATCGTCTGCTTAATGCTTATGATCGCGGATTATCATATGTTTTAGATCACCGGCGGCTTGCCTGGTGTGTCATCCTCTCACTTTTTGTTTTGACCGCAGGACTATATTTGGTGCTCCCCAAAGGTTTTTTCCCTTCTCAGGATACAGGGTTATTAAGGGGAATGACGATTGCGCCAGCGAATGTTTCGTTTGCAGAGATGGCCCAGCGACAAGAGCAGTTAGTGAACCGGCTGATGAAAGATCCTGAGATTAAGAGTATCAGTTCGACAATTGGTGTTGATGGTAATAATACCAGTCTGAACCGTGGGCGGTTACAGATTAACCTCGTTTCTTTTGATAAACGTTCGGATCGTGCACCGGCGATTATTAAACGGCTGAATAAAGAGGTTGCAAATATTCCGGGGATCCGCCTTTATTTACAATCTCAGCAGGATTTGACAGTGGATGATCAGGTGACTGCCAGCCAGTATCAATTCTCTCTTGATGATACTGATAGTAGTCGCTTACTAAAATGGACTCCCCGGTTGGTTGATGCTCTGAAACAAACGCCTGGATTTAAAAATGTTGTCAGTAATCTGGATACTCAGGGACGGGTTGTCTATGTCAATATTCACCGCGCGGTTGCGGCCCGATATGGGATAACGGCTTCGGATGTGGATACGGCACTTTATAATGCTTATGGGCAGCGGCTTATTTCAACGATCTTTACTCAGTCTAATCAGTATCGGGTGGTTCTGGAAGTTGCGCCAAGCCACCAGAAAGGGCCCGTTGATTTGAATCAGCTTTATTTGGCTGGCAGTTCGGATGATAGCAGCAGCTCAGATGATAGTAGCAGTTCAGATGATAGTAGCAGTTCAACGCCGATGGTTCGTTTGACAGATGTTGCTTCTATCACCGAAAAAACCGGTTCATTGATGAAAGCCCGCCTTGATCAGATACCGGCTGCGACTGTTTCTTTTGATTTAACGGATGGTTATTCTATCGAACAGGCGCAGCAGGCTATTCGTCAGGTTGAAGCCCATTTAAAAATGCCATCAAGTATTACATTGAAATATCAGGGGTCTGCAGCGGCATTTAGCCGTTCATCGGGAAATACGTTGTATTTGATTTTAGCGGCTGTGGTGACCATGTACATAGTTTTGGGTGTACTTTATGAGAGCTTTGTGCATCCGGTTACCATTTTATCAACATTACCGACTGCTGCCGTTGGCGCATTTCTCGCTTTGCTGATGACGGGGACCGAATTTAGCATGATTGCTTTGATTGGGGTGATTTTGCTGATTGGGATTGTGAAGAAAAATGCAATCATGATGATCGATTTTGCATTAGAAGCAGAACATCATCAGCATCTATCGCCTCGTGCGGCGATTCATCAGGCTTGCTTACTGCGTTTTCGCCCGATTCTCATGACGACGATGGCGGCATTGCTGGGGGCATTGCCTTTGATGTTGGCTCACGGCTCCGGTGCTGAACTGCGTCGGCCAATGGGGCTGGTGATCGTTGGTGGCCTGATTTTTAGTCAGTTACTGACGTTGTTTTCTACACCTGTGATCTATCTGTGGTTTGATCGATTCTCAAGGTCCCGTTCGCGGCAGACGGAGCAATCTGAATGAGTATTGCCCGTGCCTCAATTCTTCGACCTGTTGCGACATGGTTGTTGAGTGCATCGCTGATGTTAATGGGGATTTTAGGTTTTCGTTTTTTGCCGGTATCAACCTTACCGTCGATTTCTTTACCCGTCATCGTGGTTTCTGCCTCTTTATCCGGAGCTAGCCCAAAAACGATGGCTGCGACTGTCGCAACTCCTCTTGAAAGGTCCTTGGGCCAAATTGCCGGTGTGACTCAGATGTCGTCGTCGAGTTCGCAAGGGGCTACAGAAATTGTTCTGGTTTTTAGCTTAAAACGTAATATTAATGGGGCTGCCAGGGATGTTCAGGCTGCGATTAATGCCTCACGAAGTTTATTACCTACTTCGATGACATCTTTGCCAACCTATCAGAAATTTAATCCCTCGTCTGCTCCTGTCCTGATGCTGGCGTTGACGTCGAATTCACTGTCACCGTCTCAATTGTATGATTTCGCATCGACCAATCTTGAACCCAGGATTTCTCAGGTTCAGGGGATTGGGGAAGTGACTATATCCGGTAGTTCATTACCTGCTATACGTGTTGATATTCATCCTCAGGCGCTGACTCATTATGGAATTTCACTGGAAACTGTGCGCAAGGCTCTTGTTCATGCGACCAGCCATCAGCCAAAAGGAATCATCGAAGGTAAGCGATATTCCTGGGCCGTGAATAGTAATGATCAACTTAAGCATGCCAAAGCATTTCGCCAATTGGTGATTACTTATAAAAATGGCGCTGCGATTCGACTTGGCGATGTTGCCCATGTGTATGATGGTGTTCAGAACGAATATAACGTGGCTTATTATAACAATAAACCAGCGATTAACATTCGGGTGACCCTTGCATCCGGCGCGAATATGTTATCGACCATTGATGCGATTAAAGCACAGTTGCCGGTTTTCAGGCGGTTATTACCTGAGGGTGCAAAGCTTGTTGTTTCGATGGATCGTTCGCCAACGGTACGTTCATCATTGCATGAAACGGAACGGACGTTATTGATTGCTGTATGTCTTGTCATTGCTGTGGTGTTTATCTTTTTACGAAATATCAGGGCTGTTTTAATACCGGCACTGGCTTTGCCGCTTTCTTTAGTCGGGACGTTTGCGGTGATGTATCTGTTGGGATACAGCCTGGATAATCTTTCATTAATGGCATTAATTGTTGCGACTGGATTTGTCGTTGATGATGCCATTGTTGTATTAGAGAATATCTCACGCCATTTAGAGAGTGGACTCGGGCCGGTACGCTCGGCTATTAAAGGTGCAAAAGAAGTTAGCTTTACTGTATTGTCGATGACAATCTCATTGGTTGCGGTGTTTATTCCGTTATTGCTGATGGGGGGAATTATCGGGCGGCTATTTCGCGAATTTGCTGTGACGTTAACCGTTTCGTTGCTGATCTCAATGCTGATTTCTCTGACATTGACACCGATGCTTTGCTCCCGTCTGCTTCGTAAAAAGAAAGATAGAACTGAGCCATGGTTATATCGCGTGATTGAACGGGGTTTTATCCTGTTGCAACATGGTTATCGAATTTCTCTGGCTTGTATCTTGCGACACAAACGACTGACTATCATCGTTTTGTTGATTACTATTGGTTTTAATTTTCACTTGTATGGAGTGATTAAAAAAGGGTTCTTTCCACAGCAGGATACGGGGGTCATCTTTGGGATGGTCCGTTCTGATCAAAATACATCATTCGCTCAGATGAAACCGCGATTACGTAAATATTCGAAGCTTATAGAATCGGATCCGGCGGTTCAGAGTGTGATGAGTTCCATTTCCAGCTCAAGGCGGGGAACCCGTAATACCGGTCGGTTTTTTGTTCGTCTGAAGCCTTTGTCGCATCGCCATGCGAGTGCGGCTGAAGTTGCCAACCGTCTTTATAAAAAAGCGCTTCATATGGCAGGGGGGCAGTTATTTTTGATGGCTGCGGGTGATTTGCATGTAGGTGGACGAAGTGCGAATGCCAGTTATCAATTTAGTTTACAGGCTGATGACTTGAGCTTACTTCGTCATTGGACCCCCATTGTACAAAGAGCGTTATCGAAGCTACCACAACTGAGTGGGGTGGATTCGGATTTTCAGGATGGAGGACAGCAGGTTCGTCTTGTGATTGACCGTGATGCAGCTAAACGTCTTGGCGTATCTGTTGAAGCGTTGGATGAATTTTTGAATGATTCATTTAGTCAGCGGCAAGTTGCAACGCTCTATCATACATTGAATCAGTACTATGTGGTGATGGGGCTAACTCCGGACTACATCAGTAATAGTGCTGTGCTAAAACGAATTAAAGTGATTAATAGCAGCGGTAAGGCGATACCTTTGAGTGCTTTCACCCATCTCAAAGGCGGTAATGCGCCTTTATCGGTGAATCATGAAGGGCATTCAGCAACATCGACTATTGCTTTTAATACGGCTGATGGGGTGTCTTTAAGTCAGGCTCAACACGCGATTAAGCTTGAATTGGAAAAATTAGCGTTACCAAGCAGTATTGTGGCAAATTACTCAGGGAGTGCACTGTTGGCCGGAACGTTTATTAGCAATATTCCATTGTTGATTTTAGCTGCTCTGGCCGCAGTATATATTGTGCTTGGTATGCTCTATGAGAGTTATGTGCATCCGTTGACAATTTTGTCTACTTTGCCTTCGGCAGGTCTGGGCGCTCTATTGTTAATGCGCCTTTGTGGCACATCACTTACGGTTGTTGCTTTGATTGGTATTCTATTGTTGATTGGTATCGTTAAAAAGAATGCCATTATGATGATTGATTTTGCTCTGGATGCGCAAAGGAACAAAGGATTACTTCCCGAACAGGCAATTTTTGAAGCTTGTCTTAAACGGTTTAGGCCTATCTTGATGACATCGCTGGCTGCTTTTTTTGGAGCATTACCCATTGCTCTGGATAGCGGGGGGGATGCTAATTTGCGGCGACCGTTAGGGATTGCAATTTGTGGAGGGCTGGTTATTAGCCAGATCCTCACGTTATATACCACGCCGGTGGTATATGTTTATATGGACCGCTTTAGTCGGTGGGGACGACGCTTATGGCGACGATGTCTTCGCAAAGAGCATGCGGTTGAACGATCATTCCAGCAAGGTGAATAGAAAATATGATCGATATGCGAATCAACATGATCAGCATGACGTTGATGACGATATTATTAGCCGGTTGTGCTGTTGGCCCTGATTATCATCGTCCGTCGGTGCCTGTGACAGCTCATTATAAGGGAACGAAAGGCTGGCAGCAGGCGAAACCAATGGATCAAGTGAACAAAGGCCCATGGTGGCAGATTTATAAAGATCCTGTGTTGTCATTATTGTTGGAAAAAGTGTCGATCAATAACCAAAATGTGGCCCAATATGCAGCTCAGTACCGTAAGGCTCGGGCTTTAGCTAAAGAGGCCGGGGCGAATCTGTATCCAACGATTGATTTGTCAGCCAGTGGAACACGATCGTTAAGTTCGCAGACGACAGAAAATCAATACACTACATCGGCCAGTGCAAGCTGGGAGCTTGACCTGTGGGGTAAGCTACGGCGGACCAGACAAGAAGAGAGAGCCAGTGCTCAGGCAAGTGCTGCAGAACTTGCTAATGCTCTTTTGAGTGCTCAGTCTGAACTTGCTCAGGATTATTTTCAGTTGCGCGTGACTGATGCCAAGATTCGGCTATATAAGAAAAATATTGATGTTTACCGGCATTATCTGGCGGTTGTTGAAAATCAGTATAAAGCGGGTAAAGGGACGTCTGCTGATGTTGCACAGGCCCGGACTCAGCTTCATTCCACCACAGCATCGATGTTGGATCTGGTTTGGCAACGAGCGCAATATGAACATGCGATTGCAGTGTTAATGGGGCGTAGCCCCAGTAATTTTTCATTACCTGTAAAATCATTGAATTTTTATCTTCCGAAAATCCCGGTCGGTATTCCTAGTGAGTTGTTACAGCGACGTCCGGATATTGCGTATGCAGAGCGGAATATGGCATCGGCTAATGCGGCTGTAGGTGTTGCGATCGCCGGTTATTATCCTGATGTGACACTGTCTGCCAGTGGTGGGTTTCAAAATTCGTCCTGGGCTGATCTGTTTACGCTACCGTCGAAAATGTGGTCGATAGGCCCGAGTATTAGTGAGACGCTACTGGATTTTGGAGCGACTAAAGCGAAAGTTGCCAGTGCCAGAGCTAATTATGATGCAAAAGTCGCCGCATATCGGCAAAGCGTGTTATCGGCTTTTGAAGAAGTAGAAAATAATATGGTTGAGTTATCTGTTCTAAAGCAGGAGTATTTTGCGCGTGATCAGGCAGCGAAGGCGGCGGAAGAGTCTGCTCGAGTGACTTATAATCAGTACAAATCAGGTATGATTAGTTATCTGGATGTGGCCACAACAGAATCGACCAGTTTAAGTCAGCAGCAAAGCTTATTAAGTCTGGTGGAAACTCGTTTAGTGACCAGTGTTAAATTAGTGGCTGCACTTGGCGGTGGCTGGCAATCAAGCCTGCTCCCTGGTGAGAAAGCATTACCTATTTCACTTAAACCGGTTAAATCCCGGCAATAGAACCGCCATCACACCGTATTTGGCTGCCTGTGATATAGCTTGCTTGTGAGCTTACGAAAAATGCCGCCGTGGCGGCAAATTCTTCAACACTGCCATAACGTTGTACCGGAATTTGCCGTGCAGCTTGTTCTCTGATTTGCTCTATCGGACAACGATTATTTTCGGCGGCTATTTTATCGAGTTGATCAACCCGGTGGGTGTGGATTCGTCCTGGGAGGAGCATATTACAGGTGACACCATCAGCTGCAACTTCATTAGCGAGAGTTTTAGACCAGCCGACCAAAGTGGAGCGAAGTGCATTGGATAGCCCCAGATTTGCGATCGGTTGTTCAATGCTTGATGATGCAATCGTTAGTATTCGTCCCCATTGCTGTTTTCTCATATCATTGATGAATGTATTGGTGATAGAGACGATCCTCAGTACCATCATTTCAAAATAGCTTTGCCAGTCGTTTTGGCTGAACTCAGTAATAGCTCCAGGACGTGGGCCACCTGAGTTATTGACTAAAATGTCTATCGAACCGAAGTGATGACTCACTTTTTCTTTTAATATATCGACGCTGTTTGCATTGCTAAGATCCAGTGGGCAGGCAATTACTTCAGATGATGTTTGCGTTTTCAGTTGTTGTGCGGTCTGGGCCAGTTCAGGTGAGCGGCCTGTGATGATAACTTGGCAGCCTTCCATTGCGAGTTGTTTGGCGATACCTAAGCCTAATCCCCGGGAAGAGGCTAAAACTAATGCACGTTTTCCATGTAGTCCAAGGTCCATATTATCTCCTGATTATTTTTGGCATCTAACCAGAATAGCGCCCTGAAAAGCTTTTTTCTATGAATTCAGTCGTGTGTTAGTGTTTGCTGCATGTGTGTATCATCTGTTTTAACCAACGGCCTGGGGTTATGTGAAATCGATAGCGACGATGTTGAAATCTGAGCCATGCCAAGATACTGAGCAAAGCCCATAATGTAATGGAAAGCAATGCAGCTCTTAGCCCACTGGTTACATCGAGTAGATGGCTAAAATAGAAGTAACTACCAAGATAGAGTGCTATTGCAGTTAAAGACGAGAGTGTAAAGAATTGCCTGAAAAGAACATCGTGATTGCGAACGACGGTTCCATTTGAAAAACGGACACTTTGTACAGACCGTTTAAAAAACAATCCCCCTTGATAAATGGCTATCTCAAGTTCTTGCTGACTCTGTAGCGCATCATAGATAGTGGTATCCATCTGAAGTGGCCCATCAATGATTCGTCCGTCACTTAATTCGATTGAGCTGCAACGAATAATCTGGGCTTTTGCTTTGGGGTGAATGGTTAAATTATTTTGACCTAACGTTTTAATCTGGCCTTTAATCAGCATGCTTTTCCATCTCCGGTTACCACCGCCTTTGACTGGATGACATACTGCAAAGTAAACAATTCAATGTTTATAAAACGAAAAATTACGATAGTATTCATCCACTGTGTGATTTTTCAGTCCAGTTTTCAGGCTTACCCGGTTATTTTATCGCCAATTCATCAAAAATTCATCTTTTTAGAACTTCTTTACTTAAAAACCCCCAAGTTTTGTGACACAAGAATCCAGAGTATCCGCATGAGTGTGCATTATTTGACCGTTGATGTAAATCCAGCCAGCAATACTCGCTCCAAAAATTCTGGGTTTATCGTGTAGAGTTTCTGTTTCATTGGCGCGTAGATCTGGGGTGATTCCGCTTGCAACATATTCAAGGTCATGTGTTTCAGACAGGTAAGGTTTTCCGCCACATTTTCTCGGTATATTTGACATGCATCTCCTGCAAACTGATATCCAAAATCCAGTGCATAGACTTTATGCCTGCGTTCACGGATCTCTTGACTGGCCTGCTCGGGCATTAACGCCTTAGAGCTGATGTAGTCACTATATTCAAGTTCTGGCTCTTTTCCTTTGACTGCTCGGAAATTTTTCACCGTAACGGGGCTCTTTAGCTCTTTCCTGGCTTGACCATCCAGCTTTCCGGCATTGAGGACAGCAGATGCGTGATTCGACCCGCCCATGGTGCTTATCAACCTGCCAGAGGGACTGTCGATACTGCGCAAAGGTCTGCTCGTACGGCTTTGTGCAAGTCTGTCCTGATTGCCTTTCACTGCTAACAGGTCATCGCTCCTTGGGTGATGATGGTTTTGGCTATTTTGGTCTGACTCGCGAACCCGTGAGCCTCGGAGATCGAGCATTTTGCTGAGCGCTGGAATAGCGGTGCTCTCATTGCTCTTACTGTCCGTTTTCAATGATATGTCCTTTTCTGGTCTTTTCTTGTCCTTTTTTGGTGTTGTTATCTAATCGTTGTATTGAGATAATTTAATCGTTGTTTAGTGAAATTAATGATTAGTTAATGACTTTTTTATTATGAGGAACAATAAAATTAATCTTATTTAAAGAAGGTTTTTAGAAGACGTTTCTTATTAAAATGATGCCATCATTATGGTGATGAAGTGTATTATATACAGAATACAACAATTCTAAGTAATGAGTAGTCATGAATAGAAACGTTTATTTTTTGGTATTACCGAATATTCTCGTTTTAGATATGGTTGGGCCAGCGGAAACCTTTAAGCTTGCAAGTGAGGCGTTTCGGTTAACTTATATTGCTCCTGAAGAAAATATCACGATGCCTTTAGGGTTGAAGGTAACTGATTTGAAGCCATTTCCTAAAAGTTTGCCTAAAAATAGCTTACTTGTTATTCCTGGTGTTTATGATTCATCTATAGATTTTAGGAATGATTTGGCAAATATTGCTCGAAATTGGATTGCTAGTTTAAAGGAATCTGTAGAACGGGGGGATATTAGTATTTTATGTATCTGTTCAGGAGCTGTACTTGCTGCTGAAGCTGGACTTTTAAATGATAGGCGATGTACAACCCATCATTCCATTATTGGGCGGTTAAAACAAATTGCTCCAAAAGCTAAAGTTATTGATAATTTGTTATTTGTCGAAGATTGCGGTGTATATACTTGTGCGGGAATTATGTCTGGAATTGATTTGGCTTTAGAGTTAGTTCGAAAATTTATAGGTGTGGAAGATTGTATTCGTGTTGCTAGAGAAATGGTGGTATATCTTCCCAGAAGCGGTAGTGATAGTCAAAATTCTCCCTGGCTTAAATATAGATATCATCATCATCCTATTATTCATCGAGCTCAAGATCTGATTGTATCTAATCCCCGGGAATATTGGACATTAGAGAAAGTATCATCAGAGGTTCATGTAAGTTCAAGGCATTTATCTCGAATATTTAAACAGTATTTGAATATTAGTGTTAAAGATTATCATGAACATATAAAGCTAATATTAGTTTCACAGTACATGGAGCAAGGGAAAAATCTAGAACTTGCAACATCTTTATCTGGATTTTCATCAAGTAGGCAATATAGAAGAGCTAAGTTAAGATCTAAAGTCGTAAAATAGTATATTATAATCTTTATAGAAATGAGAATTATATGAACAGGATTAATAAATATATCAGGCCATGCATTATTCTAGTTGATCCCTGTTCAACAAGTTCTGTTCTTGCAAAAGAGTTTGATAAAAGGGGATATGACTGTATATCATTAATATCTAGGATTAAAATCCCTGAAGTATTTGCATCATCTTATCAACCAGATGATTTTTTATTTGAGATAAGATATAAAAATAATATTGAAGAAGTGTTAAGTACACTTAGCGATGTTCCAATAACAGTTGTTATTTCATGTTTGGAGACTAGTGTTTTTCTAGCAGATACGATTGCTGAGCGATTAGGCTTGCCAGGAAATAATCCTAAAACAAGTCGCCTTCGCCGGGATAAGTATCAAATGATTGAAGCTGTTCGTCGTAGAGGGTTGAAAGCTGCGTGGCAAAAGGTTTTTAGTGTAACTCAAGATGCTGTTAGTTGGATTAATCAAAAAGAGTTTCCTGTTGTAATTAAACCATTACGTTCAGCGGGTACGGATAGTGTGTTTATATGTAATTCTATTGTTCAGGTTGAAGAAGCATGCAATACAATGATTAAATCACAGAAATAAATTAGAAGAAGCTAATAATGAAGTGCTGGTTCAGGAATTTTTAACCGGTGACGAATATGTTGTTGATACAGTGACCTTGAATGGGAAAACCGTTACTTGTAATGTATTTTCTTATGAGAAAGAGCGGGCAAACGGTGCTGATTTTGTTTATCGAGCTATACGAGCTATTGATTTATCTTCTCCTATTTCCCAAAAATTGATTGCATATAATAATGAGGTCATTAAAGCCGTTGGTATTTTCCAAGGAGCTGGGCATAGAGAGATAATGCTCACTGATAATGAACCCTGTTTAGTTGAGATAGGTGCCCGGCTACATGGAGGGAATATTCCGAGTATTGTTCAAAAATGTGCTCCCTGGTCTCAAATAGAATTGTTAATCGATGCATGTATTGATCAGAGATTATTTGAACAGAAATCAAAGCAACAGCTTCATTTAGATAAAAAATTTTTAATCCATTTTTATATATCATCTAAAGAAGGGATGATTGAAATAATTAAAAATAATCATTTAATTACATCATTAGATTCATATTTTGATTCGATCTGGTATCGGGGAACTGGAGACTATTTAGATAAGACTATCGATTTATATACATGTCCTTTAAAAATAATCTTAGCAAATCGGAATAAAGAATTACTTCTCAGGGAAAGAAATAGTTTGATTGATATTGAAAAGAAATCACTTCTTTTCCGATTGAGATAATGATGGATGACTTTTATTTTTCTGAGTAATTTATATTGAGATAAGTGAAAAGGAGATATTATGGGAAAGTAGCTGTTTTAACCAATAATCTTCAATATACACGTATCCAAGAGAACATCGTATCTTTTAACATAATTGAAAAATTTAAAGAGGACTTTCCTTTATTTTTACAACAAATGAGAGAGATGGGGCATGCTATTATTCATTTAAAATATATTGACTATCCTCTTTGCACCAGGTTTATTAAAGACCGACCATTACCCGTGTCGAGCAAAGCTGTGGATCCTGAGCTCATTCGTGAATTTGTTTGTGGGTCTGATATCGTTGTTTGTAGGAGTAAAGAGAGTGGTTTTTATCAGACATTACTTGATCCTATTTTGAAATTGTTGCTAGTTGATACAATAGTTGTCGCTGGATTTCAAATGCAAAGCTGTATTCAGGCTACTGCGGCCGATGCATATTTTCATGGATATAATGTATGGATTGCTCGAGATGGAATGTATTCCCTTTATCCGGAAAATAAAAAGCGTACACTCACTTTATTGTCGAGATATTGTGCGACGGTTTTAGATCTTCAAACCATTATTGATTACTTAAAAAGTAATTCTTGTTTGCCTGCTAAGATAAGAAATGGTTGAGGAACGTTTTTAGGACCTTGCCATCATTGTGTTTTTGAGTTCCTATGATTGGGCTGTGAACAAGCGGTATTTATATTCCATTTGGTGTTATGATGTGCGTTCAGCTTACCTTTTTCGCTTAAGATAACTATTGTTCGACCTTCTATTAATAATCTATGAGAATACAAAAAAGATTACGAGTAAACGGCATTGTTCAGGGGGTTGGTTTCAGGCCTTTTGTTCATCGGATTGCGGTTGCTAATCACCTGACGGGATGGGTGAATAATGATTCTCATGGTGTTTTGATTGAGGTTCAGGGTGAGTTAGACGATTTTCATCAATTTAAATCTCAACTTGTTCATGATATCCCGGCTATGGCGATGATTTCGCAAGTTGAAGAAATACAAGGTCATTCAGAGATATCCTTTTCTGAGTTTAAGATTATTGCGAGCGAAAAAAATGCAGATACATTGACGCTTATCCCCCCCGATGCGTATGTCTGCGATGATTGTTTGCGTGAATTATTTGATCCGACTGATCGGCGATATCACTATCCGTTTATCAACTGTACGAATTGCGGGCCTCGTTTTTCGATCATTAAGGATATGCCCTATGACCGGGTGCAAACGACCATGTCGGAATTTTCAATGTGTTCAAGCTGCGCTAATGAGTATAGCGATCCTTCTGATCGGCGTTTTCATGCTCAACCCAATGCTTGTGATGCGTGTGGCCCAAAGGTGTGGCTCTGCGATGAAGCCGGACAGAAGCTTAATGATGAGCCAATCGCACAGTGTTGCCATCTATTACGAGCCGGGGCGATTGTTGCGGTGAAGTCAGTCGGAGGTTTTCACTTGTGTGTTAATGCGTCAGACAGCCAGGCTGTGAACCGGTTACGACAGCGTAAACAGCGGGGAAATAAACCTTTTGCTCTGATGGTGCGAAATATCGATGTGGCCCGGCAATACTGCGAGATCAGTATAGACGAAGAGCGGTTATTAACATCGTCTAAAGCCCCCATCGTGGTGTTGAAGAAAAAATCGGATTGTGCGTTATCTGATGCGATTGCCCCTTTAAACCCTTCTTTAGGGATCATGCTAGCTTCTTCCCCTGTGCATCATCTTCTGCTGGATGATGGGCTGCTTCATACGCTTGTCATGACGAGTGCAAATCGCCGGGGGCAACCGATTGTTTATGAGAATCAACGGGCGATAGACGAGTTACAAGATATTGCGGATGCTTATTTGTTACATAATCGGGATATTCATACCCGGGTTGATGATTCCGTGATTAAACTGACTGAGTTAGAGGGGCTGTCAGCGCCGGTTCTGTCATTTATACGGCGTTCGAGAGGTTATGCGCCAGCGCCTGTCATGTTTCAACAGGCGCTGGCGCCGGTAATTGCAGCCGGTAGTGAGCTCAAAAATACACTGGCTTTGTCAAAGGGACATCATGTGTATCTGAGCCAGCATATTGGTGATCTGAAAAATGACCAGGTTTTTGATGCTCATCAAGAGTGTGCAAAAAAACTGTCTTCATTGCTGGATATACAGCCAAGTGCTTGGGCGGTTGATTTACATCCACAATTCAGGTCGACTCAATTTGTTGAGGAGCGCTCAAAATTACCCATCTACAAAGTGCAGCATCATCATGCACATATGGCGTCATGTATGGCCGAAAACCAGCTCAGTGGCCCGACTATTGGTATTGTTTTTGATGGAACCGGTTATGGTTCGGATGGCACAATTTGGGGTGGGGAATTTTTGTTGGGAGATTATGTGCATGCTGAACGTGTCGGTACGATTAAACCGTTTCAATTAATTGGTGGTGATAAGGCCGTTGAAGAGCCGTACCGGGTCGCTGTGAGCTTGCTGATGGAAACCTATGGTGATTCGTTTTTGAAACTAAAACTTCCTTTGTTTGATGAATTGTCTGGCCAGAATATTCATGTGTTGCAGCGTATGGCAAAACGTTATCTAAATAGTTTTAGCACAACCAGTATGGGGCGTCTGTTTGATGGGATATCGGCACTGCTTGGGATTCGTTCCAGAATTGAATATGACGCGCAGGCGGCCATTGAGCTAGAGGGATTGCTTGGACGAGATCAAACGATGGTGCCATGTTATGACTACCAGATTAACCAGCAAGGCAGTTTGTTTGTTTTTGATTATCACCCGATGGTAAGACAGATTGTCTGTGATATTGAGCAAGAGCGACGGACTGTTCCAGATATTTCCCGAAGGTTTCATAGTACGTTAGTTACGGCCAGTTGTGCGATGAGCAGTATGATTTCAAAATATTATGGCGTTTCCCAGGTGGTGCTATCGGGGGGAGTTTTTATGAATGAATTCATGCTTTCGAATCTCTATAGGCAATTACGTTTGGATGGTTTTGATGTATATGTCCATCAGCAGGTTCCTGCCAATGATGGAGGAATATCACTTGGGCAGATTTGTATAGCGAACGCACAACTTGCGCTAACATCTCAATAAATCAGAGAAAAAGTTGCTCTTCCCCAACTACTGTATATACTAACAGATGCTGTATAAAAACACAGGTCTGTTATGAAAGCACTTACAAAACGCCAAACACAAGTCTTAGAACTGGTTAAATCGCATATTCAGGCAACGGGTATGCCTCCAACGCGTGTGGAGATTGCCAAAGAGTTGGGATTTCGTTCTGCTAATGCAGCGGAGGAACATCTTAAAGCTCTTAATCGTAAAGGGATGATTGAGATGATCCCTGGGGCATCTCGTGGGATCAGGTTGGTTGCTCATTCAGATGAAGCGTCTGTTTCTGAAAATGTCCCGATTCCTGAAGATCAAGGGCTTCCCCTGATTGGTCAGGTTGCTGCCGGGGCTCCTATCTTGGCACAGCAACATATTGAGTCTCATTATTCGGTTGATCCCGCTTTGTTTCATCCTCACGCAGATTTTCTGTTACGGGTTCATGGTGAAAGTATGAAAGAGATTGGGATTATGGATGGCGATTTATTGGCCGTACATAAAACCCAGGATGTCCATAACGGTCAGGTTGTTGTGGCCCGGGTTGGCGATGATGTGACAGTAAAACGATTAGAAATGCAGCATGATAAAGTTCTACTCCATCCTGAGAATACTGATTTTACTCCGATTGAGGTTGATTTAACATGTGAGGAACTCACGATTGAAGGGTTAGCCGTTGGTATTATCCGAAACTCAGATTGGTTATAATTAGTCTCTTCCTTTCCTTCCTGTGCAGCCGATGGCGGCTGTAAATTAGCCGCTATACAGAGGGAGCTGTCATGTATTTTGATCGTCGCCATTTTAAGGCTATTTCAGCAATATCTGTTCCAATGATTCTGTCTAACATTACAGTGCCATTACTTGGCCTTGTGGATACGGCTGTTGTTGGGCATTTAGATCATAGCTATTACTTGGGTGGCGTTGCGATTGGTTCAACGGTTATTTCATTTATTTTCTGGTTGGCAGGTTTTTTAAGAATGTCAACGACCGGGATGGTTGCTCAGTCTATGGGGCGTCAGGATTACCATCATGCCGTCCAGATCTGGTGTAATTCAGCACTGCTTGGTATGGGTATAGCGGTTGTGATGCTTGCTTTACAATACCCTATATGGTTGCTCGCTGATAAGTTAGCTGGAGCTGATTCAACTGTTGCGCACTATGCACATGTTTATTATCAGATTCGAATCTGGGGGGCTCCGGCTGCATTACTTCATTATTCAACGCTGGGATGTTTGTTAGGGATGAAACGGGCTCGTTTCCCTATGATCCTATTGATTGTGATGAATGTTATCAATATTAGTTTGGATGTGACATTTGTGATGGGGTTTCACTGGGGGGTTGCCGGAGCTGCCATTGCCTCTTTAATCGCAGATTATGCCGGTGCCTTTTTGGGTATTTGGTTCTTAGTAAGGCTTTGGCGACAACATGGTCAGAATCTATGGCCAAGCTTTCATAGGGCGGTTTTTCATCTTGATAAAATGTGGGAGCTGTTGCGACTGAATCGTGATATTTTTTTGCGGACCTTGTCTTTACAGCTCTGTTTTAGTTTTGTGACATTTGAAGGTGCAAAGCTGGGTACTGTTATTGTGGCAACGAATGCTGTATTGATGAATTTTATGATGTTTGCTTCATATGCGCTTGACGGGATTGCTTTTTCTGTAGAAGCTCTGGCAGGTGATGCTTATGGGCGAAATAACCGCCATGAATTTCACCGGTGTATTATGCATTGTCTATTCTTGGGAGGTATTGCCAGCATTCTGTTTTCTTGTATGTATGGTTTATTTGGTGATCATATTGTGGCGCTTCTAACGAGTATCCCAAGCATTCGGCAAAGTGCTCAAATTTATCTGCCCTGGCTGGTGGTGATGCCGGTATTAGCTGTATGGAGTTACATTTTTGATGGTGTTTATGTCGGTGTGACTCAGGGGCGGGTAATGCGTAATGGTATGTTGATCTCAACCTTTTTGATCTTTTTCCCAGTATGGTGGCTGACTCGTTCTTTAGAAAATCATGGGCTGTGGCTTGCATTGTCTTGTTTCATGATTGCCCGTGGAGGAACATTGATTTTCCATTATGCGTTGTATGGGAAAAACTGGTTTAAAAATTCAGCCACGATTTCTTCTTCTGCTTCAATAAAAAATTCATAGTTCAGAGGGTGATTGAATAATGCCCAATCATGCCTCCTTCCTTTAAAAGATTGGGGGTATTGAATGTCGTTATTTATTTTAAGTCTGGAGGCTCCGCGCTATACTGCCTGCCAATTTTATGAACGAGGTATGAGGTATATAAAGCGTGTTCCACATCGCATTATTTGAACCGCAAATTGCACCTAATTGCGGAAATATCATTCGTCTTGCAGCGAATAATGGATGCCGGTTGCATTTGATTGAACCTTTGGGGTTTGATTTGGATGAAAAGAAACTTCGGAGAGCCGGGTTGGATTATCATGACTTAGTTAATGTGACGATTTATCCTAACTATGATGAGTTTATCCATCAAATGGGAGAACATCGGATTTTTGCCTGCACAACAAAAGGGACGCATTCTTATACCGATGTTGCATATCAGGAAGGGGATATATTGTTATTTGGGGCAGAGACTCACGGGCTTACCCCAGACGTTATGGCTTCTATTGCTCCTGAAAACCGTATTCGTATTCCAATGCAACCGACAAGTCGTTGTCTTAATCTTTCCAATTCAGTCGCTGTAATTAGCTACGAAGCCTGGCGCCAGCAAGGATTCCCCGGTGGTCAATAATTATATTCGCCTTTTTAATTATTCGTTGGTTTGATTCGGCATATAAGGGATTGTCATTGTGACACATAACCCTGAATGATCAGTTCTATTTGATGCCCGGATCATTCCGCCGTGATGACGAATTGCCCAATCCGCAATGGCTAATCCAAGTCCGACACCTCCGGAATCTCGATCGCGTGCTTTGCTTGCCCGATAAAAAGGTCTGAAGATCTGTTCCAGTTCTTCTTTATCGATTCCTGGGCCGTCATCTTGAACTTGTATATAAAGCTGGTTTTCTTTGGTGGTTATTTTAAGTTCAACGAGTTTTTGGGCATATTTGATGGCGTTACGGCAAAGATTTTCGATGGCGCTGAGTAAGGCATCCGGATAGCATCGGATATGCTCTGGTCCGTAGTTTTCTACCCGGAATGTTTTCTCAACCTGACTAGCTTCAAATTGGCAATCGCTGCTGAGCTCTTCTAATAATGAAGATAAATTTTGATCTTCGAGTCGGCTTTCATCAAGCTGCATTCGAGATAACCCTAGTAGTGCCCGGATCATCTCTTCTAGCCGTACAGATTCTTTTTCTATCCGCACCAGTTCATTGCTTGGGCCGTGACGTTTATAACTGAGGGCTACTGCCATATTGAGCCGGGTCAGAGGTGAACGTAATTCATGGGATATGTCACTGAGGAGTCGTCGTTGATTGGTTATTGCGTTGGCTAGAGTCTGGGCCATATGAGAGAAACTTTCGGCTAACTGACCGATTTCATCTTTGCGTTGTATAGCTGGTAATGTAGCGCATAGTTCACCCATTGCAATACGATTGGCAGCTGTGCGGAGTTTTTTCAACGGTCGGGAAATATGCCATGCAAGTACCAGGCAGGCGGCTAAGCTGAAAGCTATTAGTATAAATAGTAATATTTCAGGTTGTGCCCGAAAACGGCGAAGCTGATCTAAATGAGATGGAGATAATTGCGAAGCAATATAAAGAAATTTTACTTGTTCACCTTTATGAAAAGGCCATGGTCCAAAGATTACCTGGTTGTGATGGAATATGCGTAGTTTCGGCTGATTAGGGTCATTGACGTTAAAAATAAAATTTAGAACTTCTCTTTGTTGATCTCCGAGAACAGGAGCATTGATGATTTGTCCGCGTTGATTGACAACAATTAAACGGCTGTGTTCCATTTGAGGAAAGGGGCGCGGTGGAAGGTTTTTCATAATGGACAGTGGTGGCGGTGGCGGTCCATACTTCATGAAAAAAGCGCCATGTTGCAGTTCTCTTTTCGCCCAGTTTGGCAAAGGATAGTTATCCTTAGTTCCTAAATGAACAATCAGCATTGCTGTAATCACAGTGAGCAAAACAATAATCCAAAAGGATAAAAATATTTTAAAAAACAGGCTATTCGCCATATACCATAGACGGCTTACCATTGAAGCCATAGATAACCTTTTCCTCTGACTGTTTTGATTCGGGGATGTTGATCGTCACGCTCTGGGATTTTGCGGCGCAGATTACTAACATGCATATCGAGGCTACGATCGAAAGGCATTAATTTTTTCCCTAATACCTCTTCATTCAGTTCTGCCTTATCTAGTATTTCTCCAGGGTGACGCAAAAATTGTTCTAATAAAAGAAATTCAGTACTGGTTAAAGTGATGGGATGTCCATGATGCAATACCTCTTGTCTTCTCGGGTAAAGGACGAGATCATCATGGCTTATATTTTCATCGCCATTTCCTTCTGAGGCGCGTTGTTTATTCGCTCGACGTAAAACAGCTTTTATCCGGGCCATTAATTCGCGATCGCTAAATGGTTTTGGCAAATAATCATCTGCTCCGAGTTCAAGCCCGAATACCCGATCAAATTCATCCCCTTTAGCCGTCAACATGAGAACGGGTAAATCAGATTTATTGGCGCGTAATTCCCGTAAAATATCAAATCCATTTTTTCCCGGCATCATCACGTCAAGTAACAACATATCGATGTCATTTTGGTTGGACAATTTCTCTAAACCGAGTTGACTGTCGTGACAGGCTTCAAATTCGAATCCTTCCAAAGTCAGTAGATCACTTAATAGTTCGGTGAGTTCCTGATCATCGTCAATCATCAGCAGTTTCATGGGCTGTCCTCTCTTATTCTTCCTTTAGTTGTTTATCACCAGTCAAATCGTGCACTTTCAATAAAGTATTCTGAAAGTTGATATCGACCATCGTCTGTTAAGCAAATCTGGCATAAAAAATTAACACCTCATTGCTTAAAGAAGAATGTTAATGTTATTACAATTTTTTCTGACTTATCTGAATCTTGTTCTGATTCTTATCACCGAACAAAGGATATGGACAGCCAGCATTTTAATCTTTAGAAAGAAGTTTAACGAAACTTATGACGCCGAAGAGGGGGGTTTACCGACCTTTACATAATAATATAATCAAATTCTTTTGATATATCAGGCTGATCCCTTTATAAGGCTTATATCGAGTATACTAAAGAGCGGTTCATTCTAGGGTAAATATTGTGTCTTATCAATATAACAAGCTCGTTCGACGGGCGACATTGCTGGCGACTTCCATTGCTCTTCTATTATTGGTGATCAAAAGTGTTGCTTATGTTTTGACCGGAGCTGTGAGTATTCTTGCATCTCAGGTTGATTCGTTAATGGATATAGGTATTTCATTGGTCAACCTTTTTGCAGTCCGTTATGCACTTCGTCCACCAGATGAAGAACATCGGTTTGGTCATGGTAAGGTTGAACCTATCGCAGGGCTTGCACAGGCCGCTTTTATTTGTGGTACCGCCATTATACTGTTGTATACTGGGTTGGCTTCTGTATGGGAGCCAAGACCGATAGAACAATCATCTATTGGTTTGGTCGTTATGTTATTTTCGACCCTGGCAACAGCCATTTTAGTCGCTTATCAGCTCTATGTAGTACGCCGTACCAGTAATAGTGTCATAAAGGCTGATTCATTACATTATAGTATTGATATTTTGATGAATTTAGCGGTTGTTGCCGCGTTATTATTAGAACGTTGGGGATGGCATTGGGCCGACGGTATTTTTACGGTTGGTATTGCTTTATATATATTTAAGGGGGCCTGGCAAATCGGTTTTGATGCATTTCAGCATTTGTTGGATCGAGAGTTAGATGAGCCGGTTAAGCAACAGATTATGTCCATTACGCTTGAAACTCCAGGTATTCGTGGTGCTCATGATTTAAGGACCCGTCAGGCCGGCCAGGTGAAATTTATTCAACTTCATATTGAGTTGGATGATGAGTTACCGTTGATTGAGGCCCATAACCTTGGCGATGAAGTTGAACGCCGTTTACTTAGCCATTGGCCTACGGCTGATATTTTATTGCATCTTGACCCTTTGTCAGTCATCGGAAATGAACCATCATTTGATTTTCAATCGGTAAATTAAGGGATATATGAATTTATGACCCGTCAGCAGGTGTGGGAACAGATCCTAAAAGAGGCCAGGCAACTGACAATTGATGAGCCTATGCTTGGGAGTTTTTTTCATGCGACGATTTTAAATCATAAAAGCCTGCGTTCTGCGCTGAGTTTTCAACTTGCAAGTAAGCTGGATAGTACGACAGTTCAATCGATCGTCCTTCGTGAAATAATCGAAGAGGCATGCCGAGCCGATAATCAAATTCTTGATGCGGCAGCAGCAGATATCATTGCAGTCGTCGAGCGTGATGCTGCTGTGGGTGATTATGCGATTCCATTACTTTATCTGAAAGGTTTTCATGCATTGCAGGGTTATCGGGTTTCTCATTGGCTGTGGATTAATGGACGCCGTTCATTAGCCAGTTATTTGCAGAATCAGATTTCGGTTGTCTTTGGTGTTGATGTGCACCCGGCCGCTCAAATAGGTCAGGGTATTATGTTCGACCATGCTACCGGTATTGTTATTGGTGAAACAGCGATTATTGAAGACGAAGTTTCTATTTTGCAATCGGTGACACTAGGGGGAACTGGAAAAGAGAGTGGTGATCGTCACCCTAAAATTCGCAAAGGGGTGATGATTGGTGCTGGTGCCAAGATCCTGGGCAATATTGAAGTCGGATGTGGGGCAAAAGTCGGTGCCGGGAGTGTTGTGTTACAGTCAGTTCCTGCTCATACAACTGTGGCTGGTGTCCCGGCTAAGATAGTTGGTCGACCTGATTGTGATAGCCCGGCGAGCAATATGAGTCAGTCGATTTAATTTGAATTGGTCAGGTGGACTGGGAAAAGCTATTTATCCGCTTTGACAAGTTTAAAACGTGGTTGTGTTGTCCCATTACGATTGACCAGTTCATTAAACGAGCTTAATGGACGTACCCATAATTCTTTTTTCCCATAACATGGACGATAGAGAACCAGTAATTCTTCTGTTTCACTATGTCGTACCGTGTTGATGACCTGGTAATTATTCCCTTTGAAATGTTGGTACAGCCCTGGAACAGGTTGTGATGCTTCATTGTCATTGAATGGTGAGTGACCCACGCTTTTCTCCTTGTTGCATTGTCCATGCAGCGGTATGCTGCACGTGTGATTTTGGTCGTGATGTTATCATCTTTGCAGGTATGGAGAGGTTACTGATCTATCTTTATTCTTCTATAGTTTTTAATGATACAACGATTGGTCTGGAAATTTGGATGGGTCGTTTTATCGAATTTATGTTCAGTGAGTGTTTTGCAATATCTATTTTTATTGCAGACAGATTTAATGCAGAAATTGGTCAAATTAAAATAGCCGAATGAAAAAGCTTGCTTAAACGGGCTTGGGTTATTTTACTAGATAGGAGTAACTATGTCGTTTGAATTGCTCGAAGAGCTGGAAAAAAAAATCCAATCAGCAGTAGAAAATATTGAATTACTGCGTATGGAAGTTGATGAATTAAAAGAACAAAACAGTCAGTTGAGTGATGAAAACAACCGTCTTCATCAGGAACAACAAGCCTGGCAGGACCGACTAAAATCTTTACTTGGACGTATGAATAATGCAAACGTCGACAATTAAATATATCTAGCCCAGATTAACGCGACAGATTTCTGTTGCGTTAATCGAGATCAAGCGGATCAGGAGAAAGAATAATTCCTGTGGTATCGGCATAGAGATGATCTTCGGGTAAGAAGGTAACTCCTGAGAAGTTTACGGGAATATTAATTTCGCCATTTTCATCTTCGAAATCAGCCCCGACAGGAATTGCTCCCATTGCCTGAATTCCTATTTCCAGATCTTCTAAAGCATCGACATCACGAATACATCCATAGACAACAATGCCTTCCCAATTATTATCTAATGCTGTTGCAGCAATGGCTTCGTCGACAAGTGCCTTACGCATTGAACCACCGCCATCGATTAGCAGGACTTTCCCTTCACCGTTTTCCTGAACGGTCTGATTGATTAATCCGCTGGCTTCGAAGCATTTTATGGTCACGATCGCTCCACCGAATGATGATTTACCGCCGAAGCTGGCAAATATGGGGTCAACGACATCTACGGTATCTGCATATATATCGCATAGTTCCGATGTGTTGTATTCCATTATTGGGATCCTGCTCATAGTGACTAATGGCCCAAGTATAAACCCTAAGTGGCCGTTTTCAATTGAAAAAATATGAACTACTCAGTTATTTTGCGCTAAAAAAAGATGAATTTATAATTATAACTAGTTAGTTTTCTTATGAAAAACTTTATATATCATGCGGTTATTTTGTCGTTTTGATAAAGATGGTAAATACTCAGCTAAGATAATTTATAGATGATTTAGTGCGGGATAGATTCGTTCTGAATCGTAATTATTTGTGTTATAGCAGTACTTAGTAAAAGGACAAGAGTGATCCTCTTGCCCTTAATTATGTTTTTCTGTGACTTACAATTACAAAATAAAGCGGGTTAAATCTTCATCTTCGATTAATGTGCCCAGGTGTTTATTGACATAATCTGCATCGATAGTAATGGTTGAATTATCATACTCTGTGGCACTGAAGCTGATTTCTTCCATCAGTTTTTCCATGACTGTATGTAAACGGCGAGCCCCGATATTTTCAGTGCGTTCATTTACCTGCCATGCTGCGTCTGCAATACGGGCAATACCTTCTTTAGTGAACTCAATGCTGACATCTTCGGTTTTTAGTAATGCCTGATATTGTATGGTTAATGATGCATTGGGTTCTGTCAGAATTCGAATAAAGTCTTCGGCTGTTAATGCACTTAAGTTGACACGAATTGGCAGTCGCCCCTGTAGTTCTGGGATGAGATCTGATGGCTTAGCGACCTGGAATGCGCCAGATGCAATAAATAAAATATGATCAGTTCGGACCATCCCGTATTTTGTATTAACTGTTGAGCCTTCAACTAATGGCAGTAAATCGCGTTGAACACCTTCACGACTGACATCTGGGCCTGAAGTATTTCCACGTTTACAGATTTTATCGATTTCATCTAAGAAAACGATGCCATGGTTTTCAACTGCAGCCAGGGCTTTTTCTTTTAATTCTTCAGGATTGAGCAGCTTAGCCGCTTCTTCTTCTGTCAGAACTTTGAGTGCTTCTTTGATTTTTAGCTTGCGTTTTTTAGTGTTGTTCTGGCCACCTAAATTCTGGAACATATTTTGGAGCTGATTAGTCATCTCTTCCATTCCGGGAGGCGCCATGATTTCAACGCCAACCTGAGGCAGAGCAACATCTATCTCAATCTCTTTATCATCGAGCTGATCTTCTCGCAATTTTTTACGGAAAATCTGGCGAGTATGATTATGATTTTCCCCCTCATCTTCCTGGCCCCAACTACTTTTTGCCGGAGGGAGCAGAGCATCTAAAATTCGTTCTTCTGCGTTTTCTTCAGCCCGGAAGCGAACTTTCCCCATTTCCTGTTCACGGGTCATTTTCATCGCGACATCAGTGAGATCACGGATGATCGTATCAACTTCTTTGCCGACGTAGCCGACTTCTGTAAATTTAGTTGCTTCAATTTTAATGAACGGTGCTTTGGCCAGTTTAGCTAGTCGTCTGGCAATTTCTGTTTTGCCGACACCTGTTGGCCCGATCATTAAGATATTTTTAGGGGTTACTTCCTGACGCAGCTCAGGATCAAGTTGCATTCGGCGCCAACGGTTACGTAATGCGATGGCTACAGCACGCTTTGCTTCGGCCTGCCCCACAATATGGCGGTCGAGCTCTGATACAATTTCACGTGGGGTCATTTCAGACATGTCAGAATCCTGTAATCAGTAATTATTTGGTATCCAGTTCTTCAATAGTTTGGTTGGTATTCGTATAGATACAAATACCACCGGCTATTGTTAGACTTTTTTCAACAATTTCGTGGGCAGATAATTCGGTATTTTCCAGTAATGCCAAGGCTGCGGCCTGTGCATAGGGGCCACCAGAACCCATGGCAATCAAATCATGCTCTGGCTGAAGTACGTCACCATTACCCGTAATAATCAAAGAGGCAGTTTTATCAGCTACGGCTAGTAAAGCTTCCAGACGACGTAATGCACGATCTGTTCGCCAGTCTTTTGCCAGTTCTACAGCGGCTTTCATCAGTTGTCCCTGATGCATTTCCAGTTTTGCTTCAAAACGTTCAAATAACGTGAAGGCATCGGCGGTTCCGCCGGCGAATCCGGCTAAAACCTGATTGTTGTATAGCCTGCGAACTTTGCGTGCATTTCCTTTCATCACGGTGTTGCCCAGTGATACCTGGCCATCGCCACCGATGACGACTTTATTGCCGCGACGTACGGATACAATAGTAGTCACAATAAACCTCTCCGTTGCATCGTTAAAACATGCATAATCGTTAAATATTGATGAAGATATGGGGATGAAGACCCCTTTCTTCAAGGGGCTTAAGTCTATTATCTTCAGGAAGGATTTGATGATAATTATAAGAATAAATCATCAAAATAATTCGATTTAATTCCAATACCAGACTTGGCAACCATTTATATTATTGCGTTGAAGCCGGTGGAGATCTCTCTCGGCAGAGCGGCGTGTTTTATAAGGGCCAAGGATGACTCTGAACCAGGTCCCGTTTTTTCCTTCTGTCCTTCGTACTTCGCTTGACAGACCTGTAAAGGCAATTTTTGCCTTGAGAGTTTCTGCATCATGACGATTACGAAGCGATGCACACTGCATTTGATATTGGTGGGTAGGTTTTTTTCGCTTCGGAACTTTGACTTTTACCTGTTTATTTTCAAGCTCGCGAATATATGCAGGCTCTTTAGGGCGTTTAGGTAATGGTTTTACCGTAACCGGTTTAGTCGTTTGAGGTTGCACAGCCGTAGGTAAAGGGGCAGGTTTGGATGCTGAATTTTTCACATTCCAAAGAACCACGACAAAGCCTGCAATTACCACGACAAGGATAATGACTGCCAACCATGGAAAACGCCGTTTAGGAGGCGTTTTTTTTGTATTTCGTTTTTTGGGGGTTGGTTTGCGCCCTACATAATCACGAGCCATTAGTTTACATCCGCTCTAAAGTTTTGATTCCCAGCAGCGCAAGCCCCTGCTTGATAACTTTTGCTGTTAAGGCTGCTAGTTGTAATCGAGAATTCATTAATGATGTCTCAGCCGATAACATTGGGCATGCTTCATAGAAACTCATAAAGTTTCCGCTCAGTGTATATAGATAATTACACAACAGATGCGGCATGCCTTTTTCTGCAACTAGATGGACGACATCATTAAACTGGATTAGTTGTTGGCTGAGCGCTATCTCTTGTTCTTGTTGTAATGAGATAGGCGCTTGATGTGTTTTAAGATCAAAGCCAGCTTTACGGAAAATAGCACAGATGCGAGCATAAGCATATTGCAGATAAGGAGCTGTATTTCCGTTAAAAGCCAACATATTATCCCAGTCAAAGATATAGTCAGTGGTTCGGCTTTTTGACAGGTCTGCATATTTAACGGCTGCAATGGCAATTGTACTGGCTACGTTTTGCTGTTCTTCGAGTTCAAGTGTTGAATTTCTCTGGGTCAGTAGTTTTTCTGCCCGTGATTCGGCTTCATCCAGCAAATCTTTTAGTTTTACTGTGCCACCAGTGCGTGTTTTAAACGGACGGCCATCTTTACCAAGCATCATGCCAAACATATGGTGCTCTAGTGGAATGGATTCGGGAACATAACCAGCTTTACGGACAATTGACCATGCCTGCATCAGATGTTGATGTTGTCGACTGTCGATAAAGTAGAGTACCCTCTCTGCTTTTAATGTTTCGTAGCGATATTTAGCACAGGCAATATCAGTTGTAGTATAAAGATAGCCACCGTCTTTTTTGCGTACGATGACACCCATTGGTTCGCCATCTTTATTTTTAAACTCTGGCATAAAGACCACAATTGCGCCATTGTTTTCAACTGCAATGCTTTTTTTGATCAGATCATCAACGATTCCCGGGAGCATGTCATTATAGAGGCTTTCTCCCATGACATCCTTTTTACTCAGAGAAACATTCATCCGGTCATAGGTTTTCTGATTATGATTTAAGGTGATGTCGACGAGCTTACGCCATAGCCTATGACAATGCTCGTCACCACCTTGAAGAAGAACAACGTAATGACGTGAGCGTTTAGCAAATGCTTCATCACTATCGTAGCGTTGCTTGGCTTCCCGGTAGAAACCTTCCAGATTGGCTAGACTGATTTGTGTTGGATCGATGCCTTGTTCGTTAGCAACGTCCTCCAGATTAGCAATTAACATACCGAATTGCGTTCCCCAGTCTCCGATATGATTGGCTCGGATAACATGGTTCCCTAAAAATTCTAAAGTGCGGGTTACAGCATCACCAATGATTGTAGAGCGGATGTGTCCTACATGCATCTCTTTGGCTACATTGGGGGCTGAGTAGTCAACAACAATTGTCTGGCTTTGATCGACTTTGACACCACATGTTTTCGAATGTGCCATTTGCTCAATCTGGTTTGCCAGCCAGTTGCTGTTCAGGTAAAAGTTGATAAATCCGGGACCTGCAATTTCTGTTTTTTCAACGAGTGTTGATTCGGGAATATTCTGAATAATCAACTCGGCTAATTCCCGTGGATTTTTTCCGGCGGGTTTGGCATTGACTAAAGCCAGATTGGTTGCCAGGTCTCCGTGGCTTTTATCCCGACTGTTATCTACCATGATGCGCGCATTAAGTTCCTCTGGGAGGAGTTCTTTCTGCTTGAGTAAATGAATCGTTTCTTCAAGAAGTTCTTTAATACGCTTTTTCATGGTTAGGTTGTACCCGTGTGGTGTAAAGCTTGGTTTGAAATTCAGGCCGGTTATTTTAACGATAAACGATGACAAACTCTAGGGCGTGTTGACGTTTGGTGGTTGAATTTTGTTCAAATGAAACGCGTTTTGAGCGCGACGCGGACTGTGAAGCTTAGTTTCCTAAGGGAACAGGCCGCAACAAAGTTCAATACGCGTTTCAATGAATCCAAAGGGCAACGTTTGCTGTTCATTTATTCTACGTTAGGTCCTGATTGTGTAGATGACTACATGGAACAGAACCTGCCTTGTCTAAATAAACAGCAAAAAACTGCAAAAACATCGCCAAACGTCAACACGCCCTAGAGACTATTTATCTTTGGTTGGGTTTTTCGCTGTGTTTTTTTGTTGCTATAACAGAATAGATGTTTCGGGGAATGTTGATCTTTGCTATGGTTGACTGATTTAGCTCGCCAAGTCTTATAAACTTGAATTCGATCTTAATCCATATCAGAAAACAAGACTGACACATCATGAATCAATCGTTATTTATTGTGACTTCTTATCCCGAGTTGAGGTTTATTATCTGCGCTGAGACGTAAAATTCGTTTAATCTGAATAAAATTTAACGATCTAGGCTTAACCGCTTTTAGAGCATATCTATAGGATCAATATCGACTGACCACCGGATGCGTTTGGCACTTGGCGCTACTTCTAACCATGTAATCAGGCGATGAATCAATTGATGAAGTGGTTGCCTGTGGGAGGCCTGTAAGAGTTGCTGCATCCTTATTTTTCCTGCGCGTTTGGGGATTGGGGATTCAATTACGGGAAATACAAAACAACGATGTTCATGGTTATATTGATTGCCCTGATGTTCAAGTTCTCCGGCGAACTGTTTTAATTTTTGTAAATCGTTTCCTTCAAACCGAATTAATACCTGATGGCAAAATGGCGGAAGTTGGGTGAGTTGACGTTCTTTGAGTGCAAATTTAGCGAAATGTTCATAACCGTTATTGACCAGATCTTGAAGCAGTTCATGTTCTGGGTGATGAGTTTGTAATAATACTTTTCCGGGTAAGTTTGCCCGTCCGGCCCGACCTGAAACTTGAATGAACAGTTGGGCTAACCGTTCAGCAGCGCGAAAATCACTACTGAAAAGCGCATTATCAATATCAATAATGGCAACCAGTGTCACGTTAGGGAAATGATGTCCCTTGGCCAACATTTGCGTACCGATTAGGATGTGGTGGTGTTGATTTTGAATGGCGTTTAATAGCCGATCTAATGAGCCTTTAGTCCGGGTGCTGTCTCTGTCGATTCTGGCGACTGAATGGTCTGGGAATAATTCGCTGATTTGTTGTTCGAGTTGTTCGGTACCGATTCCGGTTGTTACCAGCTCGGTTGAACCACAGTGATGACATTGCTTGGGAATCGCTCGCTGACTTCCGCAATGGTGACAGGCCAAATGGGCTGGGTTTTGATGGTATGTGTAAAATCGTTCACAGCGGGGGCATTCAATGACTTCTCCACATTCATGACATAACATGGCCGGGGCGTATCCACGGCGATTGAGGAACAACATGACCTGTTGTCCCTGTTCGAGAGTGTGCCTGATTGATTCGATCAATTGTGAACAAAGTCCTGAACGAAGCGGTTGATGGCGGATATCGATTAATTCACATTGGGCTGGTTGGGCATTGCCTGCTCTCTGGGTTAAACGAAGATGCTGATAGCGGTTACTTAGTGCATTTTGCAGGGTTTCCAGGCTTGGGGTTGCAGTGCCAAGAACAATGGGAATAGATTGGAGCTTGGCCCGCATTAAAGCGACATCTCTTGCATGATAACGAAAAGTATCCTGTTGTTTTAATGATGGATCATGTTCCTCATCGATAATAATAATCCCTGGATTCTTAAGGGGAGTGAATAGTGCAGAGCGGGTTCCAATGATAATGGCTGCTTCACCAGTGCGGGCATCGAGCCACGCATCTAATCGTTGTCGGTCATTAAGTGCTGAATGTAATACGGCAATTGGTGCATTAAAGCGTTGGCGAAAGCGAGCGATGGTCTGAGGTGTCAAACCAATTTCAGGAACGAGAATTAAAGCTTGTCTGCCGGCGTTTAAGATGGGTTCCAACACTTGTAAATAGACTTCAGTTTTCCCAGAACCGGTAACGCCTTCAAGAAGGTAGGCTGTAAACGGTTGACTCCGGTGTGTAATGGCTGCAACGGCGATGGCTTGTTGTTGGTTGAGTTTCGGTGGCTCTTGCTTTAGCCCGAAGTTTTTTCGCCAGTCAACGGGTTCTGGTGAAATGGTCGTTTCCCGTATCCAGTCTTGTTGACGAAGGTTTCTCAACATAGCTGTTGAAATATTATGAACTTCCCATTCGTGATGAGGGAAAGGTGCTTTGGATTTTTCGAGTAGTTTAAGTGCAACTCGTTGTTTGGGAGCTTTGGTACTCTGGTTTAATTGTGCTAAACGTTCTTTGCCGGATTCGGTAATATGCCACCCTTTAGCTGGCCTGTGTTGGTCGGGTTCTCCCTGGCGAAGTAAGGCAGGTAACATCTGAAAATAAACATCGCCTAAATTATAGTGATAATAGTTGGAGGCCCATTTCAATAATTGATCTAATTTATTATCAAATAGCGCATGTTGATCGAGGACTTCGCTAACCGGTCGTAATTTTTCAGGGGCAATAGTTGTCTCTTCTGGAAACCCGATAACAATTGCAATCATATTTCGGGTCCCGAATGGGACTCTGACACGAGCACCAAGCGCAGGAGTTGCGATTGTATCAGGTAAGATATAATCAAAATCACGACGTAAATGAGTGGCCATTGTCACTCGGACCAGTTTCATTTAAAGGCGCTCCCTCATTCGTCTATGGCTTGTTGCAGAAAACGTAGTTTAATCATCATTATTCGTTAGTGCCAGTTTTCCATAGAGATGAAACGGCGAAAAAACATCTGTTATATTGTGAATAATCGTTGCCTGTATGGGGCTGATGGGCTAAGATGCGCGCCTGAATATTTTTGTATAATTCATGTGGTGTCTGGCTTCGGGCTGGATAGCGACATGGCCTGACAGTGAGGTTTCCCATGAAATCTGGAATTCACCCAGAATATGCAGAGCTGGTAGCGACCTGCTCTTGTGGTAATGTGATTAAAACTCGTTCAACTCGTGCTGGTAACATTACTTTAGATGTATGTGATAAATGCCATCCATTCTATACTGGTAAACAACGTGTTGTTGATACCGGTGGACGTGTTGATCGCTTTAACAAACGTTTTGGTAAGTTTGCTAAATAAACGTACATTACGTTTGAGCCTGACATTTCATGATTTATTGTGATTATCAGGATGAAGAGTAGGCCCGATAGTGCGCTGCATTGTCGGGTTTTTTATTGTTTAGTATAAACTTGTGTTTTTTGCAGAAAACGGTGCCTTGTTGGTTCATTTAAATTCGTCTTGTGATTTGTCTGGGCCGATTGATCTAACTTGTTAAGTTTCATTCCAGAAAATAGCTTTGAAGCACTATGAATATATCGTAATTTAGTTGTGGCGACTTATTCTGTGTTGAGGCTAAAGAGAAAACCGACAAACAGCCAGTTTTCTATTTTTTATCGGTTAAGCAACATTCCCGGTGAAATGTTTTGGATAATTGTGATAACCGAGTTGTTCAGATAAAACTGCTGCAGATGATTGTAGCATTTCGACATATTCATCCCGTCGTTTTTCTTCAAAGCGAATTGTCGGGAATGAGATACTCAGACCGGCGATGACGGTTCCAAAACGATCAAATACAGGAACAGCCAGACACCGCAACCCCTCTTCTTGTTCTTCGCAGTCTTCTCCAACAGTCTGTTCACGGACCGTGGCTAATTCAGCCAGAAGCTGGTCGATATTGGACAGCGTGTTTTCAGTATGAGCAATAAATTCAACATTTTTGAGTGTATTGCGAACAAATTGTTCATCCCGGTATGCAAGTAGTACTTTACCTATCCCTGTACTATATAGTGGGTTACGACGGCCGATCCGGGAATGCATCCGTAAATTATAACTAGAGTCAATTTTATGAATATAGATGATAGAATCTTCATCCAGGGCACCCAGATGGAGCGCTTCACCGGTTTTTTCTGCAATTTTACGCATTTGGCGGTCAGCTAAAGCGATGAGATCGACATGCTCAAGGGCTTTTGAACCCAGCTCAAATAGTTTGAGTGTCAGTGCGTATTTTTCACTATCACCTTCTTGTGAAACATAGCCTGCCGATTTCATAGTTTGTAAGAAACGGTAGACAGTGCTTTTTGACATCATCAGACGTTGTGCTATCTCGGTGATGCCGATTTCTTTTTGCTCGCCTAGCGCTTGAAGGATGCCAAAAACTTTGAGTACTGATGAAACAGACTCGATTTGCTTGATCACTCCCATAGTGATTACCTTTTTTATATTTGTATTGATTAAATCGATCAGGGTACGTTATTTTTCAAATTTTATAAAACATGATTTTAGCAATCCTGACTAATTATGTGTCAGATACATTAAAATATGTGATTTAGCTCGCCAACCTTATTTAAAAATAAAACAATATTTCATATTCATTGAAATGATGGTTTTAAAAAGCTATATTAGTTTCATAAATGACGCTAAGTGGGCGTCCAATGTTTTATGAAGGGGATTAATCATGATTCTGGATAAGTTTGATTTGACCGGTAAGGTTGCAATCGTGACTGGTTGCGACACCGGATTAGGACAAGGGATGGCTCTTGGACTAGCCGAAGCAGGTTGTTCTATTGCCGGGATTAATATCGTTGAACCAACCGATACCATTGCAAAAATGGAAGAAGGCGGACATAAATTTTTAGACATTCGAGCCAATGTCGCTGAAATTGATCAATTTGACTGCCATATGGATAAGATTTTATCTGAATTTGAAGAAATTGATATTTTAGTAAACAATGCCGGGATTATTCGTCGACAAGATGCTCTCAAATTTACTGAGAAAGATTGGGATGATGTGATGAATCTTAATATTAAAGCATTGTTCTTCATGTCTCAGACCGTCGCTAAGCAGTTTGTTAAACAAGGGCTCGGCGGTAAAATTATCAATATTGCATCTATGTTGTCATATCAAGGTGGCATCCGGGTTCCTTCTTATACTGCGTCAAAAAGTGCCGTGATGGGGGTTACTCGTTTATTGGCCAATGAGTGGGCAAAATATAATATCAATGTGAATGCTATTGCCCCAGGTTATATGGCAACTAATAATACCCAAGCATTAAGAGCGGATGAACAACGTTCTCATGAAATTCTTGACCGTATTCCTGCCGGTCGTTGGGGAACACCTCAAGACGTTGCTGCACCAGCTGTTTTCTTAGCTTCTGAAGCTGCAAGCTATATTAATGGCTATACTATTGCTGTTGATGGTGGCTGGCTGGCCCGTTAATTAATGTTAAAAATAGAAGCCATGCACATATTTTATTGCATGGTTTCGTGTTTCAGGGGAACATTTATCGTTTGTAGTAGTCTATCAACATATCATCTTTTCAGGCTGGGTGTGTTGAGTGTGTGGTTGGAAATTTTTAGGCTGCGTGATAGACTGAAATTAAGGTTGTTTGTGCAACTAACGGCATTATGTTGAGGTTATATGATGAGCGATAATTTAGCGTCTACCGCTTTGGTTCCTCAAGGGAGCATCGAAGCTTATATTCAGACTGTTAACAGGATTAAAATGTTAACAGAAGAGGAAGAAAAGGCGTTAGCACTTCGTTGGTGGGAACACGGTGATTTAAAAGCTGCTCGTCAGCTGGTTATGTCGCACTTACGTTTTGTCGTGCATATTGCTAAGAATTACTCAGGATATGGGCTGCCGCAGTCAGATTTGATTCAGGAAGGTAATATCGGATTGATGAAAGCGGTTAAACGTTTTGACCCGCATCATGGTGTCCGTTTGGTTTCGTTTGCTGTTCACTGGATTAAAGCTGAAATACATGAGTATGTATTACGGAATTGGCGTGTTGTTAAGATTGCAACGACAAAAGCGCAGCGTAAATTATTCTTTAATTTACGTAAGTCGAAAAAACGTCTTGGTTGGTTTAGTCAGGATGAAATTGCAACGGTTGCAAGTGCGCTGGGTGTGTCAACACGTGAAGTGACCGAGATGGAATCCAGAATGGCTGCTCAGGATCATGCATTTGATTTGAGGAATGACGATGAACAGGAAGGTAATTTTGCTCCTGTCCAGTATCTTGAAGATAAAACGTCTGATATAGCAAGAGCCGTTGAGCAGGATAACTGGGAGAATCATGCATCTAATCGACTAGCGGCTGCGCTGAATATATTAGATGATCGTTGTCGGCATATTATCGTCAGGCGCTGGCTGGATGAAGATAAAGCAACATTGCAAGAGTTGGCTGATGAATATCAGGTGTCGGCCGAGAGGGTTCGTCAGTTAGAAAAGAATGCATTAAAAAAATTACGCTCGACGATGCAGTTATAATCGTTGGTAGTTTGTGAAATTGGTTTAGAGTAACGCAATACTTTATATTGCTTATTATTGAAATAAAGCCCTGTCGGATCGATAGGGTTTTGTTGTATCTATAGCGTTGTTGGCTTTATCTTTAGAAATTTTGTACGGGTTCTTTTTAAAAGGAAATGACCCAAGGTTTTGCTGATCTTTATACTTGGATTTTCTATTCTGCGAGTGTATCAGAAAATGCCCCCGTTGATGCAGAGAAAGAATCTACCCAAATGAATGAACATTCTTTATACTAAAATTTTTGACGGTTTTGGAAAATTGGATGGATAAGGAATTCGATAAAAGTCAGGTTAGTTTTATCATCGATGCTCAAGGGCACCGTCAGGCTGCCATTATTCCTATATCCATGTATCAACAATTACTGGCTTTGCAGAGTTTGTTGTCTGAGGATGATCCACAAGATAAAACCAAAGCTGATTTTCAATTTGAAGTGAAATCAGCGAAAGCGTTTGGTTATCCTGTTGGTAGCAAAACGCGGCCTGGGTTTATGGTTGTTAAAGGTTCAACGGCGAACCTCGGTTTGACTGAATCGATGCGACCTGCTGTACGTCAATTACGTGATCAATTACTTCTTGAGCATGTATTAGTCGAGAATTCTGATCGATATGAGTTTTTAAGAGATTACCAGTTTTCCAGCCCGAGTTTTGCAGCATGTTTGATTGCCGGTAATGCTCGCAGTGGACTGGATGCTTGGCAAGATCAATGGGGGCGTTCACTTAAAGCTCGTGGTTACGGTAAGAAGCATTCTAAAAAAGGATAGCTGTTTTCTCGAATGATTTAAGATGGTTGAAGTATCTTCTTATTTTTCTTTTCTCTAAAGGCATATCTGTGCAGTTCACACTCTTATATGCTTATAGCGCATGTTAAAATTTCTGCTTTATTTAGCTAAATAATCGTTGATTATTCGTATCCTGAGACTGGTTTGATTAAAAATTAATCGACTTGTGTGGGGATAATCACTATTGTGATTAGTTGAAGTAGTATTTCTTATTCTCCTTTTACTAGCATGAGATTTTCATTATGAACAGATCAGAATTTTCCAGATTAGCAAAGCCAGTTCAGGATTTCTTTAACAGTATGGGGCCGAATGATTTGCCCAAACTTGGGAAAATGTCTCCTAATGATGCACGTAATGCTTATCGTCAGGTTGGAGAAAATTTAGGGGGAGAGTCTGTCGCTATTGAGCTAGTTGAAGATCTGCATGCTAAGGGGCCGGCAGGTCTTATTCCCATTAGAATTTACCGTTCTAAAATTGAGCATTCAGGCGATATTCCTGTCATTGTCTACTTGCATGGCGGTGGATGGATGTGGGGTGATCTTGATTCCCATGATAAAATTTGTCGAAGATTAGCACATTGTAGTGGTTGTGCTGTCGTTGCCGTTGACTATCGGTTAGCTCCTGAACATCCAGCCCTTGCGGCGAGTGATGATGTGATTGCCGCAATATTTTGGCTTTATGGTTGTGCTAAAGAGTTGGGTTTAAATAAACAGAAAATTGCGATTGCCGGAGATAGTGCCGGAGGAAATTTAGCAGCAATAGCCTGCCAACAGCTTAGAGATAGCCATATTCAGCTTAAAGCTCAGGTATTGTTCTATCCGGCGACTGATTTGACACCTGAAAGCGACAGTTTTCAATCTCGTCAGGAGAATGGCGCAATACCTCCATTACCTCTTGAAGCGATTCATTTTGCTTCACAGACTTATCTTTCTGGTTTTGATGCTTATGATCCGAGAGTTTCTCCGTTACAAAATTCTAATTTGCAAGGGTTGCCACCTGCTTTATTTATCGTTGGGGATTGCGATGTACTGTTGGATGATTCAAAGCACTATGCAAGAGCGCTTAAAGACGCTGGAAATAAAGCAGATTATGTAGAAGTTTCGGGGATGATCCATGGATTTATTGAGATGGCTGGTATTTTTCATGCTGCGATTGACGCAATAGAGCAGGCTTCGTCATTTTTAAAAAATCATCTTCAAAGTTAAGGATTAATCGAAAATTTTCGTGGCAGAGTGGAATTAAAAGGCTGTGATAGAGAAACTTTTGTAGATTTTGATGTAATTCGTTAACAGTTTGAGAGAACAATGCGAAAATAAGGGCAGTTGTTCAACTTAGGATGAAATGGATGAATCAAGATGTTGTCTTTCGGTTTGCCGAAGTGACTGAAGCTGCGGCTTTAGCCGGGTTCAAATGGTTAGGCCGTGGTGATAAAAATGCAGCAGATAATGCGGCTGTTGAAGCCATGCGTCAATCTCTGGGGCAGTTAGCTATCGATGGTGAAATTGTCATTGGGGAAGGCGAAATTGATGAGGCTCCGATGCTATATATCGGTGAACGAGTCGGTTGTGGCGGTGTTGGGGTCGATATTGCGGTTGACCCGATTGATGGAACCCGAATGACAGCAATGGGCCAGGGTAATGCGCTGGCTGTATTAGCAGTAGGCGAAAAAGGAGCTTTTCTAAAAGCACCTGATATGTATATGGAGAAGCTGGTTGTTGGTCCAAGTGCAAAAGGGGTGATTGATCTTAATTTACCCCTGCTTGATAACTTAAAAGCCATTGCTCAAGCTAAAGGAAAGCCTCTGAATGAATTATCATTGATTACTCTGGCAAAACCACGCCATCAAGATTTGATTCATCAATTACAAGATCTGGGAATTCGGGTTTTTGCTATTCCTGATGGTGATGTTGCAGCCTCTGTTTTAACGTGCCTGCCTGAGAGAAATATTGATGTGATGTATTGCATTGGTGGTGCTCCTGAAGGTGTGGTATCTGCTGCCGTTGTTCGTGCTTTGGGAGGGGATATGCAAGCCCGCCTGTTAGCTCGTCATCAAGTGAAGGGTGACACAGATGAGAACAGAGCTATTGGTGAACATGAAATCGAACGGTGTTTAAACGTCGGAGTACCTGTTGAAAGCGTTCTACCATTGGAGCGTCTTGTTAAAAATGACCGGGTTGTATTTTCAGCAACTGGTGTGACCGCGGGTGATTTACTTGCTGGTATTCGTCATCATGGTCAGAAATGGCATACTGAGACGTTATTGGTTGACGGATTATCAGGTCGGGTTCGTCGTATTCACTCGACACATCGTCAATTATGAGCCATTGATTTAAAACTCTGTGGAACAAGCGCTCCTTAGTGCTTTAGTTCTGTATGGAATGGGAGGTTTGATGTCTGATTCAAAATCGTGTCGGGCAGGATGTGGCGCTTGTTGTATAGCACCAAGCATTACATCTTCCATTCCTGGTATGCTTGATGGCAAACCGGCTGGCGTTCGCTGTGTGTATTCTGGATGGACGCAACCTATGTCGTTTGTTTGGCCAGCGTGAACGCCCTCTTGTCTGTCATCAATTTCAGTTTAGTGATTGGGTGTGTGGACAGAATAGAGAGCAGGCCATAGCCATATTGACTGAATTAGAAATCCAGACACAACCTGATTCTAACGAATGAATCGGTGTGGATTTTCAACTGATGAACGATATCTAATCTGGAAAAACAGTGAATACTGAGGTCGTCCTCCGGTATTTCCGACCGTCGCAATTGTTTCACCTTTAAGGACTTTGTCTCCTACTTTATGAAGCAGTGTTTGGTTGAAACCATAGAGAGTCATGTAATGTTTTCCATGATTTAAAACGATGACTAGTCCATAGCCTCTTAGCCAATCCGCAAAGACCACTTGTCCGTTTGCAACTGCTTTTACAGGCGTTCCCTGCGGGGCTTTGATGACCACACCATCCCATCGGGTGCCTCCAAACTGATATGTTCTGTAGTCATGAATGATTTTCCCTTTGACAGGCCAGTTTAAACTATGATGTGACAACCCGCCTAGTCGAATATTAGCTAAGACCTGATGAGTTAATTGTCTTTTCAGATACTGTCTTGCATCATTTAATTGCTGAGTTTTAAGTTGATTATTAGACAGCAACAGGTTGGTTTGTTTGACGGTTAACCTGCGTTTAGCCATTTGCACGGCCAATTTTTTCTGATGAAGTTTTTGTTGGTTTAATAATTGAGTGAGTGATGTCAGCTGCTGCTGCTGGCGCTGTTGATTCGATTTGATCTTCTTATCGGTTTCTTTAAGTGACGTAATTTCGTTTAAACGCGCTAAATTGAGATAATGATAATAGCCAAGCATTTGTTCCAGGTGACTTGATTCTCGCTGCTTAAGCAACATTTTAAGGTAGCTGCCTTTTCCCATGACATAAGCTGCTTCCACTTGTTTTTTGAGCAATCCCTGTTGCTGCTTTTGCTGTACTTGTAATGTTTGTGCTTTGCCTTTTAGTTTGCGGAGCTGTTGTTGTGTTGCAGTTACTTTAGAGACTGTATTTGAGATGGCCCGGCGTTGTCTGGATATTGATAATTCGTCATGTCTGAGCTGTTGTTGCAAACGAGTCAGCAGGGCTTTTGCCTGGGCTGTTGCATGATGTGTTTTATTTAACTCTTTAATAACCGCATGTAGCTGTGCGGGGCTGACGTCGTCGGCCTTGGCATAGTTGAATAGAAAAGTGCCAGCAAATAGGCTGACACTTATCAGTTTAAATAATCTGAAGAAAAAATACGTCATAGACGCATTATTTCAAAACCACTAGAGGGTGACCAGTCATTTCGGCAGGAATTTCTTCACCGAGTAATGTCAGCATGGTTGGAGCAATATCACTTAATCGACCATTTTCTTTCATGGTTGCGTCACGCCCGACATAAATGAAAGGGACAGGCAGATTCGTATGAGCAGTATGGATATTACCTGTTTTAGGATCAACCATTTGTTCCGCATTCCCATGATCGGCAGTAATCAGACATTCACCACCGACTTCTTTTAATGCTTCTACGATTTCGCCAATACTACTATCAACGGTTTCACATGCTTTGATTGCCGCTTCCATAACACCGGTATGGCCAACCATATCACCATTAGGATAGTTACAAATGATGACGTCATATTTACCACTTTTGATCGATTCAACCATTTTGGCAGTCAGTTCTTTTGAACTCATTTCTGGTTGTAGATCGTAAGTTGCGACTTTTGGCGAAGGAATAATTTCACGATCTTCGCCTTCAAATGGTGTTTCTTTACCGCCATTGAAGAAGAATGTGACATGTGCGTATTTTTCCGTTTCAGAAATCCGCAGCTGTGTTTTCCCTTTTTTCTCTAACCATTCACCAAGTGTGTTTACCAGATCTTCAGGTGGGTAGGCACAAGGGGTGTCAATATCTGCTGCATATTGGGTCAACATGATAAATTGGCATTTTGGAGAAACAGAACGGGTAAAACCTGTAAAGTCTGTATCAACGAAGGCTCGGGTTATTTCACGTGCACGGTCTGCCCGGAAATTCATAAAGATCACAGTATCTCCGTCATTGATCGAAGCGATGTCACCGATGCGGGTTGCTTTAACAAACTCATCTGTTTCATCACGATCATAGGCAAGCGCAAGACCGGCTGTTGCATTATCAGCTGTGAATTCAGATTTACCTTCGGTTAATAACTCATAGGCTGCCTGAACACGTTCCCAACGGTTATCACGATCCATTGCATAATAACGACCGATTAAAGAAGCAAACCGACCGACTCCGAGGGCTTTGAATTTTTCTTCAAAAGCATCGATTGAGGCTTGTGCACTTTGAGGTGGTGTATCCCGTCCATCTAAAAATGCGTGGACATAGATGTTTTTAGCCCCTTCTTTAGCCGCAAGTTCTACCATCGCCAGCATATGATTTTCATGGCTGTGAACGCCACCTGGGGAAAGCAAACCTAAAATGTGGACGGCCTTGTTTGCACTCACTGCTTTGTCTACTGCAGGTTTTAAGACCGGTTGAGAGAAGAAAGTTCCTTCACTAATGTCTTTATCGATACGGGTCAGATCTTGGTAAACCACACGGCCTGCACCGATATTGGTATGGCCGACTTCTGAGTTGCCCATTTGTCCGTCTGGAAGACCAACATCTAATCCTGAACCAGAAATCAATGTATTGGGCTTAGTTTTGGCTAGATGATCCAATACGGGGGTATTGGCTTGAGCGACTGCATTGTTACTGGCATCAGCCCGGTAACCCCAACCGTCCATGATAATCAGCGCTAATGGTTTTTTTTGCACAGACATAGTTATTACCTGTAATTAGTAAGAGTAAATTGATCAGATTTTATGAAATTTTACTACATTTTGACGTCTCGTCACCTGTTTATTCTTAAAACAGATCAATCTTGGGGTTGTTTATTGAAAATTATCTACATTTTATTGTGAACTTAGAGACGGTTTCTGATCTCTGCGGCTGATCTTACTTTATGCTCGGTGTATACTTCTGGCCGGATAGTCAGCTATTTTGAGACTACATTTGTAGTGTTATGATAGGCTGCTTCTAAATGTTCGATTGATTAACCGAAGGATTATTGTTGGCAATGCAGCAAATTATAGAATTTATCCAACTCCATCTGATGTTATGCCTTTTATGGGTGGTGTTGTTGGGCGCGGTTATTTATACCTTTTTGATGCCGATATTGTCTGGGGTGAGAAGTATCACTTACCAACAGGTCACTCAGTTTATTAATAAACGTGATGCTGTTATTTTTGATATTCGTTCCGGTGAGCAATACCGAAAGGGGCATATTGCCGGTGCCGTGAATATTCCAGAGTCTCAATTGAAGGCAGATAAGTTAACCAATTATGAGAAATATCGCAGTAAGCCGGTTGTTGTCGCTTGCGATCTGGGGAATAAAGCATCTGGTGCAGCTCGCCTGTTTAAAAAGGCAGGGTTTCAGGAAGTTTATTACATGCAAGGCGGAATTGGTGCCTGGACTGGTGCAAATTTACCGTTAGTACGTAAGTAATGAAAATAAATCGGCAGGATGTTCCAGCCGTGTTGGTTGCCTTGGTCAAAAACCGGGGATCGATTTTTAACAAATAAAATAGGGTTTTTATTATGGCTGACGCCGCTACCGAAGATACGGAAGTTGAATTTGCCATTCAGCGTATTTACACCAAAGATATTTCATTTGAAACGCCGAATTCTCCTGAGGTATTCCAGCAGGAATGGGAACCGGAAATCAAAGTCGATTTGGATAATGATGTCGCCGAGTTAGCTGAAAATACATATGAAATTGCACTAACTTTGACAGTGACTGCATCTCACGATGAAAAAGTTGCTTTTTTATGCGAAGTGAAACAAGCCGGTATTTTTACTTTGGGTAATATGGAACCTGCTCAATTGGCACATGCTGTGAATGCGTTTTGTCCTAATATCTTATTCCCATATGCACGAGAACTGGTTTCTAGCTTAGTTAATCGTGGTTCATTCCCTCAATTGAACCTTGCTCCGGTTAACTTTGACGCGATGTTTGCTAATTATCTTGAGCAAGCGGCCGTGGAAGAAGAAGGTCAAGTACAACACTAATGGGTGACTTGATTAATAGCCCCCTTGCCGTGTTAGGAGCAGGTTCCTATGGGACCGCTCTGGCAATTGCTGTGGCCCGTAATGGCTATTCGACCATCTTATGGGGGCATCAACGTGAACATGTGGCTAAATTAGCTGCAGATCGGCAAAATAGTGAATTTCTTCCCGATTGTCCTTTCCCGGATACGCTTCAATTGTGTGATGATTTAGAGAAAACACTGATGCTGTGTCAGGATGTTTTGTTGGTCGTTCCAAGTTATGCTTTTACGGATGTACTCACTCAGATTAAGCCTTTATTGAGCGATAGAGCACGGGTTGTATGGGCAACTAAAGGATTGGCTCCTCATACTGGGCAATTACTCTCTGATGTGGCGGTTCAGATACTAGGACCAGAGAGAACCTTAGCGGTGATTTCCGGGCCTACCTTTGCTAAAGAACTGGCCAAGGGGTTGCCGACTGCCATTTCTGTATCTTCTGATGACCGGCAATGGGTTAAAGATCTGGCGCATCTGCTTCATTGTGAACGTAGTTTTCGGGTGTATACCAATCATGACATGATTGGTGTGCAACTTGGCGGTGCGGTGAAAAATGTGATTGCAATTGGGGCCGGCATTGCTGATGGTCTTGGATTTGGCGCGAATGCACGCACTGCTTTGATAACTCGTGGCCTTCATGAAATGATGCGTCTTGGTCTGGCATTAGGTGCCAAACCCGAAACTTTCATGGGAATGGCTGGGTTAGGGGATTTGGTGCTCACCTGTACTGATAATCAGTCCCGAAATCGTCGGTTTGGTTTGGCGTTAGGGCATGGCTCTTCGATTGAGCAGGCACAGGCGCAGATTGGTCAGGTTGTCGAAGGCTACCGTAATACGCAGGAAGTTTATCAATTGGCACAGCAGCACGAGATTGAGATGCCGATTGTTGAGCAGGTTTACCAGGTTCTCTATCAGGGTAAACTGGCGCAGGATGCTGCAATGGCGTTGTTGGCCCGTTCACAGAAAGATGAATAATGGATTTCAATTGGCTGAGATGGCCAATTGAAATATTGATCCTATTGTTTTTAGTTTTTCGTAATTATTTCCACTTCATTTAATTTGTTTTTAATTTATAGTTTTACTTATCAGTTTTATTGACATAAAATTACATTTCCTCATTAAGTTGTATTTATGAAGAGATAATATGTTAAAAATGAAAGGATTGATGCACATCGGTGTTTGTGCTATTGCTTTACCTATGGTTGCTCATGCCGCTTCTTTCAAATTAGATCCTCACCCTTACGTGGGTGTCAATGTCAGCCGACAGCATGTAAATATTGACGGTGTTAAACCGAATATAGGGATTGCATCATTGCAGGTTGGGGTTAATTTAAACTCCTATCTTGCTCTTGAAGCCCGGGCCGGTCATAGCTTTAAAAACGGTTCGTTCACGGAGGATGATGCTTCTGTAGATCATTTTAAGATGAACCATCAATATGCTGCTTACCTTAAAATGATGCTTCCAACCGGTTATCGGGTGAAACCTTATCTTTTAGCTGGTTACTCATGGAGTCGTTTTGATGAAAAAAATTCTGCTGATGGAGATGTTCCTTTTGGTCAGAATCATTTCGCCTGGGGATTAGGGGCTCAAATTAAGGCTAGTACCCATACATTTGTTACGGTTGAATATATAGATCAAGGTAAAGCAACAGTTGAAAATACTAACATCAAATTTAACCAGATTGGATTATCTGCCAACTATCTTTTCTAATTTTTGTTGTATTTAGAGTGTTTTTACTAAAAGCTGCGGTAGACCGCAGCTTTTAGGCATTCGGTATCAATTATCCATATTAATAATACGAATGTTCACCAGCCTGATGTTCAGTAATGTCTCTAACCCCTTTGAGTTCTTCAGGAAATGCTTCTAACAGCTGTTTTTCGATCCCTTCTTTTAACGTGACATCAACCATACTACATCCGTTACAGCCTCCGCCGAATTGAACAATAGCAATGTTATCTTCACCAATTTCCAGTACGCTGACTCGGCCACCATGAGCTGCCAGGTTCGGGTTAATTTCGCTTTCCAGCAAATATTCTACGCGTTCAATCAGTGGTGCATCATCGGCTACTTTACGCATTTTGGCATTGGGTGCTTTTAGAGTGAGCTGAGAGCCGATTTTGTCGGTTACAAAATCAATTTCTGCATCTTCTAAAAATGGAGCGCTGGCGGTATCAATAATGGCATTAAAACCATCGAATGGAATATGAATATCGTCATCTTCAATGTTATTTGGCGGACAATAAGAAACGCCGCATTCTGCGTGCGGAGTGCCGGGATTGATGACAAACACCCGAATGTTGGTGTCCTCGGGTTGTGCCTGAAGCAGCTTTAGAAAATGCTCCTGAGCTGCAGTAGAGATAGATATCATAGTCTTTACCTCGGATACCTGAGTAATTTAGTAGGTTATAGTATAAATTGAATGTCTATTCAAAAGCTAGTTGAAGTTGACTTCTTGGTGCACACGGGTGCTATAAAAGCTTTATTCTACATGAAATTCCAGCCGTTTGCGTGTAGATGATAGATTATCGGGCTGTTGAATATGGCTTTGGTGTTCTGGCTAACACCCAACAGTTGATTTGTTCAACCCCAGCCTTTTTAAGCTGATTGGCCAGTTCATTTAAGGTCGCTCCGGTTGTCATCACATCGTCAACCAGTGTGATGTGTGAAGGAAGTGACTTAAATGGTTTTAATTGGTAGCTATTTCGTATTGCACGTTGCCTTTCAGATCGGGATAGTCCAATTAAATCATGTCCAGCGTGTTTTCGGCTGAACAAATCCATGTGGGGAAGATGATAGAATTTAGCTAATGACTGACATAGTAATTCACTTTGATTAAATCCTCTTTGCCATTGTTTACGCCAGTGCATTGGAACCGGGCACAAGGTTGTTGCAGCTGCTGCTGAATGATGTCGATAGAATAGCTCTGCAAGCCCCTGACCGAGTAATACTTCTTTGTGGTGTTTGAAGCGTTGAATGAGTTTATCCAATGGCCATTGATAGTCATCAAATACGATGCATAGATCAAAAGCAGGGGGCCGTTTTAGACATTGTCCGCAACGTGGTGGATGGGGGATCGCTATGCCACATTGTTGGCAGCGTTCCGTAGCCACAGGTTGAAGTAATGACAGACAGTCTTTACACCAAAGTGAAGAATGATGTGTGGGCTGTTGGCAGCCAAGACAGCGACTGATTCGGTATAATTGGCGCGGCAAAGACTGTAATCGTTTTGTATATGTTCGTATCATGGTTATCGTAAATTGACAGGGTTTGAATTTATTGATGAAATTATATATAGAAGAGAAGGGTGAAGGAATACCGCTGATTTTGCTGCATGGTTGGGGGATGAATAGCGGCGTATGGTCAACGATTGCCGGTAAGCTCGCTCATTCTTATCGGGTTTATCTTGTAGATCTGCCTGGGTATGGTTTAAGCCAGCCGTCAGAGGATTTAAGTTTTGAGCAGACAGCCCGGTTGCTGGCGGATCAATTGCCTTGCGGATACTGGCTCGGTTGGAGTCTTGGCGGGTTATTATCACAAAAAGTGGCAATTGGTTATCCAGACAAGGTTATGAAACTAATTACGGTAGCCAGTAGTGCAACTTTTGTTGAGCGACAAGACTGGCCGGGAATGAAAGCAAATGTTTTGTCTTTATTTGCGAAAGGATTGGAACAGGACTACCGTCGGACACTCGAGCGGTTCTTAGCAATTCAAATGTTGGGGAGCACGGATGCAAAGATGCAGATCCGTATTATTAAAGAACAACTGGCATCGAAGCCACAACCCGATTTGTTAATGCTTCGGCGGGGATTGCAATGGCTGGAATCGATCGATTTAAGAACCCAGATTATGTGCATTGAACAACCCTGGCTTCAGCTTTTTGGAGCATTGGATTCTTTGGTTCCCAAACAATCAGCTGGTGCTCACCAGGCTTGTAGTCGAGCTGTACAGCAGATATTTGCCAAAGCATCTCATGCTCCTTTTATCTCTCATAGTGGGGAATTTGTGCAGTCTATTACAAAATTCTTACAAGGTTGATTAAAAAGTGAACATCTTGGTATACTGTAGGTAGATAGTCGTAAGTGTATAGGAGGTCTGATGGAGATTCAAAATGCTGGCGCTTCAGGCATGCAGATTATCCGTCGCGCTGACCAACAAGTGGCTAAAAGTAGTCAGGCTCTTGCAAACGTTGCAGCCAAACAACCGCCTCCACAAGGTGATAATACGGTTAATCATGCATTAATCGGATTAAAGCAGGGAGAACTTTACGCAAAAAGTGGTGCTAAGGTTATTCAGGCAAACAACCAGATGGTAGGCAGTTTATTGGATATTCAGGCATAGTCTGAGCCATGAATATTAATGTAACGTTACCGAATGTGGTGCCGTTGGCGGCCAGTCCGCCGACGGAAGCTGCCCATCGTGATAATGTCCAGCGTCCACAGATTGTCCCTCCGAAAGAGATGGCTCCTCACCCAAGTGGAACTCAAGTCGGTAGTGAGCAGGAACGCTCAAAGGATATTCACGCTAAGATTTCTCAGGGCTCATCAATACAAACTCATCATGACCGTGTGGAGGAAAGACTGTCTAATGGTGGTCGGGGTCAGTCTGGCCAACAATCGAATTCAGATACCTCTGAGCGTGATGACAGTAAGCAGCGTTCACCTTTCAACAATATCAATCTGGATGCTTTATTGGCACGAGCGAAAGCAAGCCAGAAGGATGATCGTAAATATTACCATCGGACACCACCGGGAGCGCCTGCTTCACCAGAAGATGTGCGCTTGATGCGACAACGTAATCAGGTGATCGCTAATCGATATCAGATGTCTTACCAGACATCCCCTCAGCCCGGCCTTTCTTTACATATCTGATTCTGCTGATTTTCTATTATTTCTTTTTTATTCAAATTATGAAGATTATGAGACACCAATGGTGCATCACCATATGGTAAATCGTCATTGCTAATAACGGTTTTTAGGAAAAATGTGGGTTAGATCTCTGATTCCGGTTCGATGAACAGTAATGATACATATTACATATATGCAACATAATATAAATAAATTTAACAATTTAAATAAATAATCGAACATTTGAAGTCTAACATTAAGAGGTCTCCTATGATTGAGAATAAACATTATCGCCCGATGCAGGCTGCGATTGTCCGGGAAAAAGCGGGTCCTTTTGTTATAGAGCCCGCTCGTATCCGTGACCCAGAAGATGATGAAGTGTTAGTGAAAATTGTTGCAACAGGGATGTGTCACACAGATATGATCGCCCGGGATCAATTATATCCTGTCCCGCAGCCTGTTATTTTAGGTCATGAGGGGTCTGGTTATGTCGTTGCTGTTGGTCCGGCGGTGAGTGAGTTTCAGGTAGGCGATCCAGTCGTTTTGAGCTTTGGTTATTGCGGACATTGTGATCACTGTCAATCAGGACATGATGCGTATTGCTTTGAATTTATGGTGCGAAATTTTAGTGGTGCGGATAGTCAGGGAGAAGTGGCTGTTTGTGATTCAAAAGGGAAGCCCATCCATGATCATTTCTTTGCTCAGTCTTCTTTTGCGACATATGCCTTAAGTAGAGAGAATAATGCCGTGAAAATTTCAAACGAGGCTCCGCTAGAGTTAATGGGGCCTCTCGGTTGTGGTATCCAGACCGGGGCTGGAGCCGTGTTGAATGCTCTGAAAGTTGGGGCGGGAGACAGCTTTGCCTGCTTTGGTGCCGGGGCTGTTGGTTTGTCGGCAGTGCTGGCTGCCAAAGCCGCTGGTGCATCGATTATTATTGCCGTTGATGTTGTTCCGTCCCGGCTTGAATTAGCAAAGGAGCTTGGTGCAACACATGTGATAAATAGTCGTGAGGAAGATCCGGTGCAAGCTATTAAGCAGATTACTGATGATAAGTTAGGCTATGCACTAGAGAGCTCAGGGATCCCCGCTGTTTTGAAGCAATCAATTGGAGCTTTGGGATCGCTTGGTCAGTTAGGTGTGGTTGGCGCCCCTCCTTTTGGGAGCAAAGTTGATATTGATATTAATGACTTGTTGACCAATGGGAAAACGATATTTGGTATTGTTGAAGGTAATAGTGTTCCGAAATTATTTATTCCTAAACTTGTCGAACTCTATATGAAAGGTCAGTTTGCATTTGATAAGTTGGTTAAATTCTATAATTTTGACCAGATCAATGAAGCGGCGGCCGATAGTGAGAAAGGCGTTACTTTAAAACCCATCATTCGGATTGCATAACTGTTGGGGCTGGGTTAATCAGAATAAGGCGATGCGAAAATTTAGCTGCATCGCCTTCGTAGAAGTATTTAGCGTTTTAAACCGGCTTTAGCAAATGCATCGGCGAGTGTATTCGTTGGTGCTGTTGATTTTTTAGGTGAATGTTGCCGATATGTTTCCTTTGAGTGTGTTTTAGATTGATGGTTGTTTGCTTTAGAGGTTTCTTCATCCATGCGCATTGTCAGAGCAATTCGTTTACGCTGTGGATCGACTTCCAGAACTTTTACCGTTACCACATCCCCTGTTTTTACTATATCCCGAGGATCTTTTACGAAGTGGTTAGCAAGAGATGAAATATGCACCAATCCATCCTGATGAACGCCTATATCGACAAAAGCGCCAAAGTGGGTGACATTTGTTACGCAACCTTCTAAACGCATCCCTATTTTCAGGTCACCCATATTTTCGACTCCGTCTTTAAACTGTGCCGTTTTAAACTGGCCTCGTGGATCCCGGCCTGGTTTTTCTAATTCAGTTAGTACATCGGTGACTGTTGGCAGGCCGTATTGAGCATCGGTGAAAGCCTTAGGATCAAAACGATGTAAGACGGTACTATTTCCGATTAATTTGTGGATATTATGACCACTTTTTTCTATGAATTTTTCAACTAACAGATAAGATTCGGGATGAACAGCACTTGCATCCAGTGGATTTTCTCCATTCTGGATCCGTAAAAATCCGGCTGATTGCTCAAATGCTTTAGGTCCGAGACGGGGAACTTTCAAAAGTGCTGTTCGGGTTTTAAATGGCCCATTTTCATTACGGTAGTTCACGATATTTTGGGCTAGTGTTCTCGATAACCCAGATATATGCTCAAGTAATGATGGTGAAGCCATATTGACATCGACACCTACAGCATTTACACAATCTTCAATGACGTCTGATAGTCTTTTTGATAGTTCGACCTGGCTGACATCATGCTGATACTGACCGACGCCAATCGATTTTGGGTCAATTTTGACAAGCTCTGCCAGTGGATCCTGCAAACGCCGGCCAATGGATACAGCACCTCTGAGAGAAACATTCAATGTTGGCATCTCATTGGCGGCAAGTTCAGATGCTGAATAAACGGATGCACCAGCTTCGCTAACAACGACTCGTTGTAATTTTAATTGAGGATACTGCTTTTCAAGTTCGGCAACGAGCCTGTCGGTTTCTCTGGAGGCGGTTCCGTTGCCGATGCTGACTAAGCTGACTTTATGTCGTTGGCAATGGTGAGCAAGTGTTGCAATTGACTGATCCCATCGATTTTGCGGCGCGTGAGGATAGATGGTATCGGTGTCGAGTACTTTCCCTGTTCCATCAATAATTGCGACTTTAACACCGGTTCGAAGTCCCGGATCCAGTGCGAGGGTCACACGGCTTCCGGCTGGTGGAGCCATCAGTAGATCTTTTAAGTTATCGGCAAAGACCTGAATGGCAGCTTGTTCGGCCTGCTCTCTTAACTGGCTGATAAGCTCATTTTCCATCGATAGGCTGAGTTTGACCCTCCAGGTCCATTTTACAACGGATTGTAGCCATTGATCGGCGGGTCGTCCTTTGTCGTGGATCTCAAAATGTTTTGCAATGAGTTGATGTGCCGGTGACGTTAATGTATCGGGATCACCCCATTGCATTGTGAGTTGCAATGCTCCTTCATTTCGACCCCGAAGAAGAGCCAGAGCCCGGTGTGAGGGAATTTGTTTAAATGCTTCCTGATAGTCGAAGTAATCACTGAATTTTTGCCCGGTTTGCTCTTGACCACTAATGACCTTGGAGATGAGTAAAGCATCTTCATTTAGTGCGTTTCTTAATTGAGTCAGTAATCTTGCATCTTCGGCAAATTTTTCCATCAAAATGGCTCTTGCACCATCGAGTACGGCTTTTGTATCGGTAAATCCCGCTTCTTCATTTAGATAGTCGGATGCAACGTGTTGGGGGTCTGATTCAGGATGATTAAAAAGATGTTCTGCAAGTGGTTCAATCCCGCCTTCTCTTGCAATCTGTCCTTTAGTTCGACGTTTAGGCCGGTAAGGCAGGTAGAGATCTTCTAATGCTGTTTTACTTTCTGCTTCAAGAATTTGAGCTTTAAGTTCATCTGTTAATTTCCCCTGATCATCGATACTGGTTAAGATCGTTTCTCTACGCTGGTGTAATTCTCTCAGATAACCCAGACGACTATACAGAGTTCTTAATTGTGTATCATCTAATCCACCTGTGACTTCTTTTCGGTAACGGGCTATGAATGGAACCGTGGCTCCTTCATCCAGTAATGCAATGGTTGCTTTAACCTGCCGTGTTTTGACCTGTAGCTCATCGGCAATTTGGCGTTCAATTGCTAAACTCATGGAATGTGATTCTCATAATTGATACGAAATAAACGGATTGTAGCGATGGATGTTTCCCCGATAAAGCGGCGTTCGTTGTTTTACCAAGTGAATACATCAGGCCTATTCGTCTTCTTCCGGAGGCTCAACACCCAATTGACGCATAAGTTCCAAAGCACTATCGGGAATACTTTGGTTTTTGTCTTTACTTAAATCATCATCAGTTGGGAGTGGTTGACCTGTGTAAGCGTGTAAAAAAGCTTCACATAAAAGTTCACTGTTGGTGGCATGTCGAAGATTAACGATCTGTCGGCGAGTCCTCTCATCGGTTAATATCTTGAGGACTTTCAATGGGATAGAGACCGTTATCTTCTTCACTTGTTCGTTTTTTTTACCGTGTTCAGCATAAGGGCTGATCCACTCGCCATTCCATTCGGTTGCCATAAGCTCAATAAATTTACTAATGTTGTGGGCATTGTAACTAGTCTGATGATCGATGACAATCTGTACGCAGAGGTGTTTAGACGTCTAGAAGTATTGACGTCTCAACTAATGCACAGTAAGGTATCATCAGCTCAATTCAGCCAAGTGAGACATTCATGAGTAAACGCCAATTTAATACAGTTGCTGTGCGAACCGGGATCGAAAATGATACGGCTTATGGTTCAGTCGTTCCACCTATTTACTTATCAACCAACTATAGTTTCCCTGAATTTAATCATAAAGGGCCTTATGATTATAGTCGTAGCGGCAACCCGACACGCGATATTTTAGGCGATGTTCTGATGGAACTTGAAGATGGAGCCGGATGTGTCGTGACCAATACGGGGATGTCAGCTGTGCATTTGGTCTGCTCTCTTTTGAATCCCGGTGATTTATTAATTGCCCCGCATGATTGCTACGGTGGTTGTTATCGGTTATTCGACGCACTGGCAGTTAAAGGGCTTTTTGACGTTGTTTTTATTGATCAGAACGACCAACAGGAACTGGATGATGCGTTGGGAAAAGATCCGAAACTGGTGTGGTTGGAAACGCCCAGCAATCCACTTTTACGGTTAGTTGATATTCAGTCCATTTGTGAAAAAGCGCATGAAAAAAGCGCGTTAGTTGTAGTTGATAATACGTTTTTATCACCTGCATTACAGAATCCTCTTGTACTGGGGGCTGATATCGTTGTCCATTCTGCAACAAAATATATCAATGGTCATTCAGATGTTGTTGCAGGAGCGGTGATTGCGAAGACATCCGAATTGCATGATCAGTTGAGCTGGTGGGCTAACTGCCAGGGGCAAACAGGTTCGGCATTTGATAGTTATATGGTTTTACGCGGGTTACGCTCATTAGGTGCCCGAATGCGTATTCACCAGGAAAATGCACAATTGGTTGCAGCGTTTCTGGAATCTCAACCGCAGGTCAAGCAGGTTTATTATCCTGGACTTACATCACATCCTCAGCATGAACTGGCTAAACGTCAACAGCATGGTTTTGGTGCGATGTTGAGTTTCGAGTTAAATGTGGACGAATCTCAGCTGGTTCAGTTCCTCAATCATTTGAAACTATTTTGTTTGGCGGAATCTTTAGGAGGGGTTGAAAGTTTAATTGCTCACCCAGCGACAATGACTCACGCAGGTATGTCTGCGGCAGCTCAACTTGAGGCAGGTATTACGCCTCAGCTATTACGTGTATCGGTTGGGTTAGAAGATGGACACGATCTCGTTCATGATTTACAGCAGGCTCTTGCAGCCATAGGTGAAAAAGCATGAATCAAATAGCTCGCCATGTTCATAAATTTGGCGGGAGTAGTTTAGCGAATGCGGATTGCTTTCTCCGGGTAAGCCAGATTATCCGTCAGTACTCACATCCTGGCGATCTTATTGTTGTTTCTGCTGCCGGGAAAACGACAAATCGTTTGATTGATGTTTTAGAGTTGGCAACAGATACCGACCCGGCTGCTGTTGATGTTTTAGAATCGTTGCTGACTTATCAACACGGATTGATTGGAGAGTTACTCGAGGGTGAATCTGCTCAGGATTTATTTGACCAGTTACAACGGGATCGAATGATGATTAGCCGTTACCTGGAAGAGCAGATCCAGAGTTGGAGCTCAAATGAGATTCTCTCATTTGGTGAACGTTGGTCAGCAAGGTTATTGAGTGCTTTGTTGAGTCAGCAGGGAATGGCAAGTAGCTGGTTGGATTCAAGAGATTTTTTAAGGGCTCCAAAGGGTCCTCAGCCTCAGGTCGATTTTGTGCAAAGTCAGCCATTACTTGATGTTCTTTTAAAGGAAAAATCAGCCGATGAACGGGTGGTGGTGACAGGCTTTATTGCCCGGGACAATGACGGGTACACCATTACGCTGGGTCGTAATGGTAGTGATTATTCTGCGACTGAACTAGCTGCGCTTGCCGATGCTGTGACCACAACTATCTGGAGTGACGTTGCTGGTATTTATAGTGCTGATCCACGAAAAGTTCGCGGTGCAATGTTGTTAGAAAAACTCTCACTGGCTGAAGCTGGCGAACTATCCCGGATAGGGGCTTCAGTGTTGCATGCTCGTTCTCTGGAGCCTTTGACTCGTTCCAGACAAAAACTGACATTACGCAGTAGTTACGCACCTGACGACGGGATGACCCAGATCCTCCGACAATCGGTTGCAGGCCCCGGAGCCAGAATTGTTTCGGCTTTAGAGGATGTATATTTAATCGATGTCGATTTCGATGGTCACGATACCTGTTGTCGTGAGCTGTTACAGATACTGGAACAGGTTCAGCTTAAGCCATTGACATGGCAACAAAGACAAGATCGTAAAACGTTACGACTGGCATATACACGTGAATTATATTCACAGGCATTCGATTATATCGAAAATTGGGCTGCTAAGAGGGCTTTCCATGTTCAGGGTGAGAATGGATACACACTTATTGCATTAGTGGGACGGGGTGTTAGTGAACATGTTGAGCATAGCGGGCAATTCTTTCGGTTACTTTCGCATCAGCCGACTGCATTTATTCAGCATGGGCCTGCCCACTTAAGTTTGACGGCTATTTTGCCCAATGTTGCCCCTGATCCACTGATTAAAGAGTTGCATCAGACTCTTTTTAGCGCACGTCGAAAAATTGGAATATTTGTCTTTGGAAAAGGGAATATTGGCAGTCGCTGGTTAGCTTTATTTGCCCGGGAGCAAACTGGCTTAGAGCGACGCTTCCATCAACAAATTGTGGTTGCAGGTATTATTGGACGTGCAGGAGGCATGATTGATTTTGATGGGATTGATCCTGAACAGGCATTATTGAATTTTGAACCAGAACCTTTGATTTGGCAGTCATTTCTTGAAAAGTTGCGTTATCATCCATTTGATGAGGTCATTGCAATAGACATTACGGCTAGTGAAACAATTAGTCGTTATTATCCAGAGTTGGCTCGCTTAGGTGTGCACTTGATTAGCGCGAATAAGTTTGCAGGCTCTTCCGATAGCGATTTTTATCAGAAGGTTTGTCAGCAATTTTACGAGCATGGTGGCCAGTGGCTTTACAATGCCACGGTGGGGGCCGGTTTGCCTGTTCAGTATGGTATTCAGATGTTGCGTTCATCCGGCGATACAATTCGGGAAATTAGTGGGATTTTTTCAGGGACACTTAGTTGGTTATTTCAACAGTTTGATGGTTCTCGCCCATTTTCTGCATTATTACAAGAAGCATGGCAGCAAGGTTTGACTGAACCTGATCCCAGAGAAGATCTATCGGGCCAGGATGTCCGTCGTAAATTACTCATTCTTGTCCGTGAAGCAGGTTATTCATTAGATGCTGATCAAATTGAATTGCAGTCGTTAGTTCCCCATGAGCTAAGTGAGTTGTCGGTAGAATCGTTTATGGCTGAGTTGGACTTATTGGATAGGGCTATGGATAAAGCGTTACAGATGGCACATGCGCAAGGGTTCGTTATTCGCTATGTGGCGCAGTTTAATCATCGGGGGCAGGCTAAAGTTGGGTTGCAAAAGCTTGATCCTCATCATCCGTTTGCAAACCTTCGTCCTTGCGATAATGTGTTTGCGATTCAATCCGATTGGTATCAGGAAAATCCGTTAGTCATCCAGGGGCCTGGGGCTGGAAGGGATGTAACCGCCGGAGCAATTCAGAGTGATTTTGTGAATTTGTGTCAACAGTTGTCTTAATCGGATGTATAAAATTTTTGGGCAATCCAGTTGGTTATTGCGTGTTGGCTTCCTTCAAATAGTGGTGAAGGGAGTTGTGACGGAGAAAACCATTGCCATTTTTTGCACCGGTTGGGTTCGCAACGCTTTGGTATCTGATTTACCGGTCCACTGAGTAAGATGGCTGCAACATAATGAATACCTTCTTTTTGGTAGGTATCTAAATTGTTTGTCAGTCCGATTAATTGGCATGAAAGCAGCGATATTCCTGTTTCTTCATATATTTCTCTGATTGCAGCTTGTTCGAAGCTCTCCCCTATTTCCATTGAGCCTCCGGGTAGAGCCCAAAATGGAGCATGGCTGCCGCAGCGAAGGCCTAAAAGAATTTTTTCTTCTGAGTTGACAATAATAACACCGACACCAACTGATGGCGTGTCCATCTCATACCTTTATGGCTATAGGGAAGGTGATATCGATTATATCGGGATCTTAAAGATATAATATAGTTAACCTGAAATCGGTTTTGTTATTATCAGAAAAAGCGCTCTTATTCCGGGGCTTGGTTAGTCGTTTTACGAGAAGTTTTAATTTATTAATAAGAGGTTGTCGATGAAGATCAAACATAAGTCACTATTACTGGCATTATTGTGTGGTTTTACAGGGAATGCAAGTCTGGCAACTGTAACCATTGCTGTGGTCCCTTTTTCGATTTTTCCCTGGCTATCATTTGTTCTGGCGATTTGGCTTCTTTATCAGACTTATTTATCTGAGTCAGTATCGGGAGCTACGCCGCTTTATTCCGGAATTTGTATTTTATTAGGGGTTCTGGTTTATTCGGTGATGTTACGGGTGCAATACCCGCAGGTAGGTAGTAATTTTTTGCCTTTAATGATTTGCCTGGTGTTACTGGCATGGCTGGCGGTCAAACTGCGGTGGTTTAACCGCCATGATGATTAATGGTCAGCCACACACCAACTTCAGCATGATCGGTGTAAGGAAACTGATCAAAAATAGCCCATTGGTCAATGGTATGGGTCGTTGTGAGCTGTTGCAGATTATTCAGCAATGTCTGAGGATTGCAGGAAATGTATAAAATATGATCGTAGTTCTGAACCATCTTGAGGGTGTCTTGATCTAAACCTGCCCTTGGAGGATCAACAAAAATCGTATGGCATTGGTAATCGTCGAGATTAACACCTGCTTCTTGTAAACGGCGAAATTTGCGACCTTCTGTCGCTTGTGTAAACTCTTCGGCAGACATTCTTAAAATTTTGACATTCTCAATCTGGTTGGTCGCAATGTTGTATTGTGCTGAATCAACAGAAGGTTTTGCGATTTCGGTGGCCAGTACATGCTTGAAATTTCGGGCCAGGGCCAAAGAGAAATTACCATTACCACAGTATAGTTCTAAGAGATCGTCTTGTTGCCCTGCTGTGACATTTAGTGCCCAGCTAAGCATTTGTTCGTTAATCCCCGAATTTGGCTGTGTGAAACTATTTTCTACTTGTTTGTAATGTAATTTGCGTCCGTTGATATTTAATGTTTCGAGGACAAAGTCTTTGTCCAGGATTATTTTTTGTTTGCGTGCCCGACCTATCAGATGGACGTCGAATTTTTCGCGCAGCTCTGTTTTAAGCTGTTGTGCTTCACAAAGCCACTGATCATCGAGTTTCTTGTGATAGAGCAGGCTTATAACGGCTTGTTTGCTCTGTGTTGATAGATAGTCGATTTGGAAAAGTTTATGTCTTAGCTGCTGATTTCCTTTGAGGTGTTCAATTAACTCAGGCATTAATTGATTGATCAACGTACTTGCAGGTGGGAACTGATTGATTCGGATTTTTTGTTTGGTCTTGGGATCAAACATGATGTGGTAAAGATCATCGCCTTCATGCCAGACACGAAATTCTGCGCGCATACGGTAGTGGGTCGGAGTGGAAGGATAGATATCTGGCGGGATCACGGTCAGTTCTGCAAATAGCTGACGAATACGAGTGACTTTAGTCGCTAGCAGGGTTTGATATTGTTCTGGGTAATAAGCAATCTCAGCCATACCTTCCTCTTGATTTATTCGATTGGCGCGCCATTTTAGGCGGGCATTAGTTTAACACAAGCGAAATCTGAATCGTCTTTTAAAAGGTTACATTGAAAAGATTTGTCAAGCTTGCTTATAATCGCGTTTCCGAGGTGATAGCTCTGCGCTATTGAAAAGGAAATCTGGTGAAAATCCAGAGCTGTCGTGCAGCGGTAACGATAAGAAGGCTATGAATACAAGCCATTGCTATATTTTAATTTAGTGGGAAGGCTATAGCTGATCCTGATCCTGATCTCATCGAAGCCCGAAGACCTGCCTAGTGTATTTTATGCTCTGTTGATATTGATTTCCTAAATATGTCAGATCTGTAACTAACGCGTTCTTTAGGATCATTTCATGAAAAATAAATGGATAGTAGCAACTCTTTTGCCCGCAGCGGCAGCGTATGGGCAATCATCGGTATCTTCTGAACCGGATATGATTGTCACGGCAAGTCGTATGTTGCAGTCAAGCGATCAGGTGTTAGTTCCTTATACGGTTATTACAGCAGCCCAAATTGAGACGATGCAGGCAAAATCAATTGCTGATGTTTTAGCTATGCAACCTGGGGTCGATATTCGAAGTAATGGAGGCAGAGGGCAAGCAACGTCGATTTCGATTCGGGGGGAATAGTGGACACACATTGGTTCTAATTAATGGTGTCAAGGCTATGTCAGCAACATTTGGTTTAGCTGATCTTAACTTTTTACCTGCCAGTCTCGTAGAACGTATCGAAATTATTCGGGGTCCCCGGGTTGTTCAGTATGGTGCTGATGCGATATCTGGGGTCATTAATATTATTACGAAGCCAGAAAAAGGAACGCGGAGAAATCGACTAACCGCTGGTGCAGGCCAAAATGGCTACTGGCAGGGGCGTTGGAATATAGTGCATTCTGCAAAGAATACCCAATTGCATTCGGCCATTAATGCAGAGCATAGTGATGGTTGTAATATTATGCCAACACATCCTCCTGCTCATGATTACGGATATCATACTGAACAAGGAGTATTTGGAATAACTCATCAATTTAATGAGCAATGGCAAGGGGATATCAGGGCATTACTCAGTGAAGGGCATTCAGATTATAACGAAAATGGTACTTTTTTATCAGCCAGCTCTCTAGGTAAGACAATTTTGAATCAACAGTTTTATGATTCTGGAATTGAATATGAGGGAAGTCATTATACCTCTCAAATGAGCTTAAATTACGGTATTGATGATAGTCGAACCGAGGGGGAAAGCAGTTCTCGAATTGTTACACAACGTTATGCTGGGCACTGGCTGAATCGTTGGCAGCTGTTTGAGGATTGGCATGTTAATGCTGGAGTGGATGCTCGTCAGACTGATGTCGGTAAATCTGTAACGGTATATGATATTAAGAAACGCTATAACTTTGGAGAATACTCAACGCTTGGGTTTTATAGAGGGGTCTATCAGAGCGAGGCGAGTATCCGCCAGGATCATAATCAACGTTATAGTAATAATACAAATTATTCATTAGCGGGTGGTTGGTATTATCTTCCTGAACAACAGATTAAGTGAAGTTATGCTACAGCCTTTAAAGCACCGACATTTAATCAGTTGTATTTTCCTAATTTTGGCAATTCTGATTTGCAACCTGAAAAGTCGAGAAATCTTGAATTAGGATTATTAGGGGCTATTGGTAAGGTTGGCTATGAGGTCAATGTGTATCGAAATTGGTATCGGGATCTCATAGGTTCAGATTCGAGTACTTTCTTACTCATTAATGTAGATAAGGCTCGTATTACCGGTACGGAATTGATCTTGAAATTTAATACAGGTGTTTTTCATCATCAATTGGATTATACCTACTTGGATCCGAGAAATAAGGTGACTGGCAAAGTTTTAACGTATCGTTCATGGAACATGGCTAAATGGCAAATAGACTTTCCTATACGGAGCTGGAATCTACATAGTGATATTTTGTGGAAAGGTCATCAATTCTCAAGTTCCACAAATAGGCTTTCCAGTTATCTCACGGTAAATCTAGCTGCAATTTATCAAGCTGGCTCTGTTCTTAAAATTTCTGGCCCAATAGATAATTTATTTGATAGAGAATATCAGACTGTTGCTGAGTATGCAGCCCTGGTATTCAAACTAACTTGACTGCTACATATAATTTCTAAAACACTGCTAAAAATGCACAAAAATCCCCAGTTATTTTGTTCTGGGGCTTGATCCTTGCAAATCCTTTATTCATTATGCACGCCCATAACGCTATTTATTTCATCAAATCAGTTAAGGGCGAGTTGTGAAGCAATCGTTGAAACTCACAGATATCATTGCATTAGGCTTTATGCTTTTTGCCTTTTTTCTTGGTGCTGGAAATATTATTTTCCCACCATTGGCCGGTCAGCTCGCTGGTGGACGTTATATCTCCGCTATGTTTGGATTTTTACTGACTGCTGTCGGGTTGCCTCTTTTATCGATTATCGCAGTCGGCATTTCAGGGGGATCCTGGCAACATATTAGCCGTGATCTGCCATCCTGGGTGAGTACATTAATGGCCGTGGTTATTTTTATCATTATTGGTCCTGCTTTTGCTGTGCCCCGAACTGGTCTGGTCTCTTATGAAATGGCCATCCGTCCTCTATTTCATCATGCTTCTCATATCGATTTGATGATTTTCTCTGTAGTATTTTTCATTTTGGCGATGATGTTTTCATGGTCACAAGGAAAGCTCATCGATATTATCGGAAAGGTTTTAACCCCTGTGCTATTTCTTGGTTTGATTATTCTCGCCGTGGGTACCTTTCTTCACCCTCAAGGTACGATTGCAACAGCCCATGGAAATTATGTGACAGACCCTTTATCTCAGGGTTTTTTAGAAGGCTATAACACTATGGATACCTTCGCCGCGTTAATGTTTGGTATCTTGATGACGGATGCAATTGCCCGACGCGGAATTACAAATGCTAAGATGAAGACCAGATACTTGATTCTAGCTTCCTTTATTGCCGCTGCTGGGTTAGCTTTCGTCTATATTTCATTGTTTTATTTGGGTGCGACAAGTGCATCGATTGCACCTGATGCAAATAATGGTGGGCAAATTTTGAGTATCTATGTCCAGGCATTGTTTGGCTCTTCTGGGCAGTGGGTTTTATCGACAATTGTATTACTGGCTTGTTTGACAACAGCAACCGGAGTTATCTCTGCTTGTGCTGATTATTTTAACCAACTAACGAGGATTGATTATCGGATTTGGGTGCTTGTTGTCGGGGTGATTAGTGCCATGGTTGCAAATGTCGGGCTATCTGAATTGATTAACTTATCTCTGCCTGCTTTATTTGCACTTTATCCGGTTGCTATTGCTCTTGTGGCTTTAACTTATCTGCGTTCAAAGCTGATATTTCCTCAGTATACTTATCGGATTGTCCTTTCTGTCTCGTTATTATTTGCTTTGATTGGTGCAGCTAAAAGCATGGGAATTAACGTGTCTATATTTCATTTCTTACCTTTATTTAGTATGGGGCTAGGGTGGTTGCCGCCAACCGCTATTGCCATTTTTGTCGCTGTTTTAGTTGGGCAATGTTGTAGTCGCCAGTCATCAGAAAATATTGGGTAGTACTTATATTTTGTGCCCGGATCTGACACAAGAAGGATATTTTGCTTTTCCTGAAAAGGAACAAGCGTAGAATATTCTTTTTGTTTTTGGTTTAAGATTTTGGTGATGTTGCCTCATATTCTGGTTTTTGATTCAGGCGTGGGTGGTCTATCGGTCGTTAATGAGTTAGACCAGCTTTTGGGCCATTATCATTTAACGTATCTGTTTGATAACGCATGTTTTCCATATGGTGAGTTAGCTGAAGACTTCCTAAGGAAACGAGTTGTTGAACTGTTAATTCCATTATGTAAGAGAATATTACCTGATATTGTCGTAATTGCCTGTAATACGGCAAGTACGATTGCCTTACCCGATCTTAGATCGTATCTGTCGGTTCCTGTGGTGGGAGTCGTTCCTGCGATAAAACCAGCAGCCATGTATTCAAAGAATCATGTAATTGGCTTACTGGCAACACCTGCTACGGTTCATCGCCCTTATATACAAAAATTAATTGAACAATTTGCAAAAGAGACACAGGTTCTTCGAATAGGCTCAAGCAAGTTAGTTAAATTGGTTGAGAGAAAATTATCAGGAATTCCAATCCTGAATGAACAATTGCAACAGATTATGAGCCCGTGGCTTAATGGCCAAGGCTTATCTCCCGACGTTATTGTATTAGGCTGTACGCACTTCCCTTTGATAAAGCAACAGCTAGTGTCAGTATTTCCTGATAATGTCCAATTTATAGACTCAGGTGCTGCAATTGCCAGGCGGGTCGGACAATT
>OU461276.1:2120000-2352500 GCA_911810475.1 Candidatus Celerinatantimonas neptuna
TTGATGGGGTTAGCGTAAGCGAAGCTCTTGATCGAAGCCCCGGTAAACGGCGGCCGTAACTATAACGGTCCTAAGGTAGCGAAATTCCTTGTCGGGTAAGTTCCGACCTGCACGAATGGCGTAATGATGGCCAAGCTGTCTCCACCCGAGACTCAGTGAAATTGAAATTGCTGTGAAGATGCAGTGTACCCGCGGCTAGACGGAAAGACCCCGTGAACCTTTACTACAGCTTGACACTGAACATTGAACCTTAATGTGTAGGATAGGTGGGAGGCTATGAAGCATTGACGCTAGTTGATGTGGAGCTGCCCTTGAAATACCACCCTTTAAGGTTTGGTGTTCTAACTTAGGCCCGTGAACCGGGTTGAGGACAGTGTCTGGTGGGTAGTTTGACTGGGGCGGTCTCCTCCCAAAGAGTAACGGAGGAGCACGAAGGTTGGCTAAGTACGGTCGGACATCGTACGGTTAGTGTAAAGGCAAAAGCCAGCTTGACTGCGACACAGACAAGTGGAGCAGGTACGAAAGTAGGTCTTAGTGATCCGGTGGTTCTGAATGGAAGGGCCATCGCTCAACGGATAAAAGGTACTCCGGGGATAACAGGCTGATACCGCCCAAGAGTTCATATCGACGGCGGTGTTTGGCACCTCGATGTCGGCTCATCACATCCTGGGGCTGAAGTTGGTCCCAAGGGTATGGCTGTTCGCCATTTAAAGTGGTACGCGAGCTGGGTTTAGAACGTCGTGAGACAGTTCGGTCCCTATCTGCCGTGGGCGTTTGAGAATTGAAGGGGGCTGCTCCTAGTACGAGAGGACCGGAGTGGACGAACCGCTGGTGTTCGGGTTGTGATGCCAATTGCATTGCCCGGTAGCTAAGTTCGGGACTGATAACCGCTGAAAGCATCTAAGCGGGAAGCAGGCCTTAAGATGAATTCTCACTTACTCTTTAAGGGTACTGAAGGGTTGTTCGAGACGAGGACGTAGATAGGCAGGGTGTGTAAGTGCTGTGAGGCATTGAGCTAACCTGTACTAATGACCCGAGAGGCTTAACCATACAACACCTAAATGGGGTTACCTTAGATATAGGGACACTTGTTGTAGCTTATAGACGAGATATTCAGCTGGACCGGATTAAGAGCATTTATTTACGCTTGGTAGCGATAGCGTTGTGGACCCACCTGAAACCATGCCGAACTCAGACGTGAAACGCAATAGCGCCGATGATAGTGTGGGGTTTCCCCATGTGAAAGTAGGTCACTGCCAGGCACCTTTTGAGGGCCCCATCGTTAGATGGGGCCTTTTTGCGAAGTTAAGATTTTATAGTTTTGTATTATAACTGAGTTATAAACCTATAAGATTTTATCTGGTAGAGATAGCATTGTGGAACCACTTGAAACCATGCCGAACTCAGATGTGAAACGCAATAGCGCCGATGATAGTGTGGGGTTTCCCCATGTGAAAGTAGGTCACTGCCAGATTTCTCATTATAAGCCCCATCAATTGATGGGGCTTTTTTATGTCTAACAAAAGCTAGGTAATATAAACATGCTCTATTTTTTGCATTATTTCGTTTCTATATAAAAATAATTCTGCATCAAGTCATACAGCAGAAATCAACTTATTGCGTAATAAATGCTTCTGGATGAACTGTTGTCGATATTAATATTGTTGATAAATAAAACCATTCACAGTTCTTCCTCTGTAACTGCCGATTGTTTTAGGGGCCCTATGTGTTTTGTTCTGGCTGATTTGAAGATCACGTTTCATTATCTATATCTTCGCCCTGCTTGAAATAACTCTAATCTGAATAGAGTTCTATTGCCTAAGATAAATTAGTCTTTAACTAGTTGAGCCTAATACTGCAACATTGTTTGTGTGCCATGACGGCTTCCGGGAAATGGGGATACGTTATCCCTAAAATGTTTTACTCGTTGTAACAGCAATCACATATGCTTATATCGATGATTGCGGGTGATCGTTTCATGAAGCGCATTCCATAGGCGTTCAATCACATTTACCCAAGATGAATATACCGGCTGAAATGATAAGATAAATTTCGGATCCTGACTTAGCCACTGTCACCGCTGGGTTCCCCGACTTTTATGAAGGATGTCGTTATCCAGTATTCATGTGATTGTTTTTGCCCTCTGAAAATGACGTTCAAGCTTTTCCAACATGGCAATAAAAAGTGTTGAGCTCTTGCTTGAACCACTGACATAGAGAACGTTACCCGTGGAAGAGTGATGCGTTCCAGCGAGATAGTGTTTTGGTAAGGCCTGACATAAGTAGACACTCTTTATGGTAAAAATGTAACCAAACTATAAAGGGTAAACACAATGGCAAAAGGAAGTCGTTACACAGACGAGTTTAAGCAAGAAGCGGTCAATCAAGTTGTTCAACATGGCTATTCAGTCAACGATGTTGCTGCTCGCTTAGGTGTCTCCGGCAAGACCTTATATAACTGGGTATCCAAATTTTCAAAGCCCTCGACAAAACACAAACAAGATGATGATCTTCACGCTGAAATTGCTCGATTGAAGCAGCAACTCAAGCGAGCTGAACAAGAGAGAGACATATTAAAGGAAGCCGCAAGGTTCTTTGCCAACGAGTCAAAGAACCTTGCGCATTCATAAAATCTCGAAGCCATCGTTATCCAGTCCGTGTTTTATGTCGCTGCCTGAAACTGCATCCAAGCGGTTATTATGCTTGGCTTAAAGAACCGAACAGCAAACGGGATATCGAAGATCAAAGGTTATTGCTCAAGATAAAGGCACTTTGGTTAGAGAGTGGTAGTTTGCATGGATATCGCAACCTTTATCTGGATTTGAAAGAAGAAAAAATCGACTGTGGTAGAGACCGAGTTCTAAGGTTAATGCAAAGCGCAAAACTTCAAACATTACGTGGCTATAAACGTCCTAAAGTCGATTACTCAGGCCACGAATCGGTTGCTATACCTAATGTTCTTAATCGCGAATTTGATGTTTCTCTGCCGAATCAGTGGTGGGTCAGCGATATTACGTATATCCATATGCATGAAGGTTTTTTGTTCCTGGCTGTGGTAGTGGATTTGTACGCACGAAAGATTGTCGGCTGGTCTATATCACCAAGAATGACAGAAGAGCTTGTTTTATCGGTCATCACAATGGCATATTGGAAAAGAAAGCCAGAATCGACGGTTCATTTACACGCCGTTCAGGGTAGCCAATATTCAAGTCGGAAGTGCCGTAAGCTACTGGAATCATTTGGTATAAAACAAAGCATGAGTCGTCGTGGGAATGGTCATGATAACGCAGTAGCAGAAAGCTTTTTCAGTAATTTGAAGAAAGAAAAAGTTCGCGGCAGACAATATAAAACGAGGGATGAGGCCCGACTCGACATTTTTAATTATATTGAAATGTTTTATAACCCTAAAAGGCGGCATACAAACAACGGGCGTCAGTCACCAACAAAATATGAAAAGCAATATTTTAATGGCCTGAAAGGTGTCTAGAATTTTCAGGCCTTACCAGTCATCATAGAAAGATCAGACACCATAATTGGATATAATTCTCGGGCAATGTAACGTTTCAAGCATCGCTGAATTTCTTTAGTCGATTTTCCTTCTTCAGATCGTTTGGCTGAGTATAAACGTGTACGCGAGTCTGCTTTCATTCGAATGAGGGTGATTGTCCATAGCGCATTATTCGTTTCTCTTGAACTGCCTCTATTGAGACGGTGACGTTGTGTTTTACCTGAGAGGCTTGTAGAGGGCTGATGCTGCACAATGCAGCAAAGATGATTTCTTCCTTAGCCTTTCTGGATTATCACCAGCTGTCACCATCAACGTTGCTGAAACATATGGTCCTACACCAAATTGTTCGAACAATCGAGAGGCAGCTTTTTGGGTCAATTTTGTTAACCGTTTATCGATTTTTTTTAGTTCGTTGGTTAAGTTCTTTTATCGATTATCAAGCAATTTGAGCATTTCAATGAGAGTTTGAATTTGCATTGTATCTTCTGGGGAACCAACTCAAAACAAGCTGAATATATTGATAGGTGGAAGGAATATTGCAAACACTTCTAATCTCATTTGGTGTCGTAACAAGCAAGGCTCTAATTTGATGAATAGCTTGTGTTCTAGCTTTGACGGCACTTTTACGTGCAACAGTTAAATATCTTAAAGCTTCGACAATACCATCATGTGATTTCGGAACTGCACTTGATTCATTTGCAAGAACAGATCGGGTCGCATTTTCTGTATCGATCGTATCTGACTTTCCCACTAACCTACGTTTCAAACGGTTGGGACGATTTTAAAAATTAAGAAATATCGGGCAGTCGCAATCCGATACGATAAGTTAGCGCGAAATTACAGCAGCTCTATCTTTTGTAATGATGGGGTTGCCAATGTGCTGCCTAAATAAATAATAAACAACGATCAACAGCCTCTAGAGTTATGGGCTGAATATAATGGCATCAAAATGGACTTTATTAAACCAGGTAAGCCAACTCAAAATGCATCCATTGAACGATTTAACCGAACGTATAGAAATGAAGTATTAGGTTTAACAGCTTGACGGAAGTACGAGAAATAACAGATAGTTGGATGGTCGAGTATAATTATGATTGATCTCATGAATTACTAAATGATCTACTGCCCAAAGAACATGAGCGATTAGATCAGGAAAACTCTCTTAATGTTTGATCTAAATATGGGAGGGTTACAGTGATAGCTGAGGAGTTGTTTGGAATTTGAGCAGTTCCTTTTTAACAAATATTTCTGATATAAAACTCAGGAATGTTTATCAGATATTGTCTAAACTGGGTTTGTAACGATTTGTTAGATAAGGAGTAATAAATCGGGGTAGAAAAAGCTTGAATTTTTGCCGAGTTCAATGTTTTAGTAGTAGATAAGGCTGATATAAGTATTTTGATCAGCTTGACGACTCCCAGCCAAAAATCGGAGGGCGTATATGGGTAGTAAGCAAGTCGCAACAAAAGTCTATATTCTTGATACCAACGTTTTACTCCACGATCCTCTCGCCGTTTATCAATTCCAAGAACATGATGTAATTATTCCAATGACTGTTTTAGAGGAACTTGATCGAATCAAAGATCGACAGAAGGATGTTAGTCGTGATGCGAGAGTTGCCATACGGACACTTGAGAACATCTTTGTTGATGCTACGCCGGAGGAAATTCAAGAAGGGGTTCTGCTTGCAAATGAAACAGAGTCAAATGCCAGCGGTAAAATTGCTATTTTTGCGGATCATACCTTGGATCAACAGGCGAAAAGTTTTACAGCTGATGAGCCCGATAACCGAATTATTAATACGGCTCTCTATCTTCAAAAACTGCATCAGCCTAGAACGGTTATCCTTGTCACGAAAGACATCAATATGCGTTTGAAAGCAAAAGGTGCTGGAATGGCTGGGGTGGAGGACTACCGTTCAGACCAATTGATCGAGGACATTCAATTTTTAGCCAAAGGGTTTAGCTGTCTAGAAGGAAGTTTCTGGGGCCGCGTTTCTTCATGTGAAAGTGTTTCTGAAGGACGCGATACCTATCATACAATTGATGCTGAATTGCTTGATTCACCCTATATAAATCAATATGTCATTGATGAAACAGAAAGTTTCGCAGCTCGGGTTGTTAGCCAAAACGAGCAAAAAGTTCAGTTGCAAGATCTGGGGTATGAGCGGTTAATGGGACGTTCTGCCTGGGGAATTCATCCTAAAAATATTTATCAGGCTATGGCATTGGATGCTCTGCTGGATCCAAATCTGGATTTGGTTATTTTGACGGGACCGGCGGGGTGCGGGAAAACCTTATTGGCCATGGCATGTGCTCTAGAGCTGGTTATTGAGAGGGGGATCTACGATAAAATTATTGTAACCAGAAATACTCCTGAAATTGCTGAGTCTATTGGTTTTCTTCCTGGTTCTGAAGAGGAGAAAATGATGCCTTGGTTGGCTGCTGTCACTGATACCTTAGAAGTTCTACACCGCAACGATGAATCGATGGACGGATCTCTTAACTACATTATGGATAAAGCGAATATTCAATTTAAATCAGTTAACTTTATGAGAGGGAGGAGTATTCAAAACGCCCTTGTTTTTCTGGATGAATGTCAGAACCTTACCGCATCCCAATTAAAAACAATCATTACTCGTTGTGGCGAGGGGACTAAGTTGATTTGTTGCGGAAATTTATCGCAAATCGATAGTAATTATCTCACCGCGGTCACTTCTGGACTAACCTATATTGTTGAGCGATTTAAAAATTTTGAAGGCAGTGCGAATGTCTATCTTAATGGCGTTGTCCGTAGCCGATTAGCTTCGTTTGCCGAACAGCGATTATAGTTAAGCTCAATTTGGGATGAAAAGTTGTGCCTTGAAATAGTTTATTTATTTAATTTGGCGATGTTGAATGATTCTTTGATAGGTGATTGAGTCCAGCGTAAAACGGAGATGATCGAGCTGTCGGTGATCATCTCTTTTAATGCTAAATGGATCTAAAACCAACCAATGCTTCTATCCCGAAGAGAGATTAGTGAATAGGAGAGAAGAGGCATGATCAGTCCTGAATTGGAAAAGCGATCATTTATTCGGATGAAGGTCGAATCCCCGGTTCAGATCTATTTTGATGAAAAGGCGCATCAGGGGATCTGTCATGATTTAAGTGCAACGGGCATGGGGGTTATTCTGAAGGAAGAGCCGCATCTTAAAGCGGGTGATCCGGTATCTGTTGAACTAAAGCCTGGGAAGCCGGGAGTTCATGCATTTATTGCAAAAGGTCGGATCGTTCACATTCATCGGGAGCCTGATGGTGTTCTGGTTGGTTTGCAATTTTCTAAAATTATGTAGCTACTCTGTTATTGGGTGAGTTGCTCTGGGAGCTATCTATTTATTCCACAGTCAGCTCCTGAGTCGCGTCGATATGGCTATGACTTGTTTGGCTTCAATAAATCGTAAAAAGCTGCAAAACACTCCCCAAGATAAATAGTCCTAATCTGTCAATGACATTATTTAGCACCGACAATAAGGTCATTGTAATACCCTGTATCGATGTAATGTCGGCTTTGTTTTGATATCTGTCCTGGCTGGTATAGAGCCGGTCCGGTTGGATCGACGGCAAGCCATTTTTGTTTATTGATCAATACTGATTGTTGCGTACCACTGACAGGCCAGTGTATCGCTATAAATGCATGAGCTGGAATGTATACTATGGCAACATTAAGCTGAGGTTTAGCTGTTTTTAATATCGCTGCCATTAAGGTTGCTTTGCTATCACAATCCCCCATGTTGTTTCGCAGTACTTGAATGGGTGTCATAAAGCCCGCCCCCCGATAGCCCGTTTTACTTTGTAGCTCTTGGTAGGGAATACTTTGAATAAAACTGAGTAATAGACCAAGCTCTGAGGGAAGTTTTGATAATGGGCTCTTTGCAGGGAAAAATTGCATAGCCAAATTTTTCAGAAAAGGAGCACTTTGTAATGCAATCCGGGGGTGATCGGGAATAATACCTTCTTGTCCGGATGGAGATTGAATGATGCGAAAGCGGTACTTATGCAAATATTGCCGCCAGCGGCTTTGTTGTATTTTGTGAATTGCTTGCTCTAATTCAGCTGTGTGTTTGAGTGTATCGCTCTGAATTTTCCATTTCAGAGTTTGTCCCTGATTTAATATTTCAATTCGAGCTTTCGTCGGGTCCTGTTTTGCGGCAAATTTTTTGAGGCCTTCTGCGATATAAAGATTGGCCCGATTTGGACTATAGGCTGAAAAATAAGTCAAATCACGCGGGTATTGCTGCAAAGTAAAACGAATCTGGTGAGTTTTATTATCTGCTGAGCGCCAGACATAATGATACATCTGGCTTTTGTGCTCAAAGCGGAGCTGTGCAGCATTTGCCTGACTCATAAAGTCTAGCAGGATAATACTTAAAAGGATCCCTGCCAGGCTGAATGTATGGTTAAGCCGTTTTGGTTTTATTTTGTTGCTTTTGTTTTTCTCTAGCAATTGTTTCAGCCCGATGAATATTATTCAATACATGAACAAATGCTTTTGCCGAAGCCTGAACGATATCAGTTGCTAATCCCATGCCATGGAATGTCCTTCCCTGATACTTAGCGACGATATCGGCTTTACCCAAAGCGTCTTTAATATCTGCTTTTTGATTTCCGCTTCGACCACCGCCTGCGGCCTTGATCGAATAGTCATCAATCGTAATATCATAGCCGGTCATTCGGCTGAGGCAATGGTACGCTGCATCTATAGGGCCATTTCCTGTAGCTGCTTCAACTAAAACCTGATCTCCAGATCGGAGTTTGACCGTCGCCGTTGAAACAACCTCTGAACCAGATTGTGCTCCCAAATATTCTAATTCAAAGAAGTCTTCATCCTGACGCTGATTATTGAAAAAGACCAATGCTTCTAAATCGTAATCAAACACTTGCCCTTTTCGGTCGGCCAATTCAAGAAAGCTTTTATATAACTCATCCAGATTAAAATCATCTTCGGTATAGCCAAGTTCATTCATTCGATGTTTGATAACATGGCGTCCAGAGCGTGATGTTAAGTTTAGGACATTTTTAGGTAAACCAATGCTATCAGGTGTCATGATCTCATAAGTATTTTGGTTTTTCAGCATGCCATCTTGGTGAATGCCTGATGAATGAGAGAATGCGTTTGCTCCGACGATGGCTTTATTGGGTTGAACCGGCATATTGCACAGGCGACTGACCAAATGACTTGTCCGGTAGATCTCCTGTGTATTAATGTTCGTGTGTAACTTCAGCATTTCTCCCCGGGTTTTGATGGCCATCACGACTTCTTCAAGAGAGGTATTGCCTGCCCTTTCGCCAATGCCATTGATGGTACATTCAATTTGCCTGGCTCCGCGGTTGACGGCTGTAATAGAATTGGCAACCGACATCCCCAGATCATCATGGCAATGCACAGAAATTACAGCTTGATCAATATTTGGTACACGGTTGAATAATTGGTTAATGATGCCGCCAAATTCTGTTGGAGTCGTATAACCAACAGTATCTGGTATATTAACCGTTGATGCACCTGCTTTGATTGCCGACTCTACCATGCGACATAAGTTATCGATGGGGGTTCTTCCTGCATCTTCACATGAAAATTCAACATCATCTGTGTAGCGGCGTGCATGTTTGACTGCATTAACACCCATTTCCAATACATCCTCAAAGCTGCGGCGAAGCTTGCTTTGAACATGAATGCTAGATGTTGAGATAAACGTATGGATACGAAAGGCATCAGCAATCTTTAATGCTTCGCCTGCAGCTTCGATATCCCCGGGCAGAGCCCGTGATAATGCGCATACCCGGCTATTTCTGATCTGCCCTGCGATTGTTCGAACGGATTCGAAGTCTCCTGGAGAAGAAACCGGAAATCCGACTTCCATGATGTCTACACCTAGTTTTTCCAGTGCCAGTGCAATCTGTAACTTCTCATTAACGGTAAGGCTGGCTGCCAGAGCCTGTTCGCCATCACGAAGGGTCGTATCGAAGATAATTACCTGGTCTGTCATGGGTGATCCTTAAAATAATTTAATCAATCGTGAATCGTAAAAAACCCGCTGTTTAGCGGGCTTGATACATATGCGTTACAGCAAGAAGCATCAAGACCCGCAGGGTCGGCTCAATAGCGGTAGCAGAGTAAATAGTTGCTTATTTGCTGTTGTATTCATAAGTCATCCAGTTAGCTCATATCAAAACGATTGGAGCAGTATTAATTCATTAATCGAACAGTAATTGAGTATACTATGCTCAAAAAAAATTCCAACATATAAAATAAAATAGCAATAAATATTCTTAAATCATTATTTAATTGGTTTTTTTAATTGATATTAATGAATAAATTGGTGTTTTAAGTTAAATAAAAAATATGGACTGTTGTGTCACAACCGAGTAAAGTTATTTCATATCACCAGACTGATTTATCAATGTGATATCAGATGGGGTTGTGGCGGAATCTATTTCCTGAAAATAAAAAAATAGAAGCCTGGAGGCTAGCATGGAGAAGTTATCTGGCGCCGAGATGGTCGTCCGATCGTTGCAGGATCAAGGGGTAAAGCACATCTTCGGTTACCCTGGCGGTTCGGTATTAGATATTTATGATGCATTGTTTGATAACTCCGATATTGAGCATATTTTAGTTCGTCACGAACAAGCTGCGGTACATATGGCTGATGGTTATGCGCGTTCTACTGGAACAGTTGGAACTGTGCTTGTAACGTCTGGCCCCGGAGCTACGAATACAGTGACTGGCATAGCAACAGCTTATATGGATTCAATACCATTGGTTGTTTTATCCGGACAGGTACCCAGTTCACTCATAGGTGATGATGCCTTCCAGGAAACAGATATGGTCGGCGTTTCCCGACCGATTGTGAAACACAGCTTTTTAGTGAAACGTGCCGAAGATATCCCAGCAATTATTAAAAAGGCTTTTTATATTGCATCCACTGGTCGCCCCGGACCTGTGGTTGTTGATCTACCTAAAGATGTTCAGAATCCGCAATTGAAATTCGATTATGAATATCCGAAAGAGGTATCGATGCGCTCTTATCATCCGACGGTAAATGGTCATAAAGGACAGATAAAAAAAGCGCTTAAAGCTATTTTACAAAGTAAGCAACCTGTCATGTATATTGGCGGAGGGGCTGTTTTATCTAATGCATCAGAGATTGTGCGCTCTTTTGCCCATCAACTGAAGTTGCCGGTGACGTCGACGTTGATGGGGCTTGGGGCTTTTGATGGTCATGATCCTCAGTTTCTGGGGATGTTGGGGATGCATGGGACTTATGAAGCCAATGTATCAATGCATCATAGTGATTTAATTTTTGCTGTCGGAGCGCGTTTTGATGACCGTGTGACCAATAATGTGGCTAAGTTTTGTCCCGATGCAACAGTGGTTCATATCGATATTGATCCAACTTCAATTTCTAAAACAGTAAAAGCGGATATACCCATTGTTGGTACAGTTGATTCCGTTTTGGAACAAATGCTTGGACTGTTAGCTGAAAAAGAGCCTGTTGATGCAGCTCGCTTTGATGATTGGTGGGATCAGATCCGCAAATGGAAATCAAAAAACTGTCTTGCTTATACTGAGAGTGATTCCGTTATCAAACCTCAACACGTCATTGAAACACTTCATAGAGCGACCCATGGCGATGCTTATGTTGTTTCTGATGTGGGCCAACACCAGATGTTTACAGCCCTTTACTATCCATTTAAAGAACCTCGGAAATGGATTAATTCCGGGGGGCTTGGCACGATGGGATTTGGGTTCCCCGCAGCCGTTGGTGTGAAATTAGCACACCCTGATTCAACGGTTGTCTGTGTGACCGGGGATGGCTCGATTCAAATGAATATACAAGAGTTATCTACATGTATGCAATATCAGATTCCAATTGTGATTGTTTCTTTGAATAACCGTTCGTTAGGTATGGTGAAACAGTGGCAGAAAATGTTCTATGGTGGTCGTCAGTCCCAGTCATATATGGAATCGGTCCCTGATTTTGTCAAATTGGCACAGGCTTATGGACACGTTGGTATTCAGGTGAGCCACCCGGATAAACTAGATGAAGCATTTGATTGGGCACTTGCTCAGCGTGAGCAACTTGTGTTTATGGATATATTAGTGGATCCGGAAGAGCATGTTTATCCGATGCAAATAAAAGCAGGAACCATGCAGGATATGTGGCTGAGTAAAACGGAGAGAACCCGATGAGACGAATTATTTCAATATTGATTGAAAATGAAGCTGGCTCACTCTCGCGGGTTGTCGGTTTATTCTCCCAAAGAGGCTATAACATTGATTCGTTAACAGTGGCTGAAACGGATGATCCGACGTTATCCAGAATGACGATTACCACGTCAGGGGATGAGCGAATGATCGAACAGATCACCAAACAACTGCATAAGTTGATTGATGTTCTGAAAGTCTCTGAGTTGACTGATGCGGCGTATATCGAACGCGAAATTGCATTGATCAAAGTTCGGACTCAGGGAGCGATGAGGGCAGAAGTAAAACGTTTAAGCGAAATATTCAGAGGCCAAATCGTTGATGTTACTGCCAGTGAATATGTACTTCAGATAACAGGTGATGCTGATAAGCTCAATGCATGTATACGGACTTTAAGTGAAATGACAGAAGTACTTGAAGTGGTTCGAAGTGGTAGCTGTGGCATTAGTCGTGGGGATAAAATGCTACATTCCTGAGTTGTTGTTAATCTCTGCGTTTTAGTAAGGCTAAACATTAGCGTATATAAAGCCCGATCTCCCGGGCTTTTGTGATGATAAAGACTACTGTTTAAATCCTAAATCTTTATAGCCTAATAACCATTGAGTTTATCGAGTAATTCTGGGACAAAAAGCGAAATCTGTGGAACGAATGTAATCAGCATCAGGAAGCTTAACAGCAACATTAACCATGGCAGACAGGCTTTAATGACCCAACCAATACTTTTCCCAGTGATACCTGCTGTAACAAATAAGTTTAACCCGACAGGTGGTGTTAGCATTCCAATCTCCATATTCACGACCATAATAATTCCCAAGTGAATGGGGTCGATTCCTAAATGTGTTGCAATAGGAAATAAAATAGGGGCCATAATCAGTAAAATGGCTGATGGTTCCATAAAGTTGCCGGCAATAAGCAATAATATATTCATGACAATCAGGAAAGCCCAGGCGGGCAGGCCTAGTGAAACAATCATTTCGGCAATGGTATGGGGGATCCTTTCATTCGTGAGAACATGGGCAAATAGCATCGCGTTTGCGATAATAAAAAGCAGCATAATACTGACTTTAGCGGCATCTTTGACGACATAATGGACTTGAGGATGCCATAGCGATTGCGTCATACTTTTGGGCAGCAAGAGTAGATTACGACGGATAGCCCTGATGAGTGATTCATCAGGGATGTGCCAGGGTATCTCTTTTAGCGGACCAATATCCCGGTAACCATAAATCGCAATGAAAAATGCGTAAACTGCGGCGACTGAGGCAGCTTCTGTCGGGCTGGCAATTCCTCCATAAATAGAACCTAGCACAATGATGATTAACATCAGTCCACCGATGGCCCGAATCATGGATTGAAACCAGTGACCAATCCCCGGGAAAGGAACTGAAGGCAGCTTTTTTACCCGGGCGACAATATAAATTGCGAGCATCAAAATAAGGCCCATCAAGGTCCCGGGGAGGAAACCTGCCATAAACATGCGCGATGCTGAGACTTCTGTTGCTGCAGAGTAGACAAGCATAACAATAGATGGTGGGATGAGGATCCCTAATGTACCTGCATTTGCAATCACGCCTGCGGCGAGCGATTGAGGATATCCGGCTCTAACCATACCGGTAATCACAATTGAACCAATAGCAGCAACTGTTGCAGGACTAGAGCCGGATACAGCAGCAAATAGCATACAAGCCATTACTGATGCCATAGCCAGTCCGCCACGGATATGGCCGACAGAATCCATTGCAAAGTTGATTAGCCGCTTAGCTACTCCTCCTGTTGAAAGAAAAGCTGATGACAAAATGAAAAATGGAATAGCCAGTAACGTATAGTGTTCTGATGTGGATTCGAACAGCTTTAATGCAATTGATGCCAGCGAGTCATTCGAAAACAACAGGATCGTTGTCATGCTGGAAAAACCTAGTGCAATTGCGATTGGCATGCCCATTAAGATGCACAAGAACAAGAGGATAAAGAGAGTAAAAGTCGTCATGGCTTATTCCTTATTGGCCGGCTCATCGATTAAGTGCATACTCTCGCGGGCTTCATCAGCTAGTTGAAAGCCAATCTGTTGGCCTGTGATGACATTCCAACCAAGTTGAATAAATCGAAAAGCCAGTAATACAAATCCGATGATCAGTACGCTCATTGCTTTCCATTTTTCGATAGGAACATCGTCCATTTTGATCCCGATTTTTGCCATTTTGGACAGATAGACCCAACTGCCTTGTAAAAATAAGGCGCAGTAAATAAGGCAAAGAACGATAGCCAACAAGGTAACGATTCGTCTTTGTGCTGGCGAAAGCAGTTTGACGAATGCATCAACCCCAATATGGGCGCCTTCCCTGACACCCCATGAAGCACCAAGGAGAACCATCCATGCGCTAAGGTAAAGTGTGACTTCCTGAGCCCATTCAATACCGGTGTTAAATCCGAACCGTAAAACCACTTCAATAAATACCAGCAGCGTCATACTGATGAGTAACAAGCCGATAATGCGCTCTTCTAAGTGGTATAAGAAACGACTGAGAGTCATAGATCATCTCCGTGTCTGTCTATATCCTCTGAAGTTATTGATTCAGGGGCGCATCGTAATTGACTTAAGGTTGATTCGCGGCAATGGCGGCATCAATAAGGTTCTGACCAATGGGTCTGGCAAATTTTTTCCATACTGGCTTCATGGCTTTGACCCATTGTTGACGTTGATCTGCAGTGAGTTCAATCACCTGACTACGACCGGAGTTGATAACTTTTTGTTTATCGATTTGCGCTTTTTGGGCTGCAATTTGATTACCGTAGGCAATGGCTTCGTTAAGTGTTTGTTTGAGCTGTGTGCGAATATCATTTGGTAGTCCACCCCAGAATTCAGTTGATGTGACGACAAGGTAGTCCAGAACGCCATGATTGGATTCGGTGATATAAGGCTGGACCTCATAGAATTTTTTGGAGTAGATATTTGACCAGGTATTTTCTTGCCCATCGATAGCCCTGGTCTGAAGTAATGTGAAAACTTCTGAAAATGGTTTTTTAATAGGGACAGCATCAATGGATTCAAATTGAGCCTGTAATACATCTGAGCTCATAATGCGAAACTTCAAACCATGGGCCGCATTTGGAGTTCGCAATGGTTTATCGGCAGATAATTGCTTCATTCCATTATGTAAATACCCTAATCCTATCAGTCCCTTAGAGCGAAGCGAGTTTAGCAACTTCTGGCCATCGGGACTTTGTTGGAAACGATTAACTGCTGCCATATCTTTGAAAAGAAATGGGAGATCAAACAATTGTAATTTACTGGTATAACGCTCGAATTTAGAGAGTGACGGTGCAGCCATCTGAACATCACCAAGCAACATCGCTTCAAGTACCTTATTGTCACCAAATAGTTGCGAGTTTGGAAAAACCTCCACTTTGACTTTGCCTGCCAGACGTTGGTTGACCAGATCTCGAAATTTAATTGCCATCTGGCCTTTGGGTGTATTTTCCGCGACGACATGAGAGAATTTTATAATAATCGGTTTTGCCAATAATTGTCCTGAGAACGATAATGTTGCTGCGGTTATTGCCGCTATTGCTAATTTATGTAGGGTCATTTTTGCGTCCTTGTCATGTTTTTAAGTAGACGCATGGGTAGAGCAAAGGGTGTACCATTTAGTTAAATTAAATGTTAATTGATTGTTATGCATGGCTTATTTGCGAGGGATATGATTGCATTAGTCTGTAGAAATAACATTTTGGGGGGGATATATTCCCATGACCTCAGAGAGAAAGGGTGGAAATCCACCCATTTTTTATGAAAAATTTAACATTTACCTAATGGCGTGTCGTTCGTATAGGTCTTGATTACGCAGATGATTATACGATATACAATATCTCTGATTTTAATGAGCACAACAGACTGAGTACACATCTATCAAATATAAACATCGTATGAGTTTAGAGCCAAAATTAGTCAGCCCTGCTCATAAATTTACGTTCAGATGTATTGATTCGAACTTTTTCGCCGGTTGAAATATATTCAGGGACCTGAATGACCAGTCCGGTACTAAAATGAGCCGGTTTGGTTCGGGCACTGGCTGATGCGCCTTTGATGGAAGGCGATGTTTCTTCTATCACCAGCTCAACTGACGCAGGAAGTTCAATTACCATCCCTTTTCCATTCACCGTGAGTACCTGTAGACCTTGAGTTTCTTCCGTAATGAACAAGAGTTCATCAGCAATGGCACTTTGGTTGAAAACGTACTGGCTAAAATCTTCATTATCCATAAAAACGTATTCTTCGCCATCGATATACGAGAAGCTAACAGGCCGGTGACCGACATCGACATCATCAAGCAGATCATCACCTTTAAAGCGTTCTTCAACCTTTAGACCGGTTGCCAGGTCGGTAAACCGTATTTTATATAAGGTTGCCGCGCCTCGGGCACTGGGGCTGTGTATTTCAATATCCTTAACCAACAAGGTTTTTCCTTTATAGTCGACAGCAGCCCCTTTTTTCAATTCGTTTGCTTTTGGCACACCCATATCCTCATTGAATAACAAATTTGACCGAAAGTTACCACGAAACCTGCTATTGACCAATGATCCTGATGCATATTGATGATACAGCTGTTGTTAAGTTAAACACTCATTGATGCTTATTCAATCATCTTTAAAGTCCTGTTTGTCCAGACGGTATTTTCTCATTTTTTCATAGAGTGTTTTCCGACCAATCACCAGTTCGTTTTGAACAGATTTTAAACTACCATGATGTCGGGTTAAGGCATCCTGAAGTATGGTGCGTTCCAATCGTGACAATTGTTCACTTAGGCTTAGATTATTGCTCTGACTACTTGGATCCCCTATGTCTGAGAGAATATCCGGGCCCATAAGAATAAACCGTTCTGCCAAATTACGTAATTCTCGAACATTCCCGGGCCAATTATGGTTGGCAAACGTTATCATCAGTGATGACGGTAGTTGAGGTGGGGGTAATTGATAACGCGCAGCGGCGACTTTAATAAAGTTCTCCAGAAGAAGGGGAATATCTTCTGTTCTTTCGCGAAGGGGGGGGATAGTTAATGTAATCACATTTAATCGATAATAAAGGTCTTGGCGAAACCATCCTTCATCACTGGCTTTTTTAAGATCCTGTTTTGTCGCGGTAACAATTCGAATATCAACCGGATGAAGTGTGTTACTTCCCAGAGGCTCGACACAACGTTCCTCAATGACCCGGAGTAGTTTAATTTGTAATGCCATGGGCATACTTTCTATCTCATCAAGAAATAACGTTCCGCCATTGGCATGCTCTATCTTACCGACACGTTTTTTACTGGCCCCTGTAAATGCGCCAGCTTCAAACCCGAACAATTCGCTTTCGATCATTGTTTCGGGAATAGCCCCACAATTAATCGCAACGAAGGGGGCTTGCCGCCTTTTACTGTGGTCATGTAAGAAGCGGGCAACGAGTTCTTTTCCACATCCGGTTTCCGCCTGAATTAGTATATCAGCTGGCGCATCTTTAATCTGACTTAAAATATGGCGCAGTTTTATGATCGAAGGGGAATTTCCCAGAATCCGAGGACCGGGACCACTTTGAGCTTCAACTTCCTGGCGTAGTGCACGGTTTTCCTGAGTAAGCTGTCTTTTTTCTGCTGCTCTGGCGATGACTTCGAGAAGGTGATTGCTGGAAAATGGTTTCTCTAAAAAATCGTAGGCGCCACTTCGCATGGCTTCTACTGCGGTGGAAACATCACCATGTCCGGTTAAGAGAATGATGGGCAAATCGGCATCTATCGCCAGTGCTTGACGCATAAATGTCAGGCCATCCATTTGAGGCATATTAATGTCGGTAATGATAATTCCTGGCCATTGCTGATGAATTTCCAGCAGAGCCGGTTCTGCCCGATCAAATCTCTGGCAGGGATACTTTTCTAGCATTAATGTCTGACTTAATGATCTTAGAATATCAGGATCGTCATCAATGAGAATGACTGGTGTTCGCATGTTATTCCTCTCGCGTGGATTCTTGAGGTAATTGAATGATGAAGTAAGCACCTTTGTCAGCGTTTTTATAGGCGCTTAACTGACCATTAAACGACTCGATAATACGCCTTGAAATAGTTGTCCCAAGTCCTAACCCTTTGGCTTTTGTCGTAAAAAATGGTTCGAATAGAGATTCAGCTGCAATCTCTTTAAAACCACAGCCATTATCTTTTACTTTGATAAAAATCTGTTCTTTATCTTGCCAGCTACGGATTTGTATTTGTGGCGTGGAGGTCTCTTTTAGCGCCTCTAGTGCATTATTAAGCAGGTTAATGAGGACCTGTTCCAGTTGAACTGGGTCGGCATGAACCCAGAGATCAACTTGTAAATCGAGTTGTGCAATGACGCCTTGTTTGATCATTTTATTATGTAGTAGAGCTAATGCTGCCTTGATGACACTATGGACCGGAGTGGACTGGCGAAGCGGTTTGCTTTTGCGGGCAAATACTTTGAATCTGGCAATAATAGCACGCATGAGATCGGCTACTCTGATGATTTGTGTCAGATTCTCTTGAACCGTTTCATTCTTATTTTTTCTGAGTAGCCGTTGTGAATTCTCAGCATAAGTTAGCAACGCAGTGAGAGGCTGATTGAGCTCATGATTGAGACTGGCCGATAGCTCCCCAAGCATAGCCAGTTTGGCAGTTTGCATGAGCTCAGCTTCAGTTTGACGTAGTGTTTTGTTGGTTTGATGATATTTTTGAATAGCTTCTTTTAATTGTTGATTACTAAGTGTTAATTGTCGGGTTCGATGATTAACCCGGGCTTCCAGTTGCATATTGAGACGGGCAAGAAGCTGCCGTCTGGCTCTGAGTTGGTAGCCGTAGTTTATGAGTAACACCAGAACAAGAAAGATGAGTGATGTTAAAAAACAGGCTTGCAAAATGGGCTGCCATACCCATTGTTTGGGAGTCATCGTATAGAGCTCCCATGCGGGTTGCGTCATTTTATGTTGTTCGACCAGAAATGCTTGAGATTGATTGTTTTCATTCGGCATTATGAATGGCATATCGGATTGTGTGTGAGAGATAAGTTGCTTTAAAGGATGTGAGCCATATTGACGGCTTTGTTTGATCGTTTTTCGAAGTGATTCCTTTATTGGGTAAAGGGTATGATAAAGCCAGTGTGGCTGAGTGGCATAAAAAATAACACTATGATAATCGGTTATTAAGTAGTCGAAACGGGGAGTTTTCCAGCTGCTATCAAGAAGGTTAAATCTGACTTTAATAACTAGTACAGCCATAATTTTATGTTGATGGTAGACGGGAGCTGAAAAATAATAGCCTCGTTTGCCAGAGCGGGAGCCTAATGCAAAGTATTGTCCATCTTCTCCTTTTATTGCAGCTTTAAAGTAGGGGCGAAATGCATAAGATGTCCCTACAAATGAGTCAGCTTGTTGGTAATTGCTCGAAGCAAGGGTAAGTCCCTGACGGTTTAACAGGTAGGTGACATTACTTCCTTGTAATGTATTTAAAGTTGATAGCAATTGTGATGTTTGCTCGGAAGCTTTGCTACCTGGTGGATGCCCGATAGCTTGTAATAATCCAGGATGTTCTGCAATGATTCTGGGTAAACGCTGAAACCGTTGCAGTTCTTGTCGGATCTGTCCTTCTAGGTGGTTTAATTCGATTTTCAAAGCATCTTGCTGGCGGTGTTTCTGGTAATAATCAGTTGTCAGAATGGTCATTAATAAAGTGGTCAGCCATAAAAGCAGTAGACCAATTTTTGACCCTTTATGCGTTCCTTTTGTCCGAATATTAATCCAGGATGTCGTCAATTAATGTTCCTGAGCTTCTGGGGTACTCATATATTCACTAAATAGGTGCCATTCATTACACATAACTTCTTCGCTGGTATTCATTGAATGTTTGAGTAGCTGTTTGGTCTGACGTAAAATTTTCTCTGGGATTTGACATAACCGGGCGCACCAAGTTTCAATTTGCTGTGTTCTCTGTTGAGCATTGGCAACCTGATTAATCAGCCCCCACTGAAATGCTTGTTCAGCGGTGAATTCTTCACCGAGTAACATCAATGCCGCGCTGCGCTGTGGACCGATTCGTTGAGGCAGAAGCAATGTTGTTGCAAATGTAGGGATAAGCTCATGTTGAATAAACGGTAAGCGAAAGCGGCTGTTTGGATCGGCAACGACCAGATCACAATGTAATAGTAAGGCCATTCCTAAGCCAAATGCATGTCCGTGTACATTAGCAATAATAGGCTTAGGATAAAACGCGAATTCGCGCATAAATGTTAAAGCCGGGTGGCGCTGGTCTAAGTCAGATTGGGCAATATTTGGTAAGTCTTCACCCAGGCTAAAATCTTCACCGATAGCATCAATGACAATAACACGAACTTCCGGGGTTCGAGATGCACGTTGCAGACCGTTACGCATCTGGCGGAACATGTCTACGGTGAAACTATTGGCTTGTTCGGGACGATCAAGTGTGGCTGTGAGAATACCATTGTCAAATTTAGTTTGAATCATAACGCCTCCTAATTATCAGAACAATATCGAAACTGGAAATGATCATATTATCAACTGTTGTGTTATAATCTTGGCAAAAATGTAGTCCTTTTGAGTGAAAATATTTAAAAAATCGATCCTTATCGTTTCACTCTTCTCAACTTGATATAAAGAAGTAAATTATGCAATACATGAATGCTTAATTTTCTGATTTTATGATGGGAGATTCTTTTACTAGACTAGATGTATAGAAGGCTATGAGATTCTTTTGCATGTAAAAGAATTATCTATAAAATAATGTTGGACAACATTATTGAAAAGCTTTTGATCCAAATTTTAAGTGGTTTTGCTATATATTAGCGAAAAGAATACAAGAGCTGCGCAATATATTTGTTTTTCGATTACAATTGAGATCAGGTGTTGTATGCGTGCTTCAAAATGATTTGAAGTGGTATGTTATTTGCCTGTAAAACGTCATCTGTTGAAAGTCAAATTTCAGACGGCAGATACCAGCAGACCAAAATTCATTTATATAAAGATAAAGGTTCGGACTGAAATATGAAAAAATTTGCTGCGATTACTGTGCTGGCTGCATCAAGCCTGTTAGCTACAAGTATGGCTCAAGCTGATACTCTGGGCTTGAAAGCCGGGGTAGATTATTGGAATACCCATAGTAGCAACGAATCAGTGAAGAAAGATAGCACGACTTATAATCCTGATTATAATAGCCAATTCCGCCCGGGATTTTTTGTTGCTGTTGAACATCCTATTCCATTAATTCCAAATTTCATGTTGCGCTATCAAGATGTGGATACTGACGGTAATGATGGTAGTACGCATATCAACAATGATCAGCGGATGTATGATGCGGTGTTGTATTATCAGGCATTTGATAATCCTGCATTCGGTATTGATTATGGGATGAACCTGAAGTACTTTGACGGAACAATTCAAGGCATCGGGAATAGCCGGGATTATACAAAAACGATGCCGACACTCTATTTGGCTGCGAATGTGAATATTCCTATGACCGGTGTTGAATTATTCGGAAATACTTCGAATATGCGCTTCGATGGAACCCGGATTACAGATACTCAGGTTGGGATATCATATGACATTCTGCCTCTTGCCGTGACGTCAATACAGGTCCGGGCTGGGTATCGTTACATGAAAAACAGGCTTAAAGATGCGGATAGCATGAATATCGAACAGAAAACGCAAGGGTGGTTTTTAGGACTTGGTGTTCATTTCTAAGCTGTGACTTTTAATTTATAATGGCAGCTATCAGGTTGCCATTGTTCATTTCTCTTTCCTTTATTCCATAATCTTATAATGAATTTGGAATTATTCTTTCTGGCTTTTCTCTCCTCCGTTAGACTAGTGATACCGTTATAGCTAATCCCAAATAAATTATGTCTTTTAAGGAACTCAATGAATTGAGTAGCCCGTTATCAAAAGAACAACTGACTGCATTAGAGCGTGTAATTGGTGATATGACACCACTTCAACGTTCCTGGGTCAGCGGTTATTTAGCCGGGCTCAACCATCAATCTGATACGAATGTGGCTCAGTCAGGTCTTTCTGTGAGTCAGGCTGTCACCATTTTGTATGCGTCACAAACCGGTAATGCTAAAGGTGTTGCTGAAAAAATATACCAGCAGGCATGCGAACAGAATATTCCGGCGGTGCTTTGTAATATTGGCGATTTTAAACTCAAAGGATTAAAGAAAGAAACACATCTGGTGATTGTAGCCAGTACCAATGGTGAAGGGGAGCCACCCGATGATGCATTGGAGTTCCATGATTTTATCGCTTCGAAAAAGGCCCCTCGTTTAGACGGTCTAAAATATGCGGTTTTATCCTTAGGTGATAGTGGTTATGAACAATTCTGTCAGTGCGGAATCGATTTTGATCTGCGATTGTCTGCATTGGGGGGACAGGCCATATTACCTCGTGTTGACTGTGACTTAGATTATGAACAGCCTGCACAAGCGTGGACTCAGCAGGTTTTAGCACAGCTTAAGGAACAATTATCTGCGGTTAGTGAATTACAATCTCAAAGTGCTCAACCAGCGGTGGTGGCGCATCATTATGATCGACAGAATCCTGCAACTGCGGCTGTGCTTGCGAATCAAAAGATAACCGGACGCGATTCAGCTAAAGATATTCGCCATATTGAATTTGACCTTGAGCAGAGCGGTTTAACTTACCAGCCAGGTGATGCGCTTGGGGTCTGGTTTAAAAATGATTTGGCGGTGGTTGATGAAATTTTAAGTTACCTTGATTTAGAGCCAGCAGCTGAAGTGATTGTGGATGAGCAGACGGTGGCATTGCGAGATGCGCTACAAAATTCATATGAGCTGACTCAAACCTCGCCTGTTTTTGTTTCTAAATGGGCTAAATATTCAGAAAGTGAGGCATTGCTGGCATTGGATGCCCAGAAGCCGAAACTACGAGAGTACGCAGCAACGCATCAATTGGTTGATATTGTCCGTGAACATCCGTCTAAAATTCCGGCGGAAGAATTCTTGAAACTACTTCGCCGTTTGACGCCTCGTATGTATTCCATTGCCTCCAGCCAGTCAGAAGTTGAGCAGGAGGTTCATCTGACGGTAGCGATTGTACGTTATGAACAGGGAGAAGCCGAACGGTTTGGCGGATGTTCTGGTTATCTTTCCAGATTGGAAGAAGGTCAGGAAGTCCGTTTATTTGTTGAAGCCAATAAGAACTTTAAACTGCCAGAAGATCCCTCGACACCGGTCATTATGATTGGTCCGGGAACGGGGATTGCGCCATTTAGAGCATTTATGCAAGAGCGTGAGGCACAGCAGGCTCAAGGTGATAACTGGTTATTTTTTGGTAATCCGCATTTCACTCAGGATTTTCTCTATCAGATCGAATGGCAAAGCTATGTTAAATCTGGTTTGTTGACTCGTATTGATGTGGCTTTCTCTCGTGACCAGGCACATAAAATCTACGTTCAGGACAAATTACGCGAGCAGGCTGTTGATGTTTATCAATGGCTACAGCGTGGTGCTTATGTGTATATCTGTGGCGATGCGAATCGTATGGCAAAAGATGTTCATGAAGCATTGGTTGCAATTGTTGCAGAGCAGGGGCAGATGGATAAAAAGGCAGCTGAATCCTGGTTGAAACAATTACGTAAAGATAAACGATATCAGAGGGATGTTTACTGATGAGTGATAAACAATTATCCGTGAATGAAGGCATTAAATCGCGCAGTAACTTCCTTCGCGGAACTATTCAACAAGGGATCGATGATCCATTAACTGGCTCTATTAGCGAAGATGATGGCCAGTTGACGAAATTCCACGGGTTTTATCAACAAGATGATCGTGATCTGCGTCAGGAGCGTAAATCAGAAAAACTTGAGCCACTTTACAGCTTTATGCTGAGGGCGCGGGTTCCTGGTGGTGTCTGTTCGACTGATCAATGGTTGATGATTGATGAAATTGCTCAGCATCTGACGCGGGGCAATATCCGGCTGACGACACGTCAGACGTTTCAGTTTCATGGCATTTTAAAACGTAACTTAAAAAATGTAATCCAGAAACTGCACCAGAAATTATTGGATTCGATCGCCGCTTGTGGGGATGTGAACCGTAATGTGATGTGTAATCCGAATCCGGTGGCTTCGCAGTTGCATCAACAGGTTTATCAGCTAGCGACTCAATTATCTGAACATTTTATGCCACATAGTCGGGCTTATGCGGAAATCTTCCTCAATGAGGAGCCACTGAATAAACCCGATGAAGAACCCTTGTATGGGCCGACTTACCTACCCCGTAAATTTAAAATTGCAGTTGCGGTACCTCCTCATAATGATGTGGACGTGTACACCAACGATCTTGGGTTTATTGCGATTATCGAAAATGACCAAATTATCGGATACAACGTTGCTGCTGGTGGCGGGATGGGATCAACCCATGGGGATAAAAATACCTATCCCCGATTAGCCGATACACTTGGATTCATTCAGGTAGATGATGCGATTCAGGTTGCAGAAGCTATTTTTACCACGCAGCGTGATTTTGGGGATCGGCAGAATCGTAAACATGCGCGCTTGAAATATACCATTGATACGATGGGGCTGGATGTCTTTAAAGTTGAAGTTGAGAAGCGGGCAGGTTTAACATTTGCCCCTGCTAAAGAAATCCACTGGACAACCCGCGGCGATCGTTTCGGTTGGGAACAAGGCTTTGATGGTCGCTGGCATCTGACCTGCTATTTACCCAATGGCCGGATTGCGGATACGGAACAAGGGCAATTATTGACCGGACTTCGTGAAATTGCGAAGGTACATACCGGTGATTTTCGAATGACAGCCAACCAGAACCTGATCATTGCCAGTGTGGATGAAAATGAGAAAGTATCGATTGAGCAGTTGGCTCGTGATTATGGATTATTACGTGATGATCTGACCTGGTTACGTAAGCTTTCGATTGCCTGTGTTGCATTCCCGACCTGTGGTTTGGCGATGGCTGAAAGTGAACGGTATATTCCCGAGTTGATTACTAAAGTAGACGCTCTGCTGCATAAAAATGGGTTAGCGAACCACCCGATTGTTATGCGTATGACCGGTTGCCCTAATGGGTGTGCCAGACCGTTTGCCGCCGAAATCGGGTTCGTGGGGAAAGGTCCGGGTCGGTATAACCTTTATTTGGGGGCTAGCCCTGTCGGAACTCGTCTTAATAAACTATATCGCGAAAACATTCCTGAAGAGACCATTCTGGCTGAGTTGGATGAATTGTTTAGTCGTTATGCGGGTGAACGAGAAACTGATGAAGCTTTTGGTGATTTTGTTGTGCGTGTAGGAATCGTGGCCGCGGTCAACGAAGGAAAAGCATTTCATGATTGAATCATTGACTCATTTCCCTGAGCAATGGTCTAAGCTTGGCGCAAGTGAGCGCCAAGCCTGGTTAAAAGACCGTAATGCTCAATTGGAACAACTCAGTGCACAAGAGCGGATTCACTGGGCGTTGAAGGAATTGCCCAAAGGCCATGTTTTATCGTCTAGCTTTGGTATTCAGTCGGCGGTTCTGCTCCATATGGTGACCCGGATCCGCCCCGATATTCCGGTCGTCCTCATCGATACAGGCTATCTGTTTGATGAAACGTATCATTTTATCGATCAATTATCGGAAAAGCTGGAATTGAATCTGAAAATATACAGTAATCCGATGTCGACGGCCTGGCAGGAAGTCAGGTATGGAAAATTGTGGGAGCATGGGCTGGATGGCCTGACTCAATATAACCGCATGAATAAAGTCGAACCGATGGATCGTGCGTTTGCTGAGTTGGGCGTCACAACATGGTTTTCAGGGCTTCGTCGTGAACAATCCCATAGCCGAGAAGGCCTGCCTGTACTACAGGTTCAAAATAATAAATTTAAGGTGTTACCGATTATCAATTGGACCAGTAAACAGGTTTATTATTATCTCAAAGAACACGGGCTTAGTTATCATCCATTATGGGATAAAGGATATGTCTCTGTTGGTGACTGGCATACTTCCCGTCCGCTTGAACCAGGTATGAGCGAAGAAGAAACCCGCTTTTTTGGTTTAAAACGAGAATGTGGATTGCATGAAGAACATGATGGGAGCGGTATTTAGTACTTAATAACGCCATTCGATATATAGTTGAATGGCGTCTTTCCTCTATGATCCTAAAAAGCTTACTTTTCTCCGGCTGACATTAATTCTTTCTATTTTGTAATCCCGGTCACGTTTGTGACTGGCTTCTGACATATCTTTGTCTGATGTTGCCATATCCGATGAGGATGTGTGTCGATATCCAGTCTTTCTTGAAGAGGCCGGGCTTGTTTTTGGTGCGGATGTCGAAATCCTGTCGCTTTTATTAGTGTCTGTTGCACTCGACTCAGGCATGATTGTCTTTATGATTAGTATCCGTGAATTAGTCGCTTCTTTGATGCTTGCACCGTCAGGTGCTGAAACTGTGGCAACGAATCAGTTCTATCAGGGAGCGGTCAATGTGGGAATGGCAATGAGCCTGTTATCCATTGTTATCTCGGGCACATTCATTTCGATTGGTCAGTGGTTACAAAAAAGTATCGGTGGAATGACGTTTATTCAGGTATCACAGATTGCAAAGCAATACGCTAAGCGGGATGTCTTAAATCAATTGAATTTGAATTGGATAGTGGCTGTCTTTTGACCATGTTCGGTCCATCCGGGTGTGGGAAGATGACTTTGTTACGTATTATTGCTGGACTGGGAAAAGCGGATCAAGGTCAGATCATTTGTCAGAATCGGCAATTTATAAATTGTGCGACCGGTCAGTTTTTACCACTACCGCGCTGAAAGCTAGGGTTGTTTTTCAGGATTATAGGCTTTGGACTCATATGAATGTTGCAGAAAATATCGCATTTCCATTACATATGGATAAAGAAAACCAGTTATTAAAAAGCAGATAACTGAACGGGTTCATACCGCATTAGAGCATGTGCTGCTCACAGGATATGAGCATGATAAGACCATGCAACTAAAAGCAGCGAGTGGCTATTGCCCGGGCGCTGGCGATTCAGCGGCAACTGATTTTGTTTGATGAACAGTTATCGAATCTGGATGCCAATTTGAGTGATGAATTAGCATCCAGATTCGATCATTATCCAAAGAGCTTGGATTAACCTGTATTTATGTGACGCATGATCGCCGGGAGCCTTATTCTTATTGGCTATTGCCTCGTCAGTCGATTAAGGATGACTGATCCCGTGCGATTGGATATGACTGTGATGGTTGGACAATCTTATTTTACAGGAGAGCGTTACGAAATTCAGGCCAGAATGGGGACTCAGTTAATAAAATTCTACAATGCACATGCATTAGAAATGGGTCATCAGGTTGGGATACGGATTGATTTTCAGCAAATCTAATTCATTACATCGCTTTAAGGGAAGGATGTTTTTCTTCATTCTTTTTTGATATTTTTCCCAATGAGATATCGGAAAATTCCGATTCCCTGCTATAGCATGAAAAGCTAAATTCGTTTAAAACCATAAGGAAAATTGCTTATGAAACCATCGGCTGTGGTATTTCAGTCATTAAGTGATGAACAAAATGCTTGCCTTAATGAAAAAGTTGATGCGTTATATTTTCTTGATCACGAGTCAAGGCGAAGTGAGGCTTGTCAGCAGGCTTTAGCAAAGGCTGATGGGATCCTTGCGCCCGGCGGGTATGTTTTAAATGAATCTAAACTCGTTCGTATGCCTCATTTGAAGGCCGTTTCGACGATTTCGGTGGGGTATGACAGCTATGATGTTGAGGCATTAACCCAAAGAGGTATCGTTTTAACGCATACACCAGGTGTTTTAGATGATAGTGTGGCTGATTTGGTTCTGGCTCTGATGTTAAGTACAGCACGTCGCGTGGTTGAACTGGACGAATGGGTGAGACAGGGGCAATGGCAGACAGGTCTTCCGGTCACTCAGTTTGGCTGTGATGTTCATCATAAGACACTTGGAATTATCGGTTTAGGCCGAATCGGAATGGCTGTAGCTCAACGTGCTCATCTAGGGTTTTCAATGTCAATCCTCTATCATGCCCGGCATGCTAAACCAGATGCCGAATCTTTTTTTTCTGCCCGCAGGGTTGAGCTGAATGAGCTCCTTGAACAGTCTGATTTCGTTGTCATGCTAGTGCCGTTAACGCAAGAAACGCATCATATGATAGGGAAAGATCAACTCGCAGCAATGAAACGATCCGCCATCTTAATTAATGCAGCAAGAGGTGATGTCGTCGATGAGCAGGCATTAATACAGGCATTAGAGCACCGAGTTATTGCAGCAGCCGGATTGGATGTATTCCATCGAGAACCGATTCCTCTCGATTTGCCTTTACTCTCAATGAAAAATGTTGTTGCGTTGCCTCATATTGGTTCGGCAACGATACAAACACGAAATGCCATGGTTGATTTGGCCATATCTAATCTGATTCAGGCATTGACGCGGGATTCGTTAATTAATTGTGTTAATCCGCATGTCCGGCGTCAAAAATGATGATATAGCCAGATTGCATATAAGATAGAGAAAGATTCTTTGGGATGTCTTCTTTAAGTTCCGTATAGTATGCCCTGACGAATTAAGTGGTTGAAGAAGTATGGCATTGTTTTCTACTGTGAATGTTGAGAGTGACGTTTGGCGTGTCTTTTTCCGACGTATTGCCGGGCATCTGGCTAATCGGTTTGGCTATTCAAAAAAATCTCAGTTTGTCGCTGGACACGTTTCATCACTAGGACATTCATTACGGTGTGGTGAAGTCGCTTTAGTCGGGGCTGGCCCTGGTGCTCCAGAGCTTTTGACCATTGCTGCATATAATGCTATCTGTGATGCGCAAGTTGTCGTTTATGACCGTTTGGTGAGTGATGAAATATTAGATTTGATCCCCTCTCAGGCACGCAAAATATGTGTCGGTAAAGCGGCTTCATTTCATAGTGTTTCACAATCTCGCATTAATGAAATTCTGATTGAGCAGGCGAATACTGGGCAGCGGATTGTGCGCTTAAAAGGGGGCGATAGCTTTATCTTTGGTCGGGGTGGAGAAGAGTTGCAACAACTGGCCCAGGCTGGCATCCCATTTCGTGTGATTCCCGGAATTACCGCAGCGTCTGGATGTACCACTTATGCCGGTATTGCATTAACACACCGAGATTATGCTCAGGCGGTTACCTTTATGACTGGCCATTGTAAAGCCGGTGGGGAAGAGCCCGACTGGCCTACGCTGGCTGTAAGTCATCATACTCTGGTGATTTATATGGGACGTTTAGCTGCCCGGCGTATTGAACAGAAGTTGATTGAGTATGGTATGCGGCCGGATATGCCGGTCGCTGTGATTGAAAATGGTACCCGGGATAATCAGCGGGTTTTTACTGCCACTTTGGGTGAGTTAGCTAAACTGGCTGATCAGGTTGCTTCGCCGGCATTGCTGGTGATAGGGGAAGTTGTTTCGCTTCGTGAACAATTATCCTGGTTTGAGCCGTTGCAGGTTGTAAACGAAACGAGTGCATAAACGGTGACTTGTCTTTGCTTCAAATACAGCGAATTCCCTCGATCAACTAATGCTGAATCTCAAAAAACTCTTGCAGTAGTTCTTCCAGATCTTCCTGATAACGAATAATGGATGTCCCTTCTATGAGCTTTGCTAGCTCGTCGCCAATCGGTGTCATACGATAATAAAGCAATTTACAATGTCGATAACGAGGTCGTAGCATCCAATGGCGTCCACCGAGTTTAAAATTTAAATCTAGTTCTGCGGCAAAACTGCTTTCCAGCTCTCGATCATAGAGTAAGCCCAATTCAGAAAGCTGCATGATGTGATTATAAGATAATCGGTAGCGGCCCAATGATAATCGTTTGATTTTTGCCCTGGACAGCCCTAATTTGGACGAAGGGCGGTGAATACCAACGAGCAGCCGGTGGCAATGATCACTTCCTATTTGACTGGCGATGAGTACGGCTCTTTGAAACCATTGTGCTTCTCTTTGGGTCATCTGGGTGAGTGTTTTTAATGCACGGATTGAAAAATGTCCTGGGGTGACAATTTCCATTGCTAATATCTGTGCCCAGAGTTTTTGCATAGCGCTGTTTTGACTGTGTTTTGCTAAGTCCAGATAAGCGCTAAACCAGTCAGGATCAATGTTGCTGCCTGCTTCATCGCCACACAATTGTTCAGCTAAAGCTAAAATTTGCTCTAAATTTTTCTGGCAACGCGCTTGTTCCATTCTTGCTCTGGCAAAGGCTCTTTGGGAGAAACTGCTTTCAGGAGACTCTTCTTCAATGAGAGTATGTAGCCCATAGCGGCGGGCTAATTGTCGGCTTCGTTGTTTGGCTGAGATCACCGAAGATGGTGAATCGGATTTTGGTGGCAATTCTGACATTTAAAAACGATAAGTTAATGAATTAGTATGAGCGAATCGTGGCGTATTATTCATCTTTTCGCAATCTTTTCGCGGGTATCAATCTCAAAATATTTCAAGATTAAATGAATAGTTGCATTGCAATATGTAAATCTCGTGTTAGATTATAGCTAGTTGTAAATTTGCTGTTAATATTTGGTGTCATAAATCATTATGACAAAACGTTATAAACATTATATCAAGTTTTGTGGTGCTATTTGCTGCGTATGTGCTTATGTGGCTGTATTGGTTGTTCTTGCAACCTTATTTTAAACTTTTTGAAGAGGACGATATAAAGCATATCGTCCATCATTATTATTGATTTATTTTTTCTGAGCGCGTTCAAAAGATGAAACGATTTCAGCTTCTGCTGCTGCTTTGTCAGCCCATCCATCAACTTTTACCCATTTGCCAGCTTCCAGTTCTTTGTAATGTTCAAAGAAATGAGTGATCTGGCCTTTTAATAATTCAGGTAAATCATCGATATCATTAATGTGATTATACTCTTTGCTTAATTTGCTGACAGGAACAGCAATAATTTTAGCGTCTTCACCTGATTCATCAGTCATTTTCAACATGCCGATTGGCCGACAGCGAACAACAACACCTGTTTGTAGCGGATAAGGTGTTGGGACTAAAACGTCAACCGGATCACCGTCTAATGACAAGGTATGATTAACGTAACCATAGTTAGCCGGATAAAACATAGGCGCTGTCATGAAACGGTCAACGAATACGGCACCGCTGGCTTTATCTACTTCATATTTAATCGGAGATGCATTGGCTGGGATTTCAATAATGACATTGATATCGTCAGGTAAACTTTTTCCTGCAGGAACATCATTCAGACTCATGAGTTTTCCTCAAATCAGATGTATCGTATAAAGGAACTTATTATAACGAGCTTGAAGATAATCACCAGTCATCAGAGCGATTTGGCGATGTTAGGAGAAAAGATGCATATTCATATTTTAGGCATTTGTGGAACTTTTATGGGGGGGATTGCTAAATTAGCGATTGAATCGGGGCATCGGGTAACCGGGAGTGACCAGAATGTCTATCCCCCGATGAGTACTCAATTGTCTGGTTTGGGGATTGAAATTATTCAGGGCTATGACCCGCAGCAATTGAGTCCTGAACCCGATTTAGTAATTATCGGCAATGCGCTTAGTCGGGGAAACCCCTGTATCGAATATGTATTGGAACGCGGACTGAAATATACGAGTGGTCCACAATGGCTGCATGATCACATTCTTCCCGGGCGTTGGGTGTTAGCTGTTGCCGGGACTCATGGGAAAACCACCACGTCTGGTATGCTGGCATGGATCTTAGAAGATAATGGAATGGCTCCTGGGTTTTTGATAGGAGGCGTGCCTGGTAACTTTGAGCAGACGGCTTGTTTAGGCGATACACCATTTTTTGTGGTGGAAGCGGATGAATATGATAGTGCTTTTTTCGATAAACGTTCGAAATTTGTGCATTACAGTCCCAGAACATTAGTCATCAACAATCTCGAATATGATCATGCAGATATTTTTCCCGATTTATCGGCGATTCAGCGTCAATTTCATCATGTTATTCGTTTAGTGCCGCGTAATGGCCGTATTTTAACGCCAGCAGGCGATCCGGCTGTTAATGAAGTACTTGATATGGGATGCTGGAGTGAAAAGGCCTGTGTTGGTGACCATGGTGACTGGCAATTGACGCCACAACAAGCGGACTGGAGTTGCTTTGATATTAGCTTTCATGGACAGAAGCTGGGACAAGTTGAATGGTCACTGATTGGTCGGCATAACGCGTTAAATGCGGTGATGGCGATTGCCGCTGCTCATCATGTTGGTATCTTACCTGAGTGTTCAATTGCAAGCCTTGCCAGGTTTGTATTGCCGAAACGACGTCTTGAAAAACTGGCACAGATTGATGGTGTAACGATTTATGATGATTTTGCACATCATCCGACAGCCGTGAAAGCGACATTACAGGCGCTTAGGGCCAAAATTGGTGATGCGCCATTGACTGCTGTGCTGGAACCTCGCTCCAATACGATGAAAATTGGGGTTCATCAGCAAAGCTTAGTTGACTGCCTGCAACTGGCTGACCGCCAGATCATTTATCAGGGTCATGCTAAATGGAATGTATCTGAGTTGTTTGCAGGGATTCCTACAGCCCATTGTTATCGTGATATCGATGCTGTTGTGGCTGACCTGATTGCGAACCGGCGTCTTGGTGAACATATTGTATTGATGAGTAATGGTGGGTTTGCTGGTGTGAATCAAAAATTGATTGAGGCACTTGAACAGGAGCATGCCATCCAGAAATCTTGAAAATGCGACAAAATAAAACGGCTCCGCTTGGGGAGCCGTTCAGGAATATGCTAAACTCAGCCGCTTATTAGTTCAGCGGGCGTAGCAGTGATGTGACGTAATCATTGACAAAGTCAATGACTGTTTCACGAGATGGTTGATCCGGGCGATTAACCATTTGCACGGCCAGATAAAATGCAGCAGTTAAAGCCTGAGCTGCGTTACCTGCATTCATGGCACTGGTCAGTTCGTCCTGTTCGAATCCCTGCTGTAGAGAATTACCGATGATTTCGTTAATACGAGATTGAACAGAAGTGAAACGAGGCCATACATCTTCACGTACAGAAGAACTCCATTCCAACCAGATATGAACGATATCAGGTTCGTTAAATGTTGTATCGACCAGTGAAGAGACATAGTCGTGGATACACTCAAGAGGTGCTTTGTTTTCGGTAAACGTATCGTTTACTAATGCGAGGATGCGTTTTTCGACTTCAGTCAAAACATCATCAACAAGATCTTCTCGAGTGTTGAAATAGTTGAAAACGGTTGCAACAGAAACATTTGCTAATTCTGCAATTTCAGCATGTCCTGCACGGCCAATACCGCGGCGGGAGAATACTTTAGTTGCACATTCCATCAATTGTTTTCTGCGGGCTTCAGGGGACAGACGCGTCCGTCGGCGTACACTAGTTGTGGTATCCATAATAGTTTTCTCGTTTAGTTACTTAAAATATATATTTATAATCACAAGCTCTTATATGGCTTATGTCTTTTTATGGTTTCGACGACGGTATCTTAGATGAAAAGATACACATTTTCGAGCCATGATTTAATGATAGATTATTCACTACAAAAAAAACAGAATGAAATTTTGTAAATTACATGAATTTTAATAAATAACTGATTGGTCAACTAAAATAATTGTTGAATTTTTTCGTTAGGTACATCCATAAAATTGAACTGGATCTAAAAAAGATGATGAAGCACTCTATAGAACTTTTAATTGATGCTGAGCAAATTGATAAAAAAGTCAAAAAAATTGGCGCGGAGATTGAAGAACGATACAAAGATAAGGACAGGCCATTGATTCTAATTGGGTTGTTGCGTGGTTCATGTCTTTTCCTTGCTGATTTGTGTCGTCAGGTCAAACGGCCTGTTATTCTTGATTTTATGACCGTGTCCAGTTATGGGAATGCAATGCAGTCATCCCGGGATGTTCGGATTTTGAAAGATTTAGATGATGATATTCGTGATGCCGATGTCGTCATCGTTGAAGATATCATCGATACCGGGCATACCTTGAGTAAAGTTCGGGAATTGTTATTGTTCCGTCAGCCAAATAGCATTGCTATTTGTACTTTATTGGATAAGCCATCACGGCGTGAGGCCAATGTTCCGGTAGACTGGATTGGTTTTTCGATCCCTGATGAATTTGTCGTAGGTTATGGTATTGATTATGCACAGCGTTATCGCAATTTACCGTTTATCGGCAAAGTAATTCCCCAGTAATCTTTATAACGTCGAACTGAATAAACCATGAATTCAACAACAGGAGCATTATGAGCAGTCCAGTGGAAATACAACCACAGGCGTTGGTCATTGAAACACTTCGTAAAACCTACAAAGGGGGCGTTGAAGCTCTCAAAGGATTGTCATTAAACGTTGAAAAAGGCGATTTTTATGCCTTATTGGGGCCCAATGGTGCGGGGAAATCGACCACTATTGGGATCATGACCTCGTTAGTAAATAAAACATCAGGCCGGGTCATTATCTTTGGGTATGATCTGGATTCCCAACTGGAGATGGCTAAATCCCAAGTGGGGTTAGTGCCTCAGGAATTTAATTTCAATCAGTTTGAAACTGTCTTGCAAATCGTTGTTCAGCAGGCGGGCTATTATGGCGTGAAACGTGATGTTGCCAACGAACGGGCCAAAGTTCATTTAACAAGGTTAGGGCTTTGGGAAAAACGTCACCAACGTTCCCGTGATTTGTCCGGGGGAATGAAACGGCGACTGATGATTGCAAGAGCTCTGATGCATAACCCGAGTCTTCTTATTTTAGACGAGCCTACGGCAGGCGTTGATATTGAGCTTCGTCGCTCTATGTGGGACTTTTTGCGGGAACTTAACGAACAGGGAACCACCATCATTCTAACAACCCATTATCTGGAAGAGGCGGAGATGCTTTGCCGTCATATTGGGATTATTGATAAAGGTGAACTGGTTGAAAATACCACTATGCGTGATTTGCTTGGCCAATTGAAAAAAGAGACATTTATTCTTGATTTAGCTGAGCCGATTTTTGCTCCGGAATTAAAGGGTTTTGAATGTCATATGGTGGACAGTACGACATTAGAAGTGGATGTACTTAAAGAAGCCAATCTGAATGATGTGTTTTCCCAACTCAGTGAGCAGGGAATTCAGGTTGCCAGTATGCGTAATAAAGCTAATCGTCTTGAAGAGCTATTTGTCTCACTGATTGAAAAAGGGAGAAGCCAGGGATGAATGTAGCTACTTATTGGATTGCCTTTCAGAGTATTCTGGTTAAAGAGATCCATCGATTTACCCGGATCTGGGTGCAGACACTGGTGCCTCCTGCTATTACGATGACGCTCTATTTTGTGATCTTCGGGAGTATTATCGGTCACCGGATTGGCTATATGTCGGGCGTTCCGTATATGCAGTTTATTGTTCCGGGCCTTATTATGATGTCAGTTATTACGAATTCTTATTCGAATGTTGCATCATCCTTTTTTAGCGCTAAATTTCAACGGAATATAGAGGAAATGCTTGTCGCTCCGGTACCTAATTATGTGATTATACTGGGATTTATCGGAGGCGGAATGGCTAGAGGGCTTTGTGTAGGATTACTTGTAACACTGGTTTCTTTATTTTTTGTTCCGTTTCATGTCCATAGTGTGTCAATTGTGGTTTTGACGGTTTGTTTTACTTCCGCTGTATTCTCTTTAGGTGGATTAATCAATGCGATTTATGCGCAGTCGTTTGATGATATCAGCATTGTTCCGACCTTTGTATTGACGCCACTGACCTATCTGGGTGGGGTGTTCTACTCCATTTCGCTTTTGCCAGGATTTTGGCGTGGTGTATCGCATTTCAACCCAGTCGTGTATATGGTCAGTGCCTTTCGGTATGGATTTTTAGGCATCAAAGATGTCCCATTGTATTTTTCGTTTGCCGTATTATCGGCGTTCATCATTGGCTTATTTATTTGGGCTTATATTTTAATTCAGCGTGGTTATGGATTACGAAGTTAAACAGACAGGCAATTCTCGATGGGTTGTCTCAACTCAGCCGGATATTCATCCGAATTTAGTAAAAGTGGTTGAGCGGCACCGTCTGAGTGATTGCCGCCGACCGATAGCGGCTCATAGTCAGGCTGCATTTGATGAATTATTAGAGTGGATAGCGACGTTTCCCGATGAAACGCCATTGATTCTTGATTCGTGTTGTGGTGTTGGGCAAAGTACAGCGCATATTGCAGCTATGTATCCTGATGCAGCTGTGATTGGGGTCGATAAATCGGCAGTCCGGCTAAAACGTCATCATGCTTATCAGGTGCAGCAGGAGAATTATCAGTTATTTCGTGCAGATCTGCATGATTTATGGCGATTGATGGTGAAACAACAGCTTCGTCTGTGGCGGCATTTCCTGTTGTATCCAACGCCATGGCCTAAACCGATGCATCTGCAACGACGCTGGTATGCTTCAAACTGCTTCCCTGCGTTAGTTGAGCTGGGCGGTGAGTTTGTATTGCGAAGTAATTGGCCGCTTTATTTACGCGAATGTGGCGTTGCATTCGCATGCTATCAGATTGGCAGCGAAATGGTTCAATTGGAATCGGTTCAACCGATGACACCTTTTGAGCAAAAATATCAGGCAAGTGGTCAGTCTCTGTGGCAATTAACCGCTAACCTTAACGTATAAAATTGCGTGATATTTAACGAACTATTAAATTAACACCTCTATTATATGTAACATTATTCTCCACTTTGTTAAAAAGTGGAGAATGGTTTTTTGGTACCGTATTGATTAAAAAGTGTACTTGATATCGTGTTTTCGAAAAAATTTTGGTTTTTGTGTAATAAATGGATGCTGTAGAACGACTCAGGAGTATGATCTGTCGCTTTGTGCTTTTCTTTGAGCGATGGTCCTTTTCTCTTCATACGTGGAGTAGTTTTGATGTTGCTCAAAAAGAAAGATCGACATACCGAAGCCGATGTCACCCCTGAAGCAATTTATAAAGCTCGTCGGCAGTTTATGAAAGGGTCTCTGATCTTGGGGGCTTCAGCGTTACTACCGATACAAAGCCTGGCAAAACCAGAAGAACAGGAGGGGCAGTTTCAACTGGATACGCCACCGTGGCTTAAACAACAGATTAACCATGCCAGAGCTAGTCGGCTGCCGATACATGAGGCTGTGACGCCTTATTCAGTTGTTACCAGTTATAATAATTTCTATGAGTTTGGCTATAATAAAAGTGACCCGGCTAAAAATAGTGGCGATTTTAAGCCTTTCCCATGGCAGGTTGAGATTGGGGGAGAAGTGGCTAAACCCGGGACGTATCATCTTGATGATCTATTAAAAGGGATCCAGCTTGAAGAGCGAATCTATCGTTTACGATGCGTTGAAGCCTGGTCAATGGTTATTCCATGGATTGGGTTCCCTTTATCGAGGTTATTGAAGCGATTCGAGCCGACCAGCCGGGCTAAATATGTGGCATTCACATCTGTTTATCGCCCTGAGCAGATGCCAGGCCAAAAGAGCCTGTTCAGTACCATTCAATGGCCTTATGTGGAAGGGTTGCGAATCGATGAAGCGATGCATCCTTTAACACTATTGGCTGTCGGCCTTTATGGAAAGACATTACCTAATCAGAACGGTGCTCCGTTTCGGTTAGTTGTACCCTGGAAATATGGTTTTAAGAGTGCAAAATCGATCGTTAAAATTGAACTGACCGAACAGCAACCCCCAACGACCTGGAGTCAGATCGCTCCCAATGAGTATGGCTTCTATGCGAACGTTAATCCGCATGTGGATCATCCCCGTTGGAGCCAGAAAGAAGAACGGCGTTTGCCATCCGGGCTTTTTCATCCTCATATTATCCCCACGCGAATGTTTAACGGCTATGATGAAGTCGCACCGCTTTATAAAGGCATGGATCTACACAAATATTTTTAGGAGCATCTGATGGCAATTTCTGTGACATGGCGTCGGGTGATCATCTTTTTGGTCAGTTGTGTACCGCTCGCATTACTGATTTGGGGCATTTTTCAGCAGAATCTGGGCGGTGATCCGGCTAAATATATTGTTCTAAATACAGGTCTTTGGTCTCTGCGTTTTTTATTGATTACGTTAGCTCTCACCCCGTTGGTTAGATATTTTAAATGGCGTTGGGTGATGGTTCACCGACGAATGCTGGGATTATTTGCCTTGTTTTATGGGGTATTGCATCTGTTTTCGTACTACCAGTTTATTCTGGGGGGAAATCTGGACATGCTGGCTAGTGAAATAGTCCGTCGTCCTTATATTCTGGTTGGTGCACCGGCATTGCTGATTCTTATTGTACTGGGTATTACATCGACCAGGGGGTGGATGAAACGGCTTGGGAAAAGATGGCAATCATTACATCAGCTGGTTTATCTGGGCTTGATTCTGGCCTGGATTCATCTGTACTGGCAGGTCCGTTCCAGTTATTTTGAGGCAGTTTTGTATGGTATTTTTGGGGGATTGTTACTGGCTGCCCGTGTCCCAAAATGGTGGTCGAATTGGCAACGACGTAAAAGTAAATCAAAAAGAGCGTGTATAAGGTGAATTAATGCCCCGCAGAGGAGCATTAATTCTGGATATCAGGCTGTTTGGACCGGAATCGCATTGCTGGTCCGGGTTATCTGATTATTTTCATCAAAATAAGCGATGGATGGATGATGATCCTTGGCTTGTTCATCCGCAATTCCGGCAAAGGCACAGATAATTAATTTATCACCGACTGCCGCACGCCGGGCCGCAGCACCGTTGACAGAGATAATCTTAGATCCACGTTCTGCGGCAATAGCATAAGTTGAAAAGCGTTCACCGTTATCGACATTATATATATCGATAGCTTCGTACTCGCGGATACCGACAGCATCTAAAAAGTTAAGATCGATTGCACAGGAGCCTTCGTAATTGAGTTCGGCCAAGGTTACCCTAGCACGATGAAGTTTGCTTTTAAGCATGGTTAATTGCATGGTTCTTCTCTAATAAAATAATCAATGGAGTAGCGGGCATATATGATGCCTATTAAGATGATAATGGGACGACTAAGTTATCAATTAGCCGGGGTGTTCCTAAATAAGCTGCTGCTAAAATAACAGCTGCTTTACTGTTAGTCTGTAGTGGCCCAAGATTGGTTGCATCGACAATATCAATTGAATCAGTTTTAAAACCGATGTCATCAAGCTGCTGCGTTGCTTGTCGAATGACTTCATCAGCTGCTATTCCATTTTTGAGTTGTTCTGACATCCACCGGAGTGTTGTTGCGAGTTTGGGGGCTTTTCCCCTCTGGGCTTTGGTTAAGAAATGATTGCGGGAACTCATAGCCAGCCCATCAGGATGACGAACAATCGGCAATGAAATGATCTGAGTCGGGAGCATCAAATCATGTGTCATCTGACGAATCAAAGCCAGTTGCTGGTAATCTTTTTCACCAAAACAGGCTACATCAGGCTGAATGATATTAAATAGTTTGGTGACAACCGTTGCAACTCCACGGAAGTGGCCGGGGCGCAGGGCCCCTTCTAAAACATCACTCAACCCGGGGACGTATACTTCTGTCGATTGTTCAACCCCATTGGGGTACATTGTTTCTTCTTGTGGTGCGAATAATAAATCGACACTTGCATCGACTAATTTTGCCTGGTCTTGATCCAGCGTTCTGGGATAGCTGGAAAAATCTTCTTTTCTGTCAAACTGCATCGGGTTTACAAAGATCGATACAGCAACCCGATCGGCAATCTGCTTCGCATAGTGAATCAGATTTAGGTGGCCATCATGAAGATTGCCCATCGTTGGGACAAATGCAATCCTTTGGTCCTGAGTTTTCCAGTTTTGAATTTGTGCACGAACAGGTGCAACTTGTGTAAGTGTCTGCATAATTATTCGAATGTATGTTCTTGGCCAGGGAATTGTCCCTGTCCTACTTCATCAATATAGCGGCGAACAGCTAAACGAATATCACCGCTCTGTGCTAAGAAATTTTTTGCAAATTTAGGAATGTGCCCCTGACTGATTCCCAGCATATCATGCATCACCAGGATCTGACCATCTGTGTCGCGGCCGGCCCCGATTCCGATGACGGGGATCAGTAGTGCTTCACTAACGGCTTTGGCAAGAGAGGCAGGTACGCATTCTAAAACGAGTATTTGAGCTCCGGCCTGTTCAACCGCTTTGGCTTGTTCAATAAAGTCGTGTTGAACTGACTTTCCCCTTCCCTGAACTTTATATCCACCAAATACATGAACGGACTGAGGCGTGAGCCCCATATGGACACAGACAGGAACAGCGTGTGCAACTAAAGTCTGGATCGTTTCGACTAACCAACTTCCGCCTTCAATTTTCACCATGTGGGCACCGGCACGCATCAGCGTGGCTGCATTGAGTAATGTTTGTTCAATGCTGGTGGTCGTCATAAATGGCATGTCAGCTAAAATGAGTGCATGACGGGTGACCCGGGCTACCGATTCGGTATGATAGGCAATATCATCTAAAGTGACAGGGAGCGTTGTATCATGTCCCTGAAGGACCATCCCTAACGAATCACCAATGAGTAGCCCATGCATTCCCTGCTCATCAAAAAGAGAAGCAAAGCTTGCATCATAAGCTGTAATGGTCGCAATTTTCTGACGTTGCTGCTTCATTTTTAGCAGTGTCGTTGTTGTGATCTGAGCCATGACGTTCCTCTGCATTAGTTAAAGAAGGCTATTAAAGTCGTTCTGTTACTGAGTTAGCAGTCCATTCACTGGCTGGTTCCAGCCGTTTTATCTGATTGATCTGGATGGTTTTAGCCAGTCCAGCAATTTCATGCCCATTGGGGAGAATTAATTGTGGGGCAATTTCGGCTAGTGGTAAAACCACAAATTCGCGTTGTTCCAGCCCATAATGCGGAACCGTCAGTCTGGATGTTTCAATTGTTTGATTGCCAAATAATAAAAGGTCCAGATCCAAAGTTCTGGGACCCCAACGCAATTTTTTACGAACCCGACCCTGTTCGAGTTCGATTTGCTGTGTTGCATCGAGTAATGATTCTGCTGTTAAGGTTGTATCCAGCGCCAGAACTGCATTCATGTAATCAGGCTGGTCTTGCGGTCCCATGGGTTTACTGCCATATAGACTCGAAATGGCGACCAGCTGACAATGAGTCATCTGTTTGAAGGCTAATACGGCCTGATGCAGTTGTTGCCTGGGATTTGCTAAATTACTTCCCAGGCCAATATAACAGCGAATCATAACTAGAAATCCTGATGAGATGATTCAGCCGATGACTTCGGCTTACGCCGTGGTTTACGCTTACGATAAGGCCGGTTGTTGCCAAGTGCTTTAGTCATCACAAAGCGCTCTTTCTCGTTGACGTTTTGAAAGCGTTGCCACCACTGCGCTAATTCGGTCAGTTGTTGATCGCCACTGGCTTTAGCTCGCAGTTCAAGAAAATCAAAAGCAGCTCTAAATCGTGGGTGCTCAAAGCTACGTTGTGCCCGTTTACCCTGGCGGCGACTTAGCCGGTTCTGAAGTTCCCATATTTCCCGAATTGCATTGGTGAAACGTCTGGGAATTGCCACGCTTTTACATTGTTTATCCAAAACCTGATTAACGGCCAGTGAGCAAGCATCAGAATAGGGGAGAGATAGCTCGGTTAATACTTCCTGGATCCGGATTTCCAGCACAGGCCAGAGAATTGCAGCAAAAATAAAGGCGGGTGTGACCCGTTGTTCATGGCGAACCCGTGAATCAGTGCTCTCTAACGCCATACAAATAAATGTGAGAGCCTGATTATGTGTGTCATCATCAACTATTTGTTTTAATTGGGGGAATAGTGGAAATAGCAATCCGTAATCACGTAGTTTCAGAAACGTTAATTTTCCCTGTCCGGCTAAAAATAGTTTCAGGCATTCTTCAAACAGGCGGGCTGCTGGAATATCTCGTAGTAATCCGGCTAACTTTGGAATAGGTGCACTGGCTGATTCGGTGATGTCAAAACCGAGTTTTACAGCAAAGCGGACAGCTCTTAGCATCCGAACCGGATCTTCGTGATAGCGGACATCGGGATCGCCTATCAGCGAAAGGCAACGATCCTGAATATCGTTAAGTCCTCCGGCAAAATCGACGATACTGAAATCAGCAATATTGTAATAAAGCGCATTAATCGTAAAATCCCGTCGTTCGGCATCTTCATCTAATGTGCCATACACGTTATCACGCAACAACATGCCTTGTTCGGATTGCAAATGATTTTGCTGGTTATCATCTGCTAGGTGGTGTCCCCGAAATGTTGCAACTTCGATAATTTCCCGTCCGAAGAGAATATGAGCTAAACGGAAGCGACGCCCGATCAGGCGGCAATTACGGAATAATTTTTTAATCTCTTCAGGAGTGGCGTTTGTCGTAACATCAAAATCTTTTGGCTTTTTACCTAATAAAAGATCCCGGACACCGCCGCCCACTAAATAGGCTTCGTATCCGGCTTTATGTAATCGATATAACACCTTGAGTGCATTATCACTGATATCCTGACGGGAAATGGTATGCTCGGCGCGCGGAATAATGGTCTTTCCCAAACCACTGGTTTCGGTCTCGTGTTGTTGTAACATTTGACTGCACGCCTTAATAATTCGGCGAAAAATAGCTATTCCTCCCCCTATTATGAATAGGTCGCTAATATAGCTCAGCTGAGCTCAAATGGAAATGTTATCAGCTTACTGATGTAGACTGAATGTCACGATAGTTCCATATTTTTGCCATTTTAGAGAGTAACTGGTGGGGTGGATCCTTTTCCCAGCGCGTTGGTACCGGGTGATTTAACCATGCCAGAGCATCGTGTAATTGCTCTAGAACATGGTAAGGATCTAAAGCTGGGGCATGATTTTGTTTGCTTAGTTTATGGCCTTTGGCATCGCAAACTAAAGGTAAATGTAAATAGGTGGGTTCTTTTGCTTTGAGCATCCGATAAATGTTGCATTGTCTGGCTGTCGGTTCTAATAGATCGCTGCCACGCACAATTTCAGTGATCTCACTGAATATATCATCAACCACAACAGCCAGATTATAAGCATATAAACCATCGCTGCGACGAATGACCAAATCTTCATGTGCAAGTGCATTATCGAGAGAAATCCAACCTTGCAGGCGATCAAGAAAACCTGCCGCTGGTGACGGGCAATGAAGACGAATGGCTCCCCAGGTTAAATGGCGGTTGCGGCAATGACCGTCGTAAATACCGCCGCGTTGTTTGATTTCTTTGCGACTACACTGGCAATAATAAGCATGGCCCTGATCAAGCCACCTATCAATTTGGCGTTGATAAGATGCGTGTCGGCAACTTTGATAGATGACGTCACCATCCCAGTTTAAACCGAACTTTCGAAGTTGCTTCAGAATAATTGTATCGGCACCGGGCATTTCTCGCGGAGGGTCTATATCTTCAATTCGAACAAGCCATCGCCCGTCAACAGATTTTGCTTGTAAAAAACTGCCGACAGCAGTTACCAGTGAGCCAAAATGAAGTGGCCCAGAAGGTGAAGGGGCAAACCGACCGATGTAAGGCGTGTGGGTCATCATATTCTCAGGCAGTCTAAACTGCCTGAACAGTTGATAAAGGGCTAGCCGGCCATCTGTTTTTCTTTAATTTCAGCCAACGTTTTGCAATCGATACAAAGATCGGCTGTCGGTCTGGCCTCCAGACGACGGATCCCAATTTCAACTCCGCATGATTCGCAGAAACCGAAATCATCATCTTCGATCTTCTGAAGTGTTTTTTCTATTTTTTTAATCAGTTTTCGTTCGCGATCCCGTGTGCGAAGCTCGAGACTAAACTCTTCTTCCTGAGCTGCTCTGTCAACTGGATCGGGGAAATTAGCTGCCTCATCCTGCATGTGGGTGACGGTACGGTCAACCTCTTCACGTAACTGGCGTCGCCACGCTTCCAGAATAACCCGAAAGTGATGCAGCTGCGCCTCGTTCATATATTCTTCGCCAGGTTTAGCCTCGTAAGGTTTTACCCCTGCGATAGAAAGTACACCTAGCGTCTTCTTTTTGCCTTCAGGCATGCCTTCTCTCCTAAAATTAGTCCTCGACATTTGGTCGCCGAAAATCCAATGGCCGCTATCTATACCAAAAAGCAAGTAGTAGCGCAATTGAAAAAATCAGGTTTTGTTAGCAAGTTTTGCAGGTTTCTCAGACAATGCAAAAGAAACTTCACAATCATGTGTTATTTGCTCGTTTTTGCAGCAAAACCGATGACAAACCACTTCGACACCTGCCAAAATTGCCTTTTTAAGCAGTTCACCATATCGTGCATCTATATGGTGGGCGATTGTGACTTTTTCAATACCTGAATGCATAATGGCGAAGAATAAAATAGCCCGATGCCCGTTTTGAGCCATCTCGGTCAGTTCTCGTAAATGCTTTTGTCCGCGAACACTTGGTGCATCGGGGAAAAGTCCCAGCCCTTGTTCTGCCAGCAATGTGACACTTTTGACCTCGATATAACAGTCAGGAAGTTGTTCACCGCTCAGTAAAATATCGATACGACTATTTTCCTGACCGTAACGGACTTCACGTTTAAGATGCGTATATTTTTGAAATCGTTCGATTTGAGCTTTTTCGATCGCTTCGGCGACGACTTCATTTGCCCGGGCGGTATTGATGCAAATCATATGACCCTGATCATTTTCACAAAGCTCCCAACTGTAACGACATTTTCGTTTAGGGTTCTGGCTATCGCGTAGCCAGACTTTCCAGCCCGGTTCGGCACATCCGGTCATTGCACCGGTATTGGCACAATGGGCTGTGATGCATGAGCCATCTGGCATTTCGATATCCGCTAAAAAACGTTTGTAACGACGTAGTAGTCGTCCAGATATAAGTGGTGGCGTAAATTTCACAATCGGTACTTTTTATCGTGATAAATAACTTTGTTGCAGCATAGCGAGAGTTGGTGTTGAAAAATAGTTTTATCGATCCATTGCTATTTATGGGGGTTAAATTATTTTTCGCTTTAAAACCAAAATGTTTTTAATTTCTGATAAGGGGCCCCGTGGCCATCAGAACTGTATAAACAAAAACGATCGACCGGCCATTCACAATGAATGTTGTCAATGTCGGGTAAAGTCTGCGGTTCACATAAACCGCGCAGCAAACTGATATGTGGACGCCAGTTTGACGAGGCACTCATATATTGGGCCAGATCACAAAGTGCCGTACTGGTATGCACCCCTATCCAGCCTGTTTTGGCTCGCAGAAAATAGCCCGGTGATGATAATTTCAGCGTAAATGCCGGCTGTTTGATTTGTTGTGCGATTTCAATCCATTTGTGTTTTTCTGTTTCAGAAAGTGTGCCTAAGTAACGCAGGGTTAAATGAAAATTCTCGGCAATAATCGGGCGTATTGCCTGGGATGTTCCCAGTTGTCTGAGCCATTGCTGGCGGACATCGGTGAGAACTTGAGTGACAGATTCCGGGATGGGCAGCGCAAAGAACAGCCGAACGCTGCGTGGCTGTTCACTTTTCGGTACACTAGCGTTCATTAGTTTGCTTTTTTTGAATAAAAACGTGCCATTATTGCCAGTGTATCAAATTATGCCGCAGCTTATCGCGGCACTTTCCCATCATCGCCAGATTTTACTGGCTGCACCACCTGGTACCGGTAAATCAACGGTTCTGCCGCTTGAAATTCTGCGTCAGAGTCAGATGCAGGGATTGATCGTCATGCTCGAACCCAGACGGCTGGCAGCCCGACATATCGCGGCTTTTCTGGCGCAGCAACTGGGTGAGTCATTAGGGGAAACTGTTGGCTATCAGATGCGGGGCGATTCCAAACGATCCGCAAAAACCCGGCTTCTGATCGTCACTGAGGGGATCCTCACCCGAATGTTACAAGATGATCCGATGCTGGAGTCCGTCAGTCTGGTGATTTTTGATGAATTCCATGAACGCAGCCTGGCGGCAGATCTTGGACTGGCGCTTTGCCAGCAGAGTCTTGAAGTCAATGAGGAACTGAAATTATTGGTGATGTCGGCCACACTGGATATCAGTGCGCTGCAACAGACATTGCCACAAGCTACAGTATTGACTAGTGAAGGTCGAAGTTTTCCGGTCTCAGTGACTTATCAGCCCGTTCCATCTCAGATCCCTTTAGACAAGCATTGTGCCCGAGTGGTTGAACAACAGATCAATGAGCATTCGGGGAATATTTTGGTTTTTCTGCCGGGCGTGGCTGAGATCCACCGGGTCAGAGCACAGCTCCGGGTACCCTCTGGGGTGGATGTCTATGGCCTATATGGTCAGCTTCCTCTGGAAGAACAACGCGCTGCTATTGCTCCTCCAACAGATGGACACCGTAAAATTGTACTGGCGACCAATATTGCTGAAACGTCGCTGACCATTGATGGTATCCGCATCGTCGTGGACAGTGGCCTTGAGCGGGTGGCGCAATATCATCCCGGCAGTGGCGCAACACGGCTGATGACCCGAATGGTCTGCCAGTCATCTGCTGAGCAGCGTGCTGGTCGGGCTGGGCGTTTAGAGTCAGGTGAATGTGTGCGTCTGTATAGTGGTGAACAACTCAGTCATCGTCCACGATTTAATGACCCGCAGATTTTGCGCAGTGATCTGAATGCTCTGTTGATGCAACTGAAACAATGGGGTGTTGAAAGCAATGATTTAAACTGGGTTGATGCTCCTCCCCAGGGAATACTCGCTTCCTCTGAGCAGCTTTTGCGGCAGTTGGGGCTTGTTGATGAACATGGCCAGTTAACGCCCGCCGCCCGGCAAGTCAGCCAGTGGGGCTGTGAACCACGCAGTGGTGCATTATTACTTAAAGCCCGGGAATTACAAGCACAGGGCTGTGCTGATGCGATAAAACGAGGGGCTTATCTGGCGGCATTGCTGGAAGAGGCCTTGCCAAGGTCTGAAACAGGCCAGTTAAATGACGCATTAATTCACCTTAACGCGTTTCAGAAAAAACGGCTGAAACAACAGATGCGTCGTTATCTCAGCCAATTGGGCGAGTCTGGTGGGATTGAACGCCCCGAGCACCCACTCGATGGCCTTTTACTGGCAGCGGCCTGGCCGGATCGCATCGGTATGCGACGCAGTGATCATCGTCACTACCTGTTGGCTAATGGGTTTGCCGTGCAGGCGAAGCGGGCCGATAGTGAATGGATCGTTGCCATTGATATTGGTTGGCGTCAGGGGCATGCCAGTGGCCAGCTTTATCTATTCACTCCCCTGTCGCTTGATATGCTACAGCAATTCTATCCGAACTGGTTTGGCTGGCAAAGTGTGTGTGAATTTGATAACCAAAAACAACAGTTTATCAGTGAACGACAACAGAAATTGGGTGAACTTACCCTAGCACGGCAAAAAAATGAGCAACGCGATGGACAAGCATTACAGCAAGGGTGGCTTAACGTTATCCGCCAGCGGGGAATGGCATGGTTACCGGTCAGTGATAAGGCTGCTCATTTTCGTCAGCGGGTACAGGCTCTGGCAACCTGGTGCCCGGAGCTGTCACTGCCCGATCTCAGTGATAAGGCTCTACTGGCTACCCTTGAACAGTGGTTGATCCCCTATTTAGATGGTGTTTCCGGTTATAAAGCGTTGGACTGTTTAGACTGGCTCAATATCATCCAGAGCCAGCTGGACTGGTCGCAGATTAGTCAGGTGAATGAACTGGCTCCCGTGACCTATCGGGCACCATCGGGTCGCAACGTGGTCATTCACTATCAGGCGGGGCAATCTCCCCGGATGTCACTGAAACTGCAAGAGATGTTCGGTACCCCCCAAAGCCCAACGATTGCAAAGGGGCGTGTTCCTTTGACCATCGAATTATTGTCTCCGGCTGGAAGAGTGCTTCAGCTGACGCAGGATTTAGCCAGCTTTTGGCAAAATGGGTATCCGCAGGTACGTAAAGAGATGAGAGGACGCTACTCAAAACATCCCTGGCCTGAGGACCCGACAACAAGTATTGCGACCGCGAAAACAAAACGTTATCTGCGAGGGGGATAAATTGCGCTCAGGGTTTTGTGACTTAACACTTGTTGAGGTAATCCGCGAATCATGTGTTCGCTATCAGTTCATGTTCTGTGTGATGATTGAGAAAACATTTGAAATGGTTTAAAAAAGTGTGAATACAGGGGTTGGTATTATGCTGATGCCAAACCAGCTCCAGATTAAACCAAAAATCTTTTTCCTGAATATCCAGTAACACACTATTTTGACCGAGTAGATATTTTCGGTGTTTTGGCATCAAAAGTACGACTTTATCCCTAAATTCCAAATTGAAACAGCATGTTTTGAGATTTGGATATTCTTTATCCAGAATATAAGGGATCTGATAGTGATCAAAAAATTGAGTGCTGTAAGCTTCTGAAAGGAAAAAGGCTTGTGGGTTGATTCGAATCACTGGCCACTGGCTTACATCACGCAGAGAGACGGCGGCTTCTTTAGTTAGGGCAAGTGGATGATTTTTATTGACAGCAACACCAATGGAATCGGTTTTAAATGTGTAACTCTGAAATTTATTGTTTTCCAGAAAATTAGGGCGTATCAGAAAGCCTAAATCACATTGCCCTCTATCTAAGAGTGTTAATGCATCTTCTAATTCGCTGTCACATGTATCTACAGTGATATGGGGGAATTGTTTTTGAAAATAGTTTAAAAAAGGGATTAGAGTACTCTGGATGGCTTCTCCCAAAAAGGTGATGGTCAGTTTCTGATGGCTTTTACCTGTAAATTGATGGATGGTTGATATTGATTTTTCATACTGGTAAATGATCTTTTGCGCTTCATTGGCCAGTAATTTACCGGTTGAGGTTAATTCGACATTATGGGTATCCCTGAGAAACAAAAGATCGCCAAATTGTTCTTCAAGATATTTCATGTGACGGCTTAAGACTGGTTGAGTTACATTCATTCTCTGAGCTGCTTTGGTAAAATTCAGTAACTCGGACAGCGTGATAAACTCGTATAACAGTTGCATCTTCATGAGTACCTCTTTAAGGCCTGCCTATCTGTTTCAAGGTTATTGAAACGATATGGAATTGGATTAAAGCTATTATCCATTAATTTGTGCGGACTATACCAAACTCATTTCTGATTAAATGTGAAAGATCTCAAATATTGATTTTAATTATTGAGGGTAAAACTTGTTTTTTCATTTAACTTGGTTATAAAAATTGATTTTATCTATTTTTTTACAGCAATAAATACCCAGGTAATAGGTTTTATTTCATATAAAAACATAGAATAATTTCCACTATTGATTGATTAAATATTTATTTTAATAAAAGAATAATAAAAACTATATTTGAATCGATTGATTCAAATACCTATATATAATAAATAAGCACATCAAGATGATAATATTATCATTATATTTTATTTTTAATGGAGTAATTCCTTTTAGGATGCTTTGTTGTATATGATTTTTGTAAGTATTGTACTAATTCTATTTGATGCGTATTTTATAACCATTTAATCGATTATATAATAAATTGAACATTATATATTTAGTTAATTTATTAGAAACTATTATCTTAATTGCCATTTAATTAAATAATTTAATTATTTCTTATATCAAATGAATCCGCTTTTCTGGCCCATTTTTCAAAAAATAGTCATGTAAAAATGACATAACCGAAATTATAAAAAGAATTTCTCTTTATTTTTGATCTGGTGATAGTTTTTTAGTGGCGGGAGGGAAAAGATTTAAATAGCAATTATGTTATTTAATCTAAACGACTTCCAATCGGTTCTTATTATTCAACAAGGAGTTCATCATGGTGCTTAAGGCTAATTTCGAATCCGATGCCGGGAAACGTAAAGAAATGTCACATGAAGAATTAGGCACAATTCCTCATATGACCTTTGAAGAATACTCAGAAAAGCTGAAACATTGTTTCACCATGAAACGTAAGAACGGCATTCTTGAAGCCCGTCTGCAGACCAATGGCGATAGCTTGCAGTGGGGGGCTCCGGCGCATCAGGCCCTTCATTATTTCTTCGACTGGGCCGGACGCGATCCTGACAATGAAGTCATTATTCTGGGCGGAACCGGAAAAGACTTCATGAAAGGTATCGGTCGACTGGATAACGACGGCAACTGGCATCCGGCGACTGAATTTGCTTCTGCTCCGGAAGAAGCATGGAAAATGTATGAATATCAATATTATGATGGAACCAATGATATTGAAGGTCAGGTGTTTGATGTTGAAGTTCCGACTATCGGTGTGTGGAACGGTGCCGCATTCCATACCGATTTAGTTTTGTACAGTGATATTACGTTGTGTACTGAAGATGCATGGACAACCGATATGCATTTTCGAATCAACATGGTTCCCGGTGATGGGATACAACTGGCTTGGCGTGAGCTAATGGGACGTAAACGGTTTGCCTATGCCGAGTTAACCGGTGAAATTCTTACGGCGCGTAAAGCTTTATCGCTGGGGATGGTGAATGAAATCTGCCCTGATACCGAAGCCTGCTATGACCGTGCATGGGAAATTGCTGAAGTCATTATGCACAGTGGTACTCGGGTTACCCGCCGTGTCACAACCCAGCAAATTCGTAAACCTTGGAAAGAAGACATTGCCAATGAACTGCGCAATGCTTTCTCAACTGAAATGTTTGTGACCGCAACCGAACATTCACCTCATGATGTCGATTACTGGTTACGTGCCCATGAAGAAGCTGAGCTGGTCAAAGCGGCAGAGAAAAAAGGCAAAGTGGTTCGACCCCGAATCGGCGGCGGACAGGAAGAAGACGAAATCAAGTAAGCTGAGTTGGGATAACCGCGACGCTTGGTTATCCCCACCTTTTACCGGGTCCATATGAATACCGCCATAACGATGCATGAAAACCAAGGAGAATCGGCCGATTTCAAGTTAAACGGCCTTTAGTGATTCATGATGACCCTTGTGGGCCCGGTTTTTGTGTACAACGATTCAGCCATCGGAAGGCATGACCACGCGATGAACGGGGGAGCCCATGAATACAGGCAATGACGTGATAATCAGTGCTGCTTTAACCGGCGCAATGACACCCAAAGATATCAATGAAAATATCCCACTGACACCCAAAGAAATTGCTGCCGATGCCTATCGTTGCTGGCAACAGGGCGCAGCGATTGTGCATCTGCATATGCGCGATGAACAAGGGATTGGCACTATGGATCAATCCCGGTTTAAGCAAACCATCCAACTGATCCGCAGTCATCAGGACTGCGATGTCATTATCAATTGCACCACCTCTGGCGATAGCCGGGCTACCGATGCTCAGCGAATGGCTCATATTGCAGCGTTAGATGGGATTGAAATGGCATCCTGGGATGCGGGTTCATTTAACTGGATGCCTGGAGGTGTTTTTGTTAATTCACCCCAGTTTTTAGGACAACTGGCGCAATTAATGAGTGAGCGATCGATTAAACCTGAACTCGAAATATTTGACAGCGGCATGTTGGGGATTGCGAATTATTTTGTCGAGCAGGGACTGCTGGCTACACCACTGCATTGCCAGTTTTGCCTGGGGGTTCCGGGAGGAATGCCCGCGACCGTTGAAAATCTGTTGTATCTGGTCACCCACAGGCCTGCCGGATCGACATGGTCAGCATTCGGTATTGGCAAACATCATTTACCGATCCTTTATGCGGCACTGGCTTTAGGCGGACATATTCGGGTTGGCTTAGAAGACAATGTTTACTTCAGTAAAGGGATTGCGGCCAGTAATGTTCAGTTGGTTGAACGCGCTGCCAAAATTATCCGTCTGATGGGCAAACCGGTTGCAACACCTGCAAGGGCCAGAGAAATCTTGGGACTGGTACCTTTGGAGTCGCATGTTACCCCAACCCATAGTGCTGTCTGAATTAACGAAATTTTAGCTCTTGATTGGAGTGAACCTTTTTTCAGAGTAAGGACACATTATGAAAGAAGCAGTTATTGTATCGGCTGTCAGGACACCGGTCGGCCGGTGCCGGGGCAGATTAGCCTCAGTACCTGCGCATATCTTAGGCGCAACGGTGGTTAAAGAAGCTGTGTCTCGGGTCAACATTGATCCGCAAACGATTGATGATGTCATCTTTGCCAACCTGATGAACAACGAAATTAACAACATGGGACGCATGGTTGCACTGGAAGCTGGATTGCCGGTCAGCGTGCCGGGGATCACCCTGGATCGTCAATGTGCATCCTCATTAAATGCACTAGCTTATGGTGCGATACAAATCATGGCCGGTTTTGCGCAAACTGTCGTGGTGGGGGGCGTCGAAAGTGATTCGAGACGAACCTGGACACTGGAAAAAACCAGCACCGCTTACTCGGTACAACCGCCCCATTTTGCCGATATTCATACATCTCCTGATAAGACTGGTAATCCTTCGATGGGGATCACGGCAGAAAATATTGCTCATCGCTACCAACTGACCCGTACCGAACTGGACGAATTCTCACTGCGTAGTCATCAACTGGCAACGGCTGCATGGGACACAGGATGCTTTGATAGTCAGGTTATCCCCATTCATTTTTCTGATCGAAAAGGGCGTGAACTCGTAGTGGATAAAGATGAATCCGTTCGACCCGATTGCTCACTTGAAACATTAAATGCATTGCGTCCCTGTTTTCTGGAAGACGGTGTGGTGACTGCCGGTAACAGTTCCCCGATGAGCGATGGAGCCGGTGCATTAGTGGTGATGGAGCGATCACTCGCGCAATCACTGGGGTTGCCGATTATGGCGGTATTCCGGGGTTACTCAGCAGCGGGCGTTGACCCGAACTATATGGGGATTGGTCCGATCGCTGCTACAGATAAACTTCTGCGTCAGGTTCACCTGACGGTGCAAGACATCGATTTATGGGAACTTAACGAAGCTTTTGCTTCGCAATCTTTGGCCTGTATTCGAGAAATAGGGATGGATCTTGACCGGGTCAACCCCAATGGCGGAGCGATTGCCTTAGGTCATCCACTGGCTGGAAGCGGAGCAATCTTGGCAACCAAAGCGGTTTATGACATGCAACAACGCCACTTGAATCATGCAGTCATCACTTTTTGTGTCGGTGGTGGGCAAGGGGTTGCTGTATTACTGACGAGGAGTGAATGATGCTGAACAAATACGCACGATCTGATGAAATCATCAGCTTATTTCATGATGGGCAAACTTTAATGTGCGGTGGTTTCGCAAATCACGGTGTGCCCAATCGACTGATTGACTGCATCATTGCCAGTGGTGCAAAACATTTCACTTTCATAACCAATGATTCCGGCGACGAAGATCTCACCATTGGCCGGTTAATCCATCGTGGGTTGATCGATAAATTGATCGCGTCACACATTGGCCGAAACCCCGAAACTGTGGCTCTGGTTGCTGAACACAAAATTGAACTGGAGCTTGTGCCTCAGGGAAGCTTAGCCGAGCGGATGCGCTGCGGCGGTTCGGGCCTGGGCGGTGTTCTTACAAAAACAGGTCTTGGAACTGTAGTCGAAGAAGGCAAGCCAACCGTTGAAGTCGATGGGCAAACCTATCTGTTAGAGCGCCCATTACGGGCGGATATCGGTTTAGTCCGAGCCAGAGCCTGCGATCCGTTGGGTAACCTAACCTATCGCGGAACCATGCGCAATTTTAACCCACTGGTCGCGCAAGCTTGTGATGTGACACTGGTGGATGCAGACATGAGGGTCGATATCGATGAGTTGGGGGTGGATCGCATTATGACGCCAGGTGTCTATGTCGACAAAGTACTGATGAATGAGGAGATGACCCATGAACGCTCGTGAACGAATTGCTCGTCGTGCCGCCGGTTATTTTGTGGCTGGTGATGTTGTCAATTTAGGCATCGGGATCCCCAGTTTATGCAGTGATTATGCACCACCGGATGTGATGTTTCATACCGAAAACGGACTGATTGGAATGGGGCCTCTTTGCTCGGGCATGCTTGCTGTTGAAAGCTTCTCCAATGCGACAGCAATGCGCTTTACACCAGTTCCCGGAGCGAGCGTATTGGATAGTGCTCAGTCATTTGCTTTGGTTCGCTCTGGCAAACTGGCCGCTTCGGTACTGGGGGGATTACAAGTTGCTGAAAATGGTGATTTGGCAAACTGGGCACAGCCAGGACGTGTCTTTGGGATGGGGGGCGCAATGGATTTAGTGAACGGTGCCCGAAAAGTCATTATCACCATGGAGCTGTGTACAAAAAAAGGTGATCCCAAAATCGTCCGCTCGTGCAGTTATCCCCTGACCGGGAAGCACTGTGTTGACCATATCGTCACGGAACAATGTGTCATTGATGTTACAGGTGACGGATTAATGCTGGTTGAACTGCTCGAAGGGGTAACCCCTGATGATATTCAAAGGCAAGTCGAGCCGGAACTGATTGTTGCTGAGCACTTATCAGTGATGCAGTCATAACCATGTTGGGGAAAATTAAAGCTAATGGATCGCCTGACTGTCGGTGCACCTGAAAAACGGCGGACTAACCCAGGGTGATCTTGCGGGAGAGACCGTTATGAATGGGGAACACAACCATATTACGCCAAGCCAGCCCGTTGATTTTGAAACAAAATCTGATGTCATAAATACCACTGCACGCCCGAGTTTCGGAGCCAGAGGGTGGACGATTATTATCTTCCAGGCTATTTTATTCTGGATTGCTGCCGGGGTCGTGACCCACGGCTTAAATGTGATCTTGCCTGCTATTTCGCAAACCTATCACTTGAATTACAACACCTTGTTAGCATTAGCAACACCAGCCTCATGGGTTTCGATTCTAGCCGGGCCGATATGTGCCTGGATTTGTGAGAAAAAAGGGGCCAAATTCAACACTGTTTTTTGCTTAATCGCCTGTGGCATCTGTTTTGGACTGCTCGGGTACAGTGGTTCACTGGCTGGCTTTACACTGCTTTTTGCCGGGGTTTGTTTTTTTGGAACCGGCTTTGCGTATGTCGGAGGAACAGCCATTATGGCCCATTGGTTTGTTAAAAGCTCTGGCATGGCCTTTGGCTGGTGCACCATCGGGCAAACCTTTTCCAGTGCACTGTTTGTCCCCACATTAGCGGTTTTGTTCAGCTATCTTGGGATCCGCAATGGATTCTGGGGCATCTCTGCCATGATGTATGTGATGGCGATCCTGGTGGTTTTTTTTATCGCAAACCGACCAGAAGATGTGGGTATGGCTCCTGATAACCAGCCATTGTCATTAGCATCCCACGGACAATCGACCCAGCCCCAGGTTCCAGATTTACTGCCGGTAAAACAGCTACTCCACATGCCCGATGTCTGGTTAATCGGGATTGCCACCGGTGCTATCTACATCATGTTAGTCGGGATTGTCAGTCAGATTGTGCCCCGGCTGATTGAAATGGGCTATGTACTTAATACCGCCATCTTATATATGTCTGTATCTGCCCTTTTCGGAACACTGGGGGCTTATGGCTGGGGGTGGTTGAATCAACGTGTTGGGATTAAATCCGCCATCCTGATTTATACCCTGTGGTGGATTATTTCAATCGCCATCAACCTGTTCTCGCAATGGCCTGTCATGCTTTGGATCTCTTTGTTGATGATTGGGTTTAGTTTACCTGGAGCCACCAATTTAAGTACGGCATTGATTGCGACCAAATTTCCCCGTCATTTTTATATTCGTGCGATTGGGATAATCCACCCGATCCAATCGATTGTACGTTGCTTCGCTTTCTCCATTTTAGCGTTTGGGCTGAGTTACCTTGGCGGTTATTCCGGGGCTTATGTGCTGTTGATAGGCGTTGGCGTGCTCACGTTGTTCCTCATCTGGCGAATTGATGTTACGCCGGTAGAAAACGCTTTTAAATCATAAGCACAGGATAAAAGGGAGGCTATTCAGATGCGTCACGATCAACAACATATGGTTCGATGGATAACAGCGATTGCTGCCTTTTTGGGAATGATGTTCGGGGGTGTGGTTCTGGCCAGTGAAGGCGTGAGCCCCCTGCAACCCGGTGCAACGACCGGCAACCCGGCAGGGGCTTTACCTCCCAAAGGGGTATATCTGAGTGTTGATGCCGACTATGAAACTGGAAAAATTTATAATGATGAAGGGCGTCGGGCGAAAACCCCAACGGGGAAACACATTAAAGCCACCAATGTCAGCTCGGTAGCTGCCTTAACCTGGGTCACCGGATATAAACTGCTGGGCGCGCGATATGCAATGGGGATTGCCCAGCCTTATAAATGGGCACATACGCGTACCAGTGACAGCACATCAAAACAGACTGTGAACAGCCATGGCATGGTGAATACCGCGTTTATCCCGGTGATCTTATCATGGCAGGCCAGCCCCTCTGTTTTCATCGGGACCGGGCTCACTATATACGCCAATAATGGCAAATTCGATTCCAGCTATGATTCCTCGGCTGGGCGGCAGGTGAAAGATTCGACCACCATTGGCAACCATTACTGGACATTTGAGCCGAATTTCGCTGTGACCTATTTAAACCACGGTTGGAACATCACCGTGAATCAGATCTTAGATTTCAATACACCCAATTCCACCACGGAATACCGGTCGGGCCAGATCTATTACCTTGACCTGACCATTGCCAAAACCATTCGTCGAATGACCTGGGGCGTGATTGCCAATTACACCCAACAGATCACCAACGATGAAATCAAAGGTAAAGCGGTTGAAGCTGTCCCCGGGTTTTATGGAAAAGGCAACAAAATGGTACACCAATTGATTGGCCCGATGGTGGCTTATGATTTTGGACGCTTCTCCATTAACAGTCGCTTTTTGTTTTCAGTGAAAGCGAAAAACGACGCGAATATCTCATTTTTCCACATTGGATTCAGTCTGCCTTTGAGCCAGCGGAAAGAGTGAGACACACGGATGACTGAGGTCATTGATGAAACGGACTCCCAGCAGAGCTGCCAGAGGCATCGCTCATCAACATGTGCTCAGTCAATCTAACATGATTGTAGCGAGGCATTTATGACGTCACTTATGATTGCAAGTGCGGTTCGGACCGCCATTGGGAAATTCGGTGGCAGTTTGAGTTCAATCCCGGCACCACAACTGGGGGCTGGGGTCATGAACGCGGCCATTCGTAAAGCGGGCCTTGAACCTTCTGATGTAGATGAGGTGATCTTTGGTCATGTGCTGCAAGCCGGGCTTGGGCAAAATCCGGCGCGACAGGCCATGTTACAGGCGGGCCTTCCTGACACCATTCCGGCGACAACCATTAACATGGTGTGCGGCTCGGGCCTGCAGAGTGTCATCTTTGCACTGCAATGTATTGCCGCCGGTGGCGCACGAAGTGTTCTGGCAGGCGGTATGGAAAATATGTCAGCTGCACCTTATCTGCTCAATCAGGCCCGGTGGGGATGTCGGATGGGCGATAAAACCATTGTTGACAGCATGGTTAATGATGGTCTGTTTTGTGCCATGAATCATTACCATATGGGCATCACAGCTGAAAACATTGCCAAGCGTTATCAGATTAGCCGCAAAGAACAAGATGAAATAGCACAGCTTTCGCAACAGCGGGCGGTGGCCGCCATAGAACGCGGTGCGTTTCGCCAGGAAATCATGCCTGTGACGGTGAAACAAAAACACAAGGAATGGATCTTTGATACCGACGAATATCCACGGGTAAATGCAACGGCAGAGGATCTGGCTAAATTGCATCCTGCATTTGATCCTCAGGGGACCGTCACCGCTGGAAATTCATCGGGGATTAACGACGGTGCCGCAGCCTTACTGGTGATGAGTGACCGTTGTGCCTGCGAGCATTTTATTCAACCGATTGCCCGGATCCGCGGGTATGCATCGACCGGCGTTGACCCGGCCGTGATGGGAATTGGCCCGGTATCGGCAACCCAGATGGCCTTAAAACGTGCCGGAATGACCATGGATGATATTGAACTGATTGAAGCCAATGAAGCCTTCGCCGCGCAGTTTATCGCCGTAGGCCGCGAGCTAAAACTGGATATGGATAAAACCAATATCAACGGTGGAGCCATTGCACTGGGGCATCCGATTGGTGCATCTGGAGCCCGGATTTTAGTGACCTTGCTTCATGCGCTGGCCGAGCAGGATAAAACCATCGGACTGGCGACCCTTTGCGTTGGAGGCGGTCAGGGCGTTGCCATGATAGTGGAACGTCTTTAGCGCGATCAGAATATTACCATTGAGCAAAGAAGAGCATGGGGGGTTTGCCCCCATGCTCTGTGCCGATAAAATAATCAGATATCAGCGTTGGCTAGCGGCTAACGCCTGATCCAGATCGGCCAGAATATCGTCGATATGCTCAATGCCAACCGACAAGCGCAGCATCTCTGGGCGAACCCCGGCTTCAAGCTGCTCGGCTTCATTCATTTGACGATGCGTGGTCGAGGCCGGATGGCAAGCCAGTGATTTGGCATCCCCGATATTGACCAGACGCTTAAATAAACCCAGTGCATCATAACATTTCACTCCGGCTTCATAGCCGCCTTTCAAACCGAACGAAAGTAATGACGCTGGCAGACCTTTCATATAGGTTTTTGCCAATTCGAAATAAGGGCTATCTGGCAGACCGCCATAAGAGACCCAGTCGACTAACGGATGTGCTTGTAAAAATTCAGCGACTTTCAGCGCATTTTCGCAGTGACGTTCCATTCGCAGCGACAACGTTTCAAGCCCCTGCATCAACAAAAAAGCATTCATCGGAGCTAGTGTTGCCCCGGTGTTGCGCAGTGCGACCGTACGCACCCGGGCGACATAAGCCGCTTCACCAAACGCTTCGGTATAAACCACCCCATGATAGGCATCTTCGGGGCTGGTAAATTGCGGAAAACGCTCGGCATGAGCGGCCCAGTCAAATTTTCCTGAATCAACAATGGCACCGCCTAATGTGGTGCCATGTCCGCCGATATATTTGGTCAGCGAATGCACCACCACATCAGCCCCATAATGAATGGGCTTACACAATGCCGGGCTGGCCACCGTATTATCAACCACCACCGGAACGCCTTTCGCATGGGCTAGATCGCAAATGGCCTTGATATCGGCAATATTTCCGGCTGGATTGCCAATACTTTCGCAATAAACCGCCTTGGTTTTGTTATCGATGAGCTCAGCCAGAGACGCCGGATGTTCATCTTTGGCAAAACGGACTTCGACGCCCTGCTGCGGCAGCATATGTGCAAAGAACGTATAGGTGCCGCCATATAATTGCGCGGTAGAAACGATATTATCGCCCATGCCCACCAAATTTTGGATAGCATAGGTGATTGCGGCTGCGCCCGAGCTGACCACCAGCGCGGCCACTCCCCCTTCAAGCGCGGCTATACGCTGCTCCAGTACATCATTGGTTGGATTCATCAACCGGGTGTAAATATTACCGGGAACCGCCAGATTGAATAGATCCGCACCATGCTGCGCATTATCAAATTCATACGCGGCGGTTTGATAAATAGGGGTAGCAACGGCTTTGGTGGTGGGTTCACTCTGATAACCCGCGTGAATCGCAATCGTTTCATCTTTCATCGGGAATGCTCTCCTGCATATGGTGAATCGTGTATATGGCAGCTAATCTATCACTATTGACGTCATTGTTTAATCACTGGGCGTGTTTTTCTGTGAGCCTTCATGCGCTTTGCATTTTTTACCCGGAGGTGGGGCCGAGGGTTGCATGGTGGCCATTGCAATCTGAAAGGATCCTCTTATTATGAAAAGCGTTATTTTACCAGTAAGGGGCCGCTTGTGGAGCAACGGCAATGGAGTACCCGGTTTGAGTGGATTGAACGATTAGCTTATTGGGAAGGGAAAATCAGCGTGACCCGGCTGGCTCAGGTGTATGGTGTATCCCGTCAGCAAGCCAGTAAAATTTTAAGCGCTTACCGCAGAAAAACCCCTGGCAATCTTCTTTATGATTCGCGCCTGCGTCATTACACCATCGCCGATCCTTTTCAATGCCAGTTTATCCGTGAAAATAGTGAAGATTATCTTCAGTGGTTGCTAGGCATTCCCAAACAGCCCTCCGTGGTGCGTATTCATGCGCCTGAGCGGCAGATCCCGGTTACCGTGCTAAGGCCGATTACCCGGGCACTGGCTCATCAACAAGCCGTCGATTGTCATTACGCCGCCATGACGGGTGAGTCACAGGAGCGATTAATTGCCCCTCATTCCTTGATTTACACCGCCGGACGTTGGCATGTGCGTGCCTGGTGTTTTTTACGTCAGCAATATCGGGATTTTGTCTTGTCTCGATTTTTGAGTAGCCAAATTGATATATGTAAACCATGCCCTCCCAGTACCTATGATATGCCCTGGCATACGCAAGTTGAGCTGATTTTTGCGCCCGATCCCCGTTTAGACGAATCGCACCGACAATTATTAGCACAGGAATTCGGCATGACCGATGAACGACTGGTGGTCTCGACCCGCGCTGCATTGGCCAATTACCTGCTTCAGGAGATGGGCATCAGTACCCGCATGCTGGCCTTAGAACCCGAGGCTCAGCAACTGGTGCTTGTCAACAAACGCGACATTGCAAAGTGGCTCTATGATTAAAAAACGCACCACAGGTGCCGGGTCTGTCAATTTTGTTGACCTGTATAAATAGGCATATTGAAAAGACCATAAAAAAGTCTTTAATGGAATGCTCAATTAACGGAGTCGGTGGTGTGCATGGATGAAGTAGTGAGTTTTTATCAGTATTGGGGCAAAGCCCAAAAAGGCGATAGCGTTACGGGCGATGCGTACCATTTACTGCCTTACCACTGTCTCGATGTTGCAGCTGTCGGTTATCAGTTTCTGGCTTTGGATAAACCACTCACTCAGGATTTAGCCGCATTTTTAGAAATTACACCAAAACAGCTTCGGGATATGGTTGCATTTGCATTGGCTCTACATGATTTTGGCAAGTTTGCTAACGCATTTCAGCGGTTGTATTCATCAGAGAGTCAGCAACTTTATCATCCTGAAAAGGGGCGGGCATACGATAGCCATGACTATCGGCATGATCGATTAGGTCTCTTTTTCTGGACGCAGTTAGAGGACCTTTTTTGGGATAAGATTGAATATTCGTCTGGCCAAAAGTCTCAATCCGTTTTAAATAAATTGCAGAAATCATGGATGGTCCTGATGCATTGTGTATTAGGGCATCATGGGCAACCCGTCGAAGATCGACTCATTCGTTCTATGTGTGATTTTACTGAACCTCATAATGTTCAGGCAGCCCGATTATGGCTGGACGCATTATTCGAACTCTTACCTTTAGATTTACCGTTAACCATGATGGTTGATAAAGGTTGGCGCAAGCGATTTAAACAAGTGAGCTGGCATTTGGCTGGGATTGCAGTGTTATCGGACTGGATTGGATCAAATCAGGATTATTTTATCTATCAAAGTCAGGTCGAATCTCTTAACTCGTATTGGGATAGAGCCTGTCATAATGCGGCATTAGCGCTGCATGAATTTGGATTAGAACAACATCAGCAGGTTGGTTCATTTCAATCGGTTCAGACACATTTTGGGTTTTTCCCCACGCCGTTACAAGCCTGGGCTGAGCAGGTCGAAGTGGATGCAATGCCTCATCTTTTTATTCTAGAAGATATTACCGGCTCGGGGAAAACTGAAGCGGCATTAACTTTGGTTCATCGATTAATGGCTTCGGGTGCAGCGGATGGTTTTTATTTTGGCTTGCCAACTATGGCAACATCTAATGCCATGTTTAGCCGGGTCGTCAAACATTATGCCCAGATGTACGACTGTCACGACAATATTCCAGATATTGTGTTGGCTCATGGTGCCCGGGATATGAATGAACAGTTCCAACAGATTAAATTTAGAGCAGATACCGGTGAAAAGCCTTATGAATCAGGTGATCAAACCGCGACGGCCCAATGTAACACCTGGCTTGCTGATTCACGTAAAAAAGCCCTGTTAGCTCCTGTGGGCGTAGGCACAATTGATCAGGCTTTAATGGCGGTACTTCCGCGTCGTCATCAATCGCTGCGGTTGCTGGGAATGAACCGAAAAATATTAATTTTTGATGAGATCCACGCAGCTGATGATTATATGTTCGAACTCTTAGAGGGGTTGCTGAAATTGCATTTTCATCAGGGCGGTTCGGTTATCTTACTTACGGCAACCTTACCTCTGAAACAACGCCAACGATTAGTCAATATATGGCGCAGTGCGGCTGGATTACCTGAGTATCCATTACAAAAGACTGATTTCCCATTAGCAACCTATGCCCGACTTCGGGATTGTCCCCGTGAAATTAAACTCGAAAGTCGAGCGTCAGTTAAGCGCCGGGTGGACGTTAAGTTTTTGCATCATCAGCACGCTTGTTTAGATGTGATCCGTCAGGCTGTTGCCAATGAACAATGTGTTGTGTGGGTGCGAAATTCGGTACAGGATGCCCTTGATGCTTATCAACTCGTCCAATCAATCATGGATCATTCTGAAAACTGCATTTTATTCCATAGTCGTTTTACACTGCTAGATCGTCAGAAAATAGAGCATAACGTGTTGGATATATTAGGTAAAACCTATGACCATGCCGCGTCTCTACGTGCCGGGAAAGTGCTTATATCAACACAGATTTTTCAGGAAAGTCTAGATGCCGATGCCGATGTGATGATTTCAGATCTTTGTCCGATTGATGATTTAATCCAGCGTGCTGGACGTTTAAGACGACATATCCGTGATGCGAAAGGAAATTATCTTGGCGAAGGCGTTGATCAACGTGGTATCCCGGTGCTTTGTGTTCACGCCCCGCTGTGGGATGAACATCCTTCATCGGATTGGCTTAGCCGTGATTTTCAAAATACCGAATATGTCTATCGCTCCCCAGGGCGTCTGTGGCTTGGGCAACAAATCCTCCAACAATTGGGCGCGATTCGAATGCCTGAAGATGCTCGCACGCTCATTGAAGCTGTTTATCGAGACGATCAAGATAAGAATATCCCTGAGAATTTATTGAGCCAAGAAATGGAATTAATGGGAGATGAGCGGGCTAAGGCTAGCCGGGCATGGTCACTCTTATTTGATTATGCTGCGGGGTATTGTCCAGACAGTTCAGATTTCTGGCATGAAGATATCGGCGATATTGGTACCCGCTATACTGATATCGAAACAGTTGATGTGCTTGTTCTTAAAAAAACTAATGACGAGCACTGTATCCCTTATGCTGGAACTATTCCATTTACTATCCCTTTGAGCACTATCAAAGTTCCGAAAAAAGCAGCCGATCGCTTGGCCCTTGTCGATGATGCTTTGGTTGAGAAGATCCAGCAACACTATCGTGGTGCGCAGTTTTTACAGTGCTGGCTACCTGAGTTGGATGAACAGTTTTGTTATAACGCCGAACAAGGATTTTATGAACAAACGCCCCAATAGTGGGGCGTTCTATCCCCGTGATAACGGGGAACAGTCCAGACGAAAAACACTAGTCCGGTTCATCTCCTTGTGAATAAAGGAGAACATGGTGAATATTATATTGAATTCTTTTACATGTCTATAAAAACATTAATCCTTATTCTTCTCTTGACGAGAAAAATAAAAAGGACTATTGTTTATCCAAGCTTGGGAGAAAATTCTTAATATACGAATAAGTATAACGTTCTATTTTTTGAACCAATATAAGTATAGATGTTGATTCATCGTATATCCATGAATGATTACTCCCTTAAATTTTAAGTTAAGAGTGGAGAAATAATTGTTTATGAATGAATCTTATATGAAACACCTAATCATACTTATGGCTATGACGATTAGTCTTGCTAATAGCCCTCAGTCATTAAATATTAATATGAATCATTTTATATCAATTACTAATTATCAATTAGTTCTAGGACGGTAACATGAATTTACTCAGTGCCGATTATCATTGGCTGCCATTTCGGATGCAAGATGGTCAAGTGCAGTGGTTATCATGGGGACACATATGTGATCCTGATGTGGTGGATTTTGCGCTGCCGCGAGCAGACTTTCAATGCGCAGCATACCAGATGACTATTGGTTTATTACAAACCATTTTTGCCCCAGAAGATGATGAACAATGGGGCGAGCTGTACCATCAGTTCCCTTCCGCCGAGCAATTACAGACTGCATTTCAAAATGTCGACCATGCTTTTCAGGTGACAGGTGATGGTCCTTTATTCATGCAGGATTTTGATCCGTTGAGTGCTCAAAAGCCGACAACCGTGTCTGGGTTGCTCATTGAAGCCCCGGGAGCCAATGGGATTAAAAACAATACCGATCATTTTATTAAACGTGGGATCGGTGACGTCATGTCGCTTGAAATGGCCACTATGGCGTTATTCACCTTGCAAATGAATGCCCCCTCTGGAGGTCAGGGTCATCGAACCGGGTTACGTGGTGGTGGTCCGTTGACAACTTTGTTGGTGGAAAATATGCCCGAACCGATTTCTCTTTGGCAGCGGTTATGGCTGAATGTGATGAATCTCGATTTTTTGGGAGCTTCATGGCAAGCAGAGCCAGACGATTTACACAGTGGCCGGATTTTTCCCTGGCTTGAGCCAACAAAGGAAAGCAGCCAGAAAAACAGCGAAATTTATGCTAAAGATGTGCATCCATTACATATGTATTGGGCGATGCCACGTCGGATCCGACTCATTGTCGAAGCACAAAAAGCAGAATGTCAGATTTCTGGTCAGCCATGTTCTTTGCTTGTGAAAAGCTACCGTACACAAAATTATGGTGGTAATTATGGTGGAAACTGGGATCACCCGTTTACCCCATATAAATGGGATTTGAAAAAGCCGGAACAGGAGCATTTATCCATCAAAGGGCAACCTGGTGGGGTTAGCTATAAGATCTGGGATAACTTATCGTTAAGTGCCCCGCAAGATGGATTTCAGTGTGCCAAAGTCGTCCGCCATTTTCAGAAAATTTTTAAGGAGGTCGGGTTAGCCGAATATCCACGATTGTGGGTGTCTGGCTATGATATGGACAACATGAAAGCGCGGGGGTGGTATGCACTGACTCTCCCTTTGTTTGATATCGGCCCACAGATTCAAGATGAGATCCTGCCTCGAATTCAGCGTTTGCAAAAATTGACCAATGATGCGTTATGGCAGACCCGAACACAGATTAAAACAGCTTTGCATCCGAAAGAAGCCAAAGGTGATTTAACCTTCATTGATATGGATTTTTGGCATCGTAGCGAACCGATCTTCTTTATGGCCATACAGCAGTTGATTGATGCAAAAGATGGCCAACTGACAACTGAACAGGCCAGACAATGGCTCTTTAAACTACGCACATTATGCTTTGATCTCTTTGACGAATATGTGCTCTCGACCGAGTTAGGGATTGGTAATGAACACCAGTTACACAAACGGATGATTGCTCGGATTATGTTGAAGGGATGGTTTTTCAGCCGCCAGAAAACCAACGAGATCAAAAAATTTATGGATGATCATCAGATCGTTTATCAAAAGGAATCATCACATGAAACAGAACAGACTAACGCTTAACAGCGAAAAACTGAAATCGATTATTCACCGCTGGTGGCAAAGCATGATGTTGTCAGACGAGCAATTGCAACACCTTAATATTCCTAAAGCCGCAAGTGGTACACGGGCAAGATTACAGCGTTGTCAGACATTAAACGACATTCTCATTACTCCAGACTTTCAGTCGCTCTGGAATATGTTACCTGATGAATACCGTCAACAGGCATCGACACAGGATATGACAACCTGTGCATTGATCGCTGGCGTATGCGTTTTTATTCGGAATGAAAGTGAACAATCCCTGGCGACATTAGCAGGAATGCCGGATAAAAAAAGTAAAAAGCCGGTGGTCAGTGGAATGCGTTTTGCCCGGTTACAGGCGGCCAGAATGCCCGATGATTTACTACGATATTTGAGGCGGACCATTAAGCAACTGGAACAGCGGCCGAAAGTGACCGCTTTGGTCGGTGATATTCAGCAGTGGATGTTTGAATACCATAATCCATATCCACGAAAAGCCGATGAACGGATTCGGATGAAATGGTCGATGGATTATTTCAGGGCTGCTAGCTCCGGGAAATAATTAACTGCAGCGCCATTTTTAAACGAACATATTGAGAATATTAAAAAGGATTGATTTATGAGCCAGTTTATTCAACTGCATTTATTGACTTCGTTTCCTCCTTCAAACTTAAACCGGGATGATTTAGGTCGCCCTAAAACAGCCATGATGGGAGGATATGAGCGGTTAAGAGTGAGTTCACAGAGCCTGAAACGTCATTGGCGGGTCTCTGATTTGTTCCAACAGGCATTGGCAGGCCATTTAGGACAGAGGACCAAATTATTTGGTGGCAAGGTTAAAGAGGTACTTACTCACAAAGGTGTGGATGACAAAAAGGCTGAAAAATGGGCCGCCAGCATAGCTGGAGAATTTGGTAAGCTGAAAAAAAATTCGTTAGATATTGAACAGTTAGTCCATATTAGTCCCGCAGAACAGGACGCGGTGTTCTCGTTGGTTGACACGCTTGCAACAGAAAATCGCGAACCAACTAAAGATGAATTAGCTGCCCTGAAATCGCAACACACCGCGGTGGATATTGCCTTATTTGGCCGAATGTTGGCCTCTGCTCCAGTCTTTAATGTCGAGGCTGCCTGTCAGGTTGCTCATGCGATTAGTGTGCATGAAGTAGCTGTTGAGGATGATTTTTTTACGGCTGTTGATGATCTAAATGATGGCTCTGACGATTCTGGCTCGGCGCATCTGGGCGAAACTGGGTTTGCTGCGGCTCTATTTTATAGTTACATCTGCATTAATAAAACACAGCTTATTGCGAGCCTTGAAGGGGATGAAGCTCTAGCTAACCGTGCGATTCAGGCTCTGGCTGAGGCCGCTGCCAAAATAGCGCCCAGTGGCAAACAAAATAGTTTTGGCTCCTATGCTTATGCCAGTTATGTGCTTGCAGAAAAAGGTGAACAACAACCCCGTTCATTGTCAGTTGCTTTTCTCAAACCAGTGCGCAGTTTACAAGATATGGGCGAAGCCGCCGTTGAAGCACTTGAACATCAAAAAGACAATTTTGACAAAGTGTATGGGCCGTGTGCTGATGATCGCTATCGCTTCAATGTGATGACTGGCGAAGGATCTCTTAGTGAACTGACGCAATTTGTAGCGCAGTAAGGAGGCATCATGAAACCTTACTTGGTGTTTCGGTTATATGGGCCGATGGCCAGTTGGGGGTTGCCTGCTGTTGGAGGGGATCGTCATACGGCCATGGCACCTTCACGTTCGGCAATATTAGGCTTGCTGGGTGCAGCATTGGGGATTCGCCGGGATGACTCAGTGCAATTATTGGCGCTGCAAAACAGTGTGCAGATTGCGGTGAAACAATTGGTGCAGGGAATTTTAGTCAGGGACTATCATACCACTCAAGTGCCTTCGGCCAATAAAAAAGTGGTTCATCGTACCCGGAAAAGCGAACTGTCAGAATCTCAATTGAATACGGTTTTGTCCTCTAGAGATTACCGGTGCGATGGAATGTGGGTGGTTGCTGTTTCACTTGTTGATCAGGCTTGTATTACATTAGAAGCGTTGCATTCGGCCTTATTAAAACCTGCTTTCCAGTTATATCTGGGGAGAAAGACTTGCCCCCTGGCGGCACCCTTAATGCCTCAACTTCTTACGCCTTGTGATTTACGTTCTGCTCTGGATACGGTTTTTCCGGCATTGACCGGCCAACAAAAATCGGATCAACGTTGTCTGCGATTCAATCAATGGGTGACTTATTACTGGCAGGGTGAACAGAATGAACTTTTTATAGATGATCATGCGACGGTGTTGACCTCTCAGATCTGGGATGAGCCTCAAAGTCGGGCAAGATGGCAGTTTACAACCCGGACGATGCATCAGGTCTCTCTAAAACAAGATTCGTTGATGGCAACAACGGCAGTGGGGGAATAACGATGTATTTATCAAAAGTGACATTAAATGGGGCATTATCTCTGGCGGAGGTATTACTGGCGCTGGATAAAAATAATGCATATGCGTCGCATCAGTTTATTTGGAAAGAACTGTTTCATCATGCATCACAACGTCAGTTTATCTATCGCCAAGAAATCGATCAGCGAAAAATGCCGTGCTTTTATGTGTTATCTCGTCATGAACCTGGTAACAGTCAAGTCTTGAATGTTCAGACCAAACGATTTGTTCCAAAACTACACAAAGGGCAAACGCTCGCGTATCAACTGCGCGTCAATCCGACGGTTTGCAAATCGGATGAGCACGGGCATTCAAAACGCCATGACGTTTTGATGAATGCCAAACGTCAATATAAACCACGATTGGCCCCAGATGAGCTGAAACAGAAAATGGATGAAGCCGCCCAGCAATGGATATGTAATGAAGCTCGTCTTGAACGTTGGGGGATTGAATTGCCACACGTCCCTGAAATTGAAGCCTATACACAGTACAAAAGTTATAAAAAACAACGAAATGAAAATCGTCAGCTGATTCAGTTTTCGAGTGTCGATATACAAGGGATTTTAACAGTGCGTGATCCTGCACGATTTCTTGCTCAATATGTTCAAGGTTTTGGCCGTGCTAAATCGATGGGATGTGGTCTGATGTTAATTAGGGGCATGTAATGGCCTTTATTCCGCTTAGCCCCATTCCACTTAAAGATCGCGTATCGATGATCTTTTTGCAATATGGACAAATTGATGTGCTTGACGGGGCTTTTGTCTTAATTGATAAAAATGGTGTGCGCACTCATATCCCTGTGGGAGCGGTGGCTTGCATTATGCTCGAACCCGGAACCCGTGTTTCTCATGCCGCTGCGAAATTGGCAGCGACAGTCGGCACGTTATTGGTTTGGGTCGGGGAAGCTGGCGTCAGGCTGTATGCTAGTGGACAGCCAGGTGGTGCACGCTCAGATAAACTCCTCTATCAGGCTAAATTGGCGCTTGATGATGATTTGCGGCTTAAAGTGGTGCGAAAAATGTTTGAGTTACGCTTTGGTGAACCGGCCCCCAGCCGCCGGTCTGTCGAGCAGCTGCGAGGCATCGAAGGGGGACGGGTAAAAGCCATTTACAAAATGCTCGCAAAGCAATATGACGTGAAATGGCATGGCCGTCGTTATGATCCTAAAGACTGGTCGAGAGGGGATAAGGTTAATCAATGCATTAGTGCGGCAACATCGTGTTTATATGGCATTACTGAAGCCGCAATTCTGGCCGCAGGGTATGCCCCGGCGATTGGCTTTGTTCATAGCGGAAAGCCTTTGTCGTTTGTTTACGATATCGCCGATATCATTAAGTTTGAGACGGTTGTGCCCAAGGCGTTTGCAATCGCGAAACAAAACCCTGTGGAACCTGATCGTGAAGTACGAATTGCATGCCGTGATATTTTTCGTAGTGAAAGAATCTTAGGCAAACTCATCCCTATGATTGAAGAAGTGTTAGCCGCTGGTGAGATAGAGCCGCCACCGTTACCTAAAGATGCGCAGCCCATTGCGATTCCCGAGCCGAAATCACTGGGGGATGTCGGACACAGGAGCCAGTAACAATGAGTATGTTGGTTGTCGTTACTGAGAATGTGCCGCCCCGATTGCGAGGGCGGTTGGCAATTTGGTTATTGGAAGTTCGGGCAGGTGTTTATATTGGTGATACATCAAAGCGGGTACGGGAAATGATTTGGTACCAGATTACGCAATTGGCGGAAGAAGGTAATGTGGTGATGGCTTGGGCAACGCCTACAGAGTCTGGTTTTGAGTTTCAAACTTTCGGTGAGAACCGACGTGTTCCGGTAGATTTAGAAGGACTTCGACTGGTCTCATTTTTACCCATTGAAAATCAATAAGTTAACGATCTTTAACAAATTGGAAAATAGTCCAAATAGCTGGTGGAAAAATAATGCGTGAAAAAAGCTTTATAAAACAATAATATTGATTAAGAGAGTTCCCCGCACCCGCGGGGATGAACCGTAACGGCGTTGCTCGTCGTCTGACGGTCCATAGAGTTCCCCGCACCCGCGGGGATGAACCGGAAACTAATAGATATACATTGCAGAGCCTAGTGAGTTCCCCGCACCCGCGGGGATGAACCGCAAATAATGAGCCTGGCCGTGTGGTTATGCATGAGTTCCCCGCACCCGCGGGGATGAACCGCCAATAGTGTTATGGATTCTGGCACTGACGACGAGTTCCCCGCACCCGCGGGGATGAACCGGGTCGCGGTTTATCTTGTTTGCCGTCCTCCTAGAGTTCCCCGCACCCGCGGGGATGAACCGCGCTCATTAATAGCGATACACAATCTGAGGCCGAGTTCCCCGCACCCGCGGGGATGAACCGCGGATGTTAAAAAAAGACTAGCTACTGCTCGTGAGTTCCCCGCACCCGCGGGGATGAACCGGAACTGTGTATATTGGTGATGATAAAACGGAGGAGTTCCCCGCACCCGCGGGGATGAACCGAATTTCTAACCATTGAAGAACACAATAAGTATGAGTTCCCCGCACCCGCGGGGATGAACCGAGAGTCCCGGAGAGCTCTCGACACCGTATCCAGAGTTCCCCGCACCCGCGGGGATGAACCGTATTCGTTGCGAAAATACGTTACCCCCGTGCCGAGTTCCCCGCACCCGCGGGGATGAACCGCAGAGTCGATCGCCCTGCCCACAATACTGTCCGAGTTCCCCGCACCCGCGGGGATGAACCGATAACAATTCTTTGCGTCCTATTTATGCAGCCGAGTTCCCCGCACCCGCGGGGATGAACCGTCGCCATCCCCAGGTTTTTCGTAATCGCGGAAGAGTTCCCCGCACCCGCGGGGATGAACCGAAATGTTCACGGAGGAGGGATGATGATGACAGGAGTTCCCCGCACCCGCGGGGATGAACCGAAATTTCGGTAAAAGAGTTGACAGCAGGGTTAGAGTTCCCCGCACCCGCGGGGATGAACCGATCCTGCCAACTTTGAAAAAAGCCGTGTTGTAGAGTTCCCCTCACCCGCGGGGATTTTTATTGACACTGACTCTTAGTGGCCCGTGCAATGATATTGCCGGTTTGCTTTTGTAGCAGGCTAGTGAATGCTGCAATATCATCTGTGTTGAGTGTTAATGTGATGATAAGGCTTCATTGTTTTCTAAAAGTATTTTAAATAATCTGAGTGTACCGTGGAGTAGATAAAGGTGGTTGAGTTCGTGTTCGCTGATGTGGTCAGTATTTGACATGGCTGTCTTGGTAAGAAGACCGCAGGGTTCGGGTAACCGCTGTTGAATTCTAGTGACTCAGAGCATACTTCAAGGGCGTGTTAGTGGTCAACCGGTGCCGGGTGATATTGAGTGACGACATATTGGAACCCTCTGATATTCCTGTGCGAATAGTCTGTGTTAAGATGAATGCCTATCTCGCAGTTGGGCACATTAGTTTTAACGATTATGGCGAATACCAAGCGGAGTCTTCCATCAAAATCCCGGGCTAAATCCCCCCGTAAACGCTCGTCTTCTCCTAGGAAAAAATCAAAGAAAACGGTGTCTAATCGTCGCTGGTGGATTTTAGGCCTCAAGGTATTACTGGTGGTCGTTGCAGTGATGGGGGCCTGGGGCGTTTATCTGGATAGTAAAATCCGCTATCGCTTTGATGGTCATAAATGGCAGTTGCCTGCGGTGGTGTATGGGCGGGAGATGAGTCTTTATCCGAATATGCGCCTGACCCGCAGTGAAATTGAGCGCGAGTTGAAGCAACTGAATTACCGTAAAGTGGTGCACCCGATGTCATCGGGTGAGTTTTCGGCTTCGACGTATAAGATTGTGATGGTCCGTCGGCCATTTAGTTTCCCAAATGGGGAGCAGGGGGCGGTGCCGATTTTGTTGACTTTTTCGAAGACTCGCCTGGTTCGTATTCAAAATCGGGATACCGGTGCGACCTTGCGTCATTTGCGCTTAGATCCGATTTTACTTGACCGGATTTCAACCGGCAGCAGTGAAGACCGATTATTTGTTCCATTGTCGCAAATTCCTAAAACGCTGGTTGAAGCGTTGATTCAAACCGAAGATCGGGGGTTTTATCACCATGACGGTGTTTCGCTGACGTCTATAGCCCGGGCGTTGATTGCCAATGTGCTGGCTGGCCATACGGTTCAGGGGGGCAGTACGCTGACTCAGCAGTTGGCTAAAAATTTATTTTTAACCCGCAGGCGAACGTTGTGGCGCAAAATTCAAGAAGCCTATATTGCGATTTTAATCAGTTTACGTTATTCCAAAGATGAGGTGCTGGAGACTTATCTGAATGAGGTGTATCTGGGCCAGAATGGCAATCGTTCGGTGCATGGGGTCGGGCTTGCCAGTTATTTCTATTTTGGCCGACCGGTTTATGATTTGAGCTTAGATCAGCAGGCCTTGTTGGTGGCGCTGGTTCGCGGGCCTTCTTATTATGATCCGTGGCGACACCCCAAACGGGCTATTGAGCGCCGGGATCGGGTGTTGCGGCTGATGGTTGAAGCTGGTTTGTTGAATGCGCCCCGTTATCGGGAGCTGGTGCGACGTCATCTGGATTTAGTGGCTCAGGGCAGTATGGGCTATCGGCGGATACCTGGTTTCGTTGAGCTGGTTCGCGGATGGCTCGATACCCATTTGCAAAACTGGCGACAAGCCAGTGGCTTGCGTATTTTCACGACGCTTGAGCCGATTGCTCAGCGCCAGGCTCAGCGAGCGGCCCACCAACGGTTGGCTGCGATGCACCGGAGCGATTTGCAAACTGCGGTAGTGGTTACCGATCGTTATACTGGTGCAATTCGTGCGGTCGTGGCCAGTCGTGATGGGGATGATACAGGCTTTAACCGGGCTCTAAATGCTCGTCGTCAGATTGGTTCGTTAATTAAACCTTTTATTTATTTAACCGCTTATGAACAGGGTCGTACGCCGGGTGAATTGCTCAATGATAGCCCGTTGACGGTGAAGCTTTCGAATGGGCAGGTATGGCAGCCTCATAATTATGATCGTAAGTTCGGCGGGCCGGTCATGATGTATCGGGCTCTTGCAAAATCGCTCAATGTCCCGACGGTGCGTCTGGGCATGTCGCTGGGGCTTGATAAGGTGATTGATACGTTGCACCGTGCCGGATTAGAGCTTGAGGTGCATCCTTATCCGGCCATGTTGTTGGGAGCTCTGGATTTAACCCCGGTTGAGGTGGCTCAGATTTATCAGACATTAGATGATGGCGGGGTGTACCGGCCAATTTATAGTGTATCGGCTGTGGTGAATCAGAAAGGTAAGGTGATCTATCGCCATATTGATCGTCACCAGCGGCGCTGGGCTAAATTACCGGCTTATCAGATCCTGTTTAATTTGATTCAGGTGAGCCGTATCGGGACCGGGCATTCGCTGCGCTGGCGCCTGCCGAATGTGAGTATTGCTGGTAAAACCGGAACCAGCGATGATCTGCGTGATAGTTGGTTTGTCGGGGCCGATGCGCGTCAGATTGTGACGGCCTGGGTCGGGCGGGATGATAGTCAGCCTGCTAATGTGACCGGTGCGGATGCGGCATTGCCGATCGTAGCAAATTATTTTAAGGCAACCGGTGCGCTTTCACTGCGGCCAGAAATGCCGCGTAATTTGAGCTGGCTGAGTTTTTCACCCAAAACAGGGAAGGTTGTGGATGCTCACTGTCAGGGCAGTGTATTGTTGCCCGCACCCAGTTCATTGAAAAATAAGGTACATGCATGTTCATCCCATTCGCTTCAGTCATTTTTTAAGAAACTTTTTTAAGAATGGGAATCATTAAGGCGTGTGTTATGTTAACGGTGGTTTGTTAACGTCGGTCTTTTTCTGTGAGGCGCGTTATATATCTTTGGCAATATGAACAACTTGTCCGATGATTTCAAACTGGTGTTGCTCGTGATATGGAATATCGAGTGGCGGATAATGGATATTATCACTGAGTAGTCGCCATTGGTTTGGATGGTATTGATAACGTTTGAGTAATAATTCTTCGTTGCTGACAAATGCGTAGATTTGTCCGTCATGTAGCCTGAACGTGCGTTGATTGATGACGACGGTATCGTTGTTATTTATTGTCGGTTCCATGCTGTCTCCTATAGCCTTGATGATGGTGAGCTCTTTCTCGTTAAATCCCCGGTGGGTTAGCCAGTTTCTTCTGAATGCCAGATAAGGCTGTGTGCCGGTATGGGGGAATGATTCGTTTGACCGCGGGTGCCATGAGGTGATGGGATAATAGGGAATTAAGGCAAATTCTTTAGCAAAATCAATGGGGGATTTGCATTCATGTGGGGTGTGTTCTGTGTGCAGTGACTGAAATACCCTATTTTGTGGGGTGATCAGGTGGCGTTTGCGGTATTTGAGCTCAGTGAGTGTTTCTGCGGGCAAATTGGTACTGGCGTACTCATAAGTGACGCCTTTTACGCCTTTTTTCTGGCGTTTTTCCCAGCCTTCTTTTGTTGCTTTGCGAGAGATACTGCTGGCCGCTTTGGGTAATCCAGGTAGACCGGCCAACTCATCGGCGGTGTACCAACCTATTGATGTCACGACAAGTTACCTTTTTGATTACATTGACAGTTTAAAGAGATAGAAATATCAATTAAATTCATATAGTTATAAATAAATTCATTTTTTTTGTGAATACACGCTTGTATTTGGTGGGTATTCAAAATAATATGTATTGAATACATGTCGATCTTGTTAAATAATAGTACAAAGGTTAACGGCAGAGGATCTCATTTTATGATTAAAATTAGAAGGTCGATCATGCACCTGCTGGCTATAGCCTTTTAATGTATAGTTTTTTATTGATTAATTTGAATATATAACATATCGTCTGGCAGTTTTTTTGAGTTTTATGGCTCTTTTTTAAGAAAAGATAGTGTGACAAGCAGGCATGTCGGTTATTACTTACTACGACATGAAGTGCTGAGTTGGTTTTCATCCACATGCGGTAAATAACTTAGAGGGTTGTTTATTACACAGCGTGTAATGTATAGAACGGTTATTCCGGGTGGGATTTCCGCTGGTTTATCGGCGCTTTTATCGTATTAGTTGTTGCTTTCCTCCTAATCCTGTTTCTGTATTGTCTTCGTTAATTTTCTGATTCAGTGGACTCCATTCAACCTTGTATGTGTGATTAGCCGGGCATGAGAGCTATTGCTTCGTGTTATATCGTTCATCAATGTGGTTCAGTTTTTTTATTTGAGATAGTGACATTATATTTTCCCCAGTGATTTAATTTGCAGATGAAATTCTGCGAATAGATAGCTCGTATCTGGTTTTTATGCCACTTATATTCAGATAATTCGAATTCTTTTCATATTTATTTAAATACTTCTGGAAAATGATTATCGGCTGTTCGAATCATTTTCTGTATATTTGTTTTATTAGAACTAATTCTTTTGGGCTATTTGTTATCTAGTAGTAATTAATGATTTTTTAGTTACTAGAACATTTGGTCTAGTATTTTGTTCGACTTGTCATTAGCTTCTGTTTAGAATGTGCGCACTCAATTAATAATCAAGATATTAATTGAATGAATGAAAAAGGAGCGATGGCCTGTTGAATTTTTATTTTGCTGGTTTGCCATGCCGGCATATTCATGTTTATGAGTTTAATAGGTTGAGTATAAAGGTCATCGATGATGCGGTTATGGATCATCCTGCACCTCCTTTAAGGAAATTCAGATGTCTAGTTTATTTAGCTTTTTTGAAAATCGCTCTGTGGGGGCGAAATTAGGATGGGGTTTCGGTTTAGTTCTGGTGCTGACATTGATTGTCGCCATCACGGGAAGCCATGGGTTGGATATTATATTTCAGCGTGGCTATAAGGTTTCAACAGCTACGGAATTAAAAGAGCTTTTATTAAAAGCACAAATGGCCCGCATCAAATATACCACAGATGGTGAGTCAACACAGAAAGAAAAATTAACAGCATTAATGGAGCAGCTACAACAGACATTAAAAGAAGAGCGGGGGTTATATCAGGCTCCGGATGATTTAAGACTTTTTGATGCGGCTATTCAGGCGGTTCAGCAGTATATGCAAGTGAAAGAACATTTATCGCAGAGTGTTGAGCTGCGTAATCAGCTTCATATGCATGTTGACCAACTATCACACTCGGTTATTCAGACTTTGCTTGATCTTCGCCGGCAGATTCAACAACAGGCGCAGCAGCAGGGGCAATGGAAAGTATCGAGTCAAATGGGGCATTTTGTTTTTCTGTTCTCTCAGTTGGTTTCTGATACGAGAAGTCATTTAGCGCACTTTCAGGATGCATCAGACCTCAGTACGTTGGAGCAGGAGATCTCGGTTTTACATCAGCGTTTGAATAAATTAGTCAAAAATCAAAACAGCTTACGTTCTTCACGGATTGATGTGAAATTGAATGATTTTCAGACATTATTAGAACGCTACGACGACGCATATAATCGTACCAATCAGCTACAAGATGATTTGAAAGGAGTAGCAGGAAAGATTCATGAAAGTGTGAGTCAGTTAGTCGTGAATCAAAATGCCAAATTAAAGCGTGATAGTCATTTTGCACATGAATTAATGATCATTATATCTGTGATTGCCTTGTGTATTGGCATATTGGCTGCCTGGGGTATTTGGTGGATGATTACTAAACCTCTGAATATGACTGTCAAAATGGCCCAGGTTATTGCAAACGGTGATTTAACCCAAAGGATTTCGGTGACCCGTGAAGACGAATTAGGAATTTTGCAAAATGCTATTGGCCATATGAATCAGACTCTGCACGAATTGATGTCTCAAATTATAAAAGTCGCGAGCAGTTTAAGTGCTGCAACTGAGCAGCTCTCGAATATGACTCAAAATACCAACGAGCGGATGCAAAAGCAGGAACAGGAAACCGATCAGGTTGCCACAGCGATGAATGAAATGACGGCTACAGTGCACGAAGTTGCCAGTCATGCTGAACAAACTGCGCAATCTTCTCAGGAAGCGACTGAAGTCGTGACAGAAGGCCGTCATCAGGTTGAAGCTGCTACGTCTCAACTTGGTTCTCTTGCAACCAATATTACTCAAAGTGCCAAGGCGATGGAGCAACTGAAATCTCAAAGTGATGATGTTGGTAAAGTGCTGGAAGTGATTATGGCTGTGGCGGATCAGACGAACCTGCTGGCTTTGAATGCAGCAATTGAAGCGGCCAGAGCCGGTGAGGCCGGACGAGGATTTGCCGTTGTTGCTGATGAAGTGCGCGGGCTTGCACAGCGGACTCAGAATTCAGCAGAAGAAATAGAAGCACTGATTGGCCGTTTGCAGTCAGGTGCGCAGCAATCGGTTAATCTGATGGTTCAGAGCAAAGGGTTATCGGATGAAAGTGTGAATCATGCGCAAGACGTGATGAAGACATTTAACAATATTACTCAGCTCATCGGGCAGTTGCAGGATATGAATAATCAGGTCGCAACTGCTTCAGAAGAACAAAGTTTAGTTGCAGAAGAAATTAATCAAAGTGTTGTCAGAGTGAAAGATATTGCAGATGAGACGACAGAGGCTTCTAACGAAGGTCGTGAAGCGACTCATTCATTAGTTAAATTAACCAAGCAATTGCAAAACCTGACAGCCCAATTCCAAATATAAAAAGATAGTTACAAGCATTGAGGGGCAGGTATGAAGCAGTATATTGAAGATATATCCATTGGGTTGAAGTTAGCCATAGGGTTTGGCATCAGTATTTTACTGACAATAATCGTGGCTTTTACCGGACATTTCGGCATTCACATGCTGACCTCTAAAGAGGATCGTCTGACAATGGTGCGTGGCTTGCGTGATTCGCTAACGCATATTCAACATGCTCGTGTTCAATATTTTGCCTCTGGTTCTGAAGAAGATGGGAGCCATTTAAAAAAGTTGATTAACCAATTGCATCAATCGATGCAGTCAACTCAACAACTCTTTAGTGGTACAGATTCAGTAACGCTTGCAAAATTGCAGTCTATTAATCATAAGTTGTCGATATATCAGCATACATTTGATGAATTCTATCAAGTTGATCAGCATATGCGAGTTATCTCCAGAAGTTCTAAAAAAGTGATTAATAGTCTGATTCATTCAATGACGGTGATGTCAGATGACTTATACCGGCAGGGGCAGGTTGCTCTGGCAGAGCAAATGTCCCATCTTCAGGAAACATTTTTTTATCTGATCATTCATCTTCAGGCCGATGTGGATAATAACCAGCCATTCCCACTGGATAAGGTTCAATCTCAGATTGCACAAATGAGTGATTTGGGAGAGAAAGTCAAAATGACCCAGTCAGCAACACTGGAGCAGCAGGCAGAACAATTTATTGATGCATTGAATACTTACCAGAAAATGGGAGATGGCTACCAGAAGAATTATCGGATGAGAGGCCAGAAGAAACAGCTATTTTATAGTTTATCTCATACGATGGATTCTCAGCTGCATCATATTTCGGTTAAGTTGGCTGCATTGAACGAACAGACCAGTACCCATGTAACCTATTTGTTAGAAGTTGTTTCGGCTCTGGTCGTGATCATGAGTCTGTTATTTGGATGGTTTATTCGACGGATGATTGTGTTATCGCTCAATGAGACTGTTTCTGCTGCGCAAATGATTGCTGAAGGTGATTTAACTCAGACATTTGAAACCAGACGTCGTGATGAGTTTGGGCAGCTTTATAACGCGATTGGTACGATGGGTAAGCATTTGCGTAAGATTATCAGTGAGTTGGTTGGTGAGGTTTCTCAGCTTAGTAGTGCCTGTGAGCAGATGTTACAGGTTGCCAGTCAAAGTGATGAGCAGATGACCAAGCAGCATCAGGAAGTGGATCAGGTCGCTACAGCAATTCATGAGATGAGTACAACCATTCGGGAGGTAGCCAATAATGCCGAGCAGGCGTCTTCTGCTACTCATGAAACCGAACAGAAAGTAAGCCTTGGTTTTGAGATGGTGAGCGCTGCGGTTGAGTTAATTAGAGGATTAGCCAAAGAGCTTAAAGAAGCCAGTGGAGCGATGGTTGATTTGAAAAACGATACAGATACTGTAGGTAAGGTACTTGAAGTCATTAAAGCTGTGGCAGAGCAAACTAACTTACTGGCTCTCAATGCAGCCATCGAAGCGGCCAGAGCTGGTGAAGCGGGTCGTGGATTTGCGGTGGTAGCAGATGAAGTTCGTGCATTGGCTGGCCGGGCACATAGCTCGGCTGAAGAGATCGAAAGCTTGGTAACCACTTTACAGCTCCGGGCAAACCATTCGATGGAGCTCATGGTTTCCAGCCGGGATCGTGCATCAGATAATGCGGATCAAGCGCAAGGGGTCTTGACAGTATTTTCTGAGATTAGTGAATTTGTTAAAAATCTTCAGGATATGGGGCAGCAGATTGCCACTGCCGCTGAGGAGCAGAGCCAGGTTTCAGAAGAGATTAACCGAAGTGTGATTAATGTACGGGATCTTTCGGATCAAACCAGTGTTGATGCAAAAGAAGCGTTTCAGGGAATATCCAATCTTACGAAATTGAGTGGCCGCTTAAAAAAAGTGACCGAGCGTTTTCAGGTGTAGTTAACTTCAACCCACAGGATAAGAAAACAAGACAAGACTGACAAACCGTTATTCATTGTGAATTCTTATCTTGAGTTGAGGTTGGTTAACCTACGATCTAGGTCAGAATGTTTTGAGACTGCTCATTCTCCCAAAAACAGGTCTTTGTCTCTCCGGCCATGTAATGTGGCCGGAGTTTTTTCTCACAATAACAATAATGGTTCGCTGGTTTAATTAGTTTAGTCGGGAAAAGGCGTAATCGGCTGCATTCAGCGTTTTTTCAATTTCGACTTTCGTGTGGGCCGCGCTGGTGAACATGGCCTCAAATGGCGATGGAGCCAGATAGATGCCTTGTTCTAACATCAGATGAAAGAATTGATTAAAGCGCTCAGCGTTACTCTGACATGACTGTGCAAAGCAGGTGACTTCAGGTTCGTCTGTGAAGAAATATCCCATCATGGCTCCGACTTGATTGACCACCAGCGGGATCTTATGCCGCACGGCTATCTGGCGAAAACCATCGGCCAGTTGGGCTGTCGTTTGTGCCAGCTGCCGGTGAATCTGGTGGTCACTGACCAGTTGCAGTGATGCGTATCCGGCAGCCATGGCAACCGGGTTACCAGAGAGGGTTCCGGCTTGGTATACAGGTCCTGTCGGCGAGAGATAATCCATGATGTCGGCGCGCCCACCGAAGGCCCCTACAGGCATGCCACCACCGATAATTTTTCCCAGAGTGGTCAGATCTGGTGTGACCTGAAAGTGCTCTTGTGCTCCACCTCTTGCAACACGAAATCCAGTCATGACTTCATCGATAATTAAGAGGCTTTGATGATCATTACAGAGTTGTCTCAATCCCTGTAAAAAACCTTCTTTGGGAAGAATGCAGTTCATGTTCCCGGCAACGGGTTCGACGATGATGGCCGCGATTTCTTCCGGGTATTGTCTGAATAGTGTATCGACTGAATCCAGATCATTATAGGTTGCGGTGAGTGTATGGCGGGCAAAATCCGCAGGAACACCGGGAGAGTCAGGTTCTCCTAATGTCAAAGCGCCAGAGCCTGCCTTGACGAGCAAGGTGTCTGCATGGCCATGGTAACATCCCTCAAATTTGATGATTTTGTCTCTTTTTGTAAATCCACGGGCAAGGCGGATTGCACTCATTGTTGCTTCTGTTCCTGAATTGACCATCCGTATTTTCCCCATGGATGGGACCAGTTCCCGGATTTTTTCGGCAACTTTGGTTTCTATTTCAGTGGGGGCGCCGAAGCTTAAACCTTTTTCAATTGCATCAAGTACAGCCTGGCGGATAAGTGGGTGATTATGACCCATGATCATCGGTCCCCAGGAACCGACGTAATCGATATACGCCTTTCCATCTACATCATAAATATAAGCACCAGCAGCATGGTCAATGAAAATAGGTTCGCCGCCGACACTTTTAAAAGCGCGAACCGGGGAGTTAACACCCCCCGGGATTGTTTTTTGAGCTTTTGTGAATAGTTCGTAAGAACGAGACATATAGGTTCCTTGAGGGATATCGCATGAAGAAGATGGTAAAGGTGTAATTATAACAAATATTATGAATCGACTGAATCTGCTTCAGCTGGGTATTACGGTGAATAAAAACATATATGTTATTTGTGATATACCGCATTTTATGGGTTTAAATCATTGTTTCGTGTTCTTTTTTTGATAGTCTATACGGCTTATCTGTTGCTGCTGTCTGGACTGGAATCCTAAGTATTTGGAGGCAAATAGTTCGAGATTCTACTGTCATTGATGCATGGATAAAATTTAGAATTTAATTTTGATTTATTCTCCTATTTTGGTCTTTCAAGCCAAAGTCGTGTTCATAAGTTTTTCTAGATATACAACAATTGAATAATGAATGTCAGGTGAAGCGTTTAATGTCTGATTTGTCATCAGGCTGATGTGGTATTTTGCCTCTCACCTATAGAATGCATCATGTGAAATAAGTCAAATCTTTTATCACTCCTACTGGGGTATCGGCTGTTGATTAACGGCTTTTTACCTTGGGATGGCGTTTTATATCTTTGTCATTGTAAAAGGTTACGAGGGCGTATTGACGATTAATTGTTGAATTTTGTTCTTGAGTGCGGCTCAAATTCTGAAGTTTAATTTTCAGGGCTGTCGTAACAATGTTCAGAATGCGTCTAAATGAAGTTCATCTGAGAGCGTTTGCTGTTTTATTCAGCATCGGGTTCTGCTTTGTGTCGGTTACTACATGATACAGGGGCCCTATCCATAAACAGCAGTCGGTTGTAAAAACCATCACTAAAGATAAGCACGCTTTCATCAATATTCGTTTAAGTCAGTCATATTATTACGGGTCATTCAAGGGAATATAAATATGGGTGCTGTGAGACAGTTTTTAGAAAATCGTACAATAGGGAGCAAGCTTGGTGCAAGTTTTGGCTGTGTGCTGTTTTTAACATTAGTGGTTGCTTTAACCGGTCATTATGGATTGAACTTAATGAATCGACAGAGTATTAAGGTCGCTAAAACCTATGCATTAAATCACTCGTTTAATTCAGCGCGAATTGCCCGACGCGATTACCTGAGAACCGGTGATATAAAGTATCAACAGATATTGACAGAAGATATTACCCATATTACCCGTCAGTTAAATGATATTAAGGGGCTTTATCAGCAAGATAGTTCTATTTTTGATTTACTCTCGATGGTGCAACAGGAACTGGATAGTTATAAACGAATTCTGAATCAGTTGAGCGGATTAATTGCACATCATCAACAATTGGTTACTCATAGTCAGCAGTTGCGAAGACAGTTAAAAGGCGCGTATCAGGCTATTAGTGATCAGGCTAACATTCTGTTACATCAGGGCCGGTTGCCTTCGTCGGCCTTGGCTCACTCGGCTGAATTACAGTTAGAACTTTCCCGGTTATTTTTTTTGGTTCGTAATTTTCAGGAACGAACTGCGGATGCTCCATCACTGGAACAATTGCAGCAGGCAATGGACCAGTTACATCAAAAGTCTGATGAGATGGGGCAGTTACCTGGGCTGAGTGCTCCTGAGAGCTCTGCGATACAACAATTAGAGCAATATCGTCAGTTAACGCATCAGTTTGATCAAGTGTTACATCAGATGGATCAATCTGAGTTGATGTTTGTTCACGTCGCTAAAAAGTTACTGGTTAATGTCCACCTGTTAGTTCAAAAGCAGGCCATAGAGCGCCAGCAGGATTCTCATCATGTTTCTTATGTTTTAACGTTAATCTCTTTATTGGCTTTGATTATTGGATCCGGGGCTGCTTTTGTGATTCGTCAGTTGATTGTCCGGCCATTAGCTGAAACTGTTGCGGCGGCAAGACGGATTGCCAATCGTGACTTGAGTCGTGCTAAGGTGTTTCATGAACGTCGGGATGAAGTGGGTATTTTGCAATCAGCGATGGGGCAGATGACCCAGACGCTGAGAGATTTATTAGGTGATATTACTAAAGGTGTGAATGAAATAGCCAGTGCTGCAACCCAGTTATCGGCTTTTGCAACGCAAAATAATCAGGCGATGCGTCAGCAACATGATGAAACAAATCAGGTTGCAACTGCAATGCAGCAGATGGAATTATCTGTGCAGGAAGTGGCTCAGAGTACTGAACAGGCGGCCAGCTCTACCCGTGAAGTCGAGAAGGTGGCTCACAGTGGATATGATAATGTAAAAGTGAATGTTGGCTCGATTCGTCATCAGGCTGAGGTTATCGCCAATAGCGAACAGAATATGGAGCGGCTAAAAGATAAATCGGATAATGTCGGTCAGATATTGTCGGTTATTAAGGCTGTTGCTGAGCAGACGAATCTGCTGGCACTTAATGCTGCAATTGAAGCTGCCAGAGCCGGAGAAGCCGGACGGGGATTTGCGGTTGTTGCTGATGAAGTTGGGGCGCTGGCTAAAAGAACACATCAGTCTGCTGAAGAGATTGAGCTATTGATTGGCGATCTGCAAACTCAGGCAAATGAGTCATTAGTTGCGATGCAGGAAAGCCGTAAGAATGCTCAGGAAAATGCTGAGAATGCAGATCAGGTTCAGGGGTTATTTGATCAGATTGTCTCTAAAATCGACCAGATCCAGGGAATGAATCAGCAGATTGCTGGTACCTGTGAAGAGCAGCAGGGTGTCAGTAGTGAGATTAATAAAAGTGTTGTCGTTGTCTATGAATTGTCTGAACAGACTGCTCAGGCGGCTGAGCAAACAACATTAGCGACAGACCAGTTGATGAAATTAGGGCAGGCATTAAAAGAAGTTACCTCATCATTCAAGCTAAAATGATCGATGGTAGCCTTATATATCGGGTGATACTGTTTTAGCCCGATGTGGAGTAATACTTGAACTCATTAGTCAGGTATTAGATAATTTGGTATATCTATATGTATGAGGTTAGTCAAGTGTCCGATTCAATGACAGTGCCGATTCAGTTTTCTGATGCGGCCGCAGCAAAAGTAAAATCGCTCATTTCAGAAGAAGAGAATCCGAATTTGAAACTCCGGGTTTACGTCACAGGTGGTGGGTGTTCAGGGTTTTCTTATGGGTTTACTTTTGATGAGAAAATCAATGAAGGAGATACTGAAGTCGAGAAAGATGGCGTCAGTATGGTGGTTGATTCAATGAGCCTTCAGTTTCTGATCGGCGGAACAGTTGATTATACAGAAGGTTTAGAAGGTTCACGGTTTTTGGTTGATAATCCGAATGCAAAAACTACATGTGGATGTGGCTCTTCATTTTCAATTTGAACGTCTGGCTTTATTCTTTTAGTTGGCTGGCTAGTTTATGAGCCAGTTGATCAATGTATCGTCTCCTCCGGTAAAGAGTTTTAGAGTGAATGATGGTCCTATTCGGGCGATCATTTTCGTATATTGCTCTTTTTCGTTTTTGATGCCTTCCAGTCTGGTTTTGAATCGATTCACAGATTGGATGATCATGATTTGAGACATGACTCGGGTATTTAGTTTGAACGAAATTGAATCAGTTAAAATTAACTGCCTTCAGTTGTGTCAGGAAAATAGGTGATGTCATGATAATAGTGCTTATTTTTGGTGCATAAGTGAACAAACAGGGCATCGATTAAGGTATTTATTTTTGGGTGTGACCGGATGAAATGGTGGTTGAATTACCTTTAATTTGTTTTTTGAGTTTGTTTATTGTCTTTTATTTGGCTATTAATTGGTTTTTTTATCTTTTCTTGGTTTGTTTGTTAATAGTCTTAAGACGATTTCTCTGATTTTCAACTTATTCTTTGTTTTTCTATTTTTCTTGGCACGTCTTTTTCATATTCATTTATGTGGAGGTTCTCCACTTTTCCAAAACCACTTCAGTATGGTGTTTCTGGAATGACATGGTTCTACCACAGAAGTGTTCTCGCTTCTCCTTTTGCTCTCACCCCATTGTTTTCAATGGGGTTTTTTTATAGCGATAGAGTGTTCGCGTATCGTATCAATGGACTGACAAAGCTGCTTTACACTTTTGAGCAGACGGAGAGTAAAGCGATCCATCAGGTCGCTGTTGATGTGGATAAACTGATGTTGAGTGAAGCCCCATTTTTTCCAGATGTGAGTTCCGTGTGGATCATTTTTCCCTAATATGATCATGTTAGGATGACGAGATAAAACCTGCTCGACATTGACCTGAGGATACGCTGCCGGGCTATCGGTAAAGATGTTTTTTCCGCCACAGGTTTGAATGGCATCATTGAGCCAGGTACGTGCCGCGACAGTTATCAGAGGCTGATGCCAGATCTGATAAAAAACCTTAACTTGTGGTTTGTTTTGATATGTTTCCTTTAGATGGTTCAATTGCTGACTTAACTGATGGGCCAGTTTTTTTCCCTGTTTCGGACGGTGGATTGATTGGCTATCTGCAACATGAGCGGTGCAAGCTGGCTAAGGCGAGTAGGTGAAACATCGAATGTGGGGATCTTGAATGACCGCAGTGTTGCCAGCTGTTGTGGTGGATTACCCGCCGACCAGCTGAGGATTAGATCCGGTTTCAGCGATAGAATTTTTTCTATATTCAAGCTTTGATAGGTACCGATCCGGGTTATTTTCTTGCCTGAGGTGGAAAATCACTATGTTCCATAACTCCGAAAAGATCATGGCCTGCGCCAAGTGCATAGACGATCTCTGTCAGATTAGGTGCCAGCGTAATAATTCGAAGTGGCCGGGCTTTGGCCGATAGGCTGATGATAAAGGCAATTGTTGCACATCCTATGAGAGCGCTGCGGGTAATCCGATAATCAGATAGCGACATAATAGTAAAGGGTAGATGACAAAAATAAGGTAGTTGATTGCGGTCAGAAAACATCTGAAACGAAGAGTGCGAAAATCGTGGGCAAGTGGTGGTTTATGCTGCGGCCCAAATAGTGGGTAAGATGCAGTGCTCCCCCGATAGAAACGTTGTCCGCCTAATTCAGCATTCATCCAACTGGCTGTAATACCAATAAGTTGGCCGCTACTGGCACGTATCCAGCGGAATCCCTGATTTTTATAAGACAGGTTTTTACGCATGTTGCCAAATAGACACATGAACCAGGCCAACAGTTGGTCAGGTAGCCAACATAAGATTCGATGGAGCGAATCAACCGGCCGTCCGAAGTGGTTAAATTCAGTCAGTTTACGGTTCCAGCATTGATGAAGTAAATCAATCAACCGGTAAGCGAGTGCACCGGCAGGGCCGAGTAATGCGTACCAGAATAAAACGGCAAACCAGCCATGTGCCAGGTTTAGAATTAATGCTTCTCCGGCTGCCTGACCGATACCACTCTGACTGAGCTGGTGGGTATCCCTGAGTGTCCAGTTCGATAGTTGCAAGCGTGCACTTGCGGTTTGTTGATGACTGATTTTTTCCATCACCTGCGTCAGGTCATGGAGTAGTGGACGCCAGCTGAGTAAGAAAAATAGTAAAACGCCATCCAGTAACAAAGGCGCATCAGCCAGCACCGAAAGTCCCCAATAGGCGGAAATCGGAAGTCCCACTAATATGAATAAAGCAAGGGTCCCGGCCTGACGTTGCTGAGCCGGACCGTTTTCAGCCCGATTGACCCGCTTGGCAAGCCCTTGGCCTAATTGCCTGTAGTAGGTTAATGGATGCCAATGGCCTGGTAGACCAATTCCCCATTCGGCAAGAACGGCGATAAAGGGAATCAATAAAAGGCCTACACTGAGCCATAATTCACTCATGAGTTTAATTCATCCAATAATGCTTCGACCAGTGCGCCAGAGTTTTTGGCCGCTGTTTCTAAAAATTCATCGAATGACTGCGGTGATTCTTGTCCGGCAATATCTGATAATGCCCGGATCACCACAAAAGGAACTTTTGCCTGGTGACAAACCTGGGCAATGGCAGCCCCTTCCATTTCAACGGCTTCCATGTCAGGGAAATCCTGCCGGGCTTTGGCAATACGCTCTGGCTGACACATAAATGTATCGCCACTGGTGATGAGCCCTTTAATGATTTGATGGTCACTGACTTTTTGCGCTGCGCGCTGCGCGGCTGCTATTAATTGGGGATCGGCTTTAAAACGTGCCGGGTTTGCCGGGAGCTGGCCAATTTCATAATCGAACGCGGTGACATCCACATCATGATGTGCTAGTTCGGTCGAGATAACCACATCTCCGACTTTGAGGCTTGGGTTGAATCCACCCGCTGATCCTGTGTTGATAACGGCTTTCGGTTGGTAACGTTGTAAGGCCACACTGGTAGCAATGGCTGCGGCTACTTTGCCAATGCCCGAACGGGTCAGAACGATCTCATGGCCATTGAGTTGGCCTGAATAAAACTCACATCCGCCGAATGCGTAAGTATTCAGGTTTTCAATTTTGTCTCGAAGTGCTGTGACTTCTTGTTCCATGGCACCGATGATGGCAATTGTCATAATGGTCTCTTGATCATTGAAAAGATTCTGGAATTTTAGCAGGGCTGTCTGGGTTGTGCTATGAGGATATGATTTTTCATCTAAAGAGCCAGCCCTTGAAAACAAGAGATGGCTCTTTGAGTGAATGTGGCTTAACTGAAATGATGACTAAACATTCAGATAATCAAGTATACCACTGGCTGCTTTTCGGCCTTCATCAATTGCGGTGACAACCAGATCGGACCCTCTCACGGCATCGCCTCCGGCAAAGATTTTAGGGTTAGTGGTCTGATAGGCAAACTCGGTTTCGCCACAGGCTCTGATACGTTGCCAGTCATCTAATTCAATGCCGGCATCGGTGAGCCAGGGTTTAGGATCAGGCTTGAAGCCAAATGCCATAATAACGGCATCGCAGGCCAGTGTTTCTTCACTACCATCAATCGGTTCGGGACGGCGGCGGCCATTGCTGTCTGGTTCGCCCAGTTGTGTGCGTATGACATCAATTCCGCAGACCTGGCCGCTTCGTTCAACAATACCGGTTGGCTGTAAATTCCAAAGGAATTCAACACCTTCTTCTCTGGCATTTTTAACTTCTCGTTTGGAGCCAGGCATGTTTTTCTCGTCGCGCCGATATGCACAAGAAACTTTTCTGGCTCCCTGACGAACAGCTGTACGAACGCAGTCCATAGCGGTATCACCGCCTCCCAGAACAACAACGGTTTTCCCCGAGAGATCGATATAAGGTGACTTTTGATCATCAAATCCAAGTAAATGATTGGTGTTTGCAATCAAATAAGGTAGTGCGTCATAGACACCTTTTGCATCTTCGTTAGTTAGCCCACCGCTGATATTTTGGTAAGTTCCGACACCGATAAAGACAGCATTGTGTTGGTTGATCAGCTCGTCAAAACTGACATCGGTACCTACTTCGACATTTAGTTTGAATTCGATTCCCATTCCTTCAAAAATTTCACGTCGACGAGCCATGACTGATTTATCGAGCTTGAATGACGGAATCCCGAATGTCAGCAAACCACCAATTTGTGGGTGTCGATCGTAGACAATGGCTTTAACACCATTGCGGGTTAAAATGTCTGCGCAAGCCAGCCCCGCCGGACCTGCACCGACAATTGCAACGGTTTTTCCACTGGATTCGACATCGGAAAGATCGGGTTTCCAACCCATGGCAAGGGCTTTATCGGTAATATATTTTTCAATACTGCCGATGGTGACCGCTCCAAATCCATCATTTAAGGTACAAGAACCCTCACAGAGCCTATCCTGTGGGCATACCCGTCCACAAACTTCGGGTAGGCTATTGGTTTCATGACATAGTTCGACTGCCTCGAGAATGCGCCCTTCATTGGCGAGTTTCAGCCAGTTAGGAATGTAGTTATGTACCGGGCACTTCCATTCACAATACGGGTTGCCGCAAGACAGACATCGATCGGCTTGCTGTTGGGCCTGGTTGTCGTTAAATGGCTGATAAATTTCTATAAATTGTTGACGACGCACCGAAACTGGCTTTTTCGGCGGGTCAATGCGTTCAACATCAACAAACTGAAACACATTTTTACTCATTTGATGTTTGTCCTTGTCCTTTACTGCGCCTGAATACGGAGTTCAGCGGCCGAGTGGCTCGTATGACCCAAGAGTGACTTTACGTCGGATGATTTGGGCTTGACCAGTTTAAACATCGGTAAATAGTGGTCAAAATCATCCAGGATCTGCTCAGCTCTGGTACTGTTGGTTTCTTGCCAGTGCTGGTTGATGATGCCTCTTAAGTGTTCTTGGTGGATAGCCAGTTCGCTGATATCCAGCAGTTCGACCATATCGGTATTGGTTTTAAGGGTAAAGTCATTGTGTTCATCAAGAACATACGCAAAACCACCGGTCATCCCTGCCGCGAAGTTGACACCAGTTTGCCCTAAAATAGTGACAATTCCACCGGTCATATATTCACAACCGTTATCTCCGATCCCTTCAATGACAGCATGAGCACCGGAGTTTCTCACTGCAAATCGTTCGCCGGCACATCCGGCTGCAAAGAGTTTACCGCCGGTTGCACCATAGAGGCAGGTATTGCCAATGATAGTGGCCTCATGGGATTTAAAGGCAACACCGATATGTGGTCGAATGACCAGTTTTCCGCCAGTCATGCCTTTACCAACGTAGTCGTTGGCATCCCCGGTCAGGATTAGTTCGATGCCTCCGGCATTCCATACCCCAAAGCTTTGTCCGGCCGTGCCGTCAAATTGAATTTCAATCGGGTCGCTGGCCATGCCCTGATTGCCATGTCTTTGCGCAACGAGACCCGATAATGTTGCCCCAACGGAGCGATCGGTGTTGCGAATTTCATAGCGCAGTGTCAGGCCGGTTTTATGCTCGACGGCATTAACGGCATCGTTCACGATTCGCTTATTTAATGGCCCATCATCAAATGGTGGGTTATGCGTCTGGCAGTGCAGAGCAAGATTGTTAGGCGATTTCGGGCGATAAAGAATGCCGCTTAAATCGAGTTTACTTTGTTTGCTGGTGTATCCTTCGACTGCTTTTAGTAAATCAGTCCGGCCGATCAGGTCGGTAAGCTGACGAACGCCGCACCGGGCCAATAATTCGCGAACTTCTTCGGCAAGAAAACGGAAGTAGTTCATTACCATTTCTGGTTTGCCGGCAAAATGGTTACGGCGCAACATTTCATCTTGCGTTGCTATGCCAGTCGCGCAGTTATTCAAATGACAAATTCGTAGGTATTTGCAGCCCAGCACGACCATTGGGCCGGTTCCGAAACCGAAGCTTTCAGCCCCAAGAATCGCGGCTTTAACAATATCTAATCCTGTTTTGAGACCGCCATCTACCTGTAGACGGACTTTGTGGCGTAAGCCATTTTCGACCAGTGCCTGTTGCGTTTCGGCTAACCCCAATTCCCATGGACTGCCTGCATATTTAACCGATGTGAGTGGGCTGGCCCCTGTTCCACCATCATAACCTGAAATGGTAATTAGATCGGCATACGCTTTGGCGACCCCGGTTGCAATAGTTCCGACTCCCGGTTCAGAAACCAATTTAACTGAGACCAGACAGTTTGGGTTGATTTGCTTAATATCGAAGATGAGCTGAGCCAGATCTTCAATCGAATAAATATCATGGTGTGGTGGTGGTGAAATCAAGGTCACGCCAGGAACTGCAAAGCGAAGTTTGGCAATTTCAACGCTGACTTTGTGGCCTGGAAGTTGTCCACCTTCACCTGGTTTTGCACCCTGAGCGACTTTAATCTGTACAATCTCTGCATTCATCAGGTAATGCGGGGTTACGCCAAATCGCCCTGAAGCAATCTGTTTAATTTTGGAGTTGCGTTCACTCTGGTAGCGATTCGGATCTTCGCCCCCTTCACCCGAATTAGATTGTCCACCAAGGCGGTTCATTGCAATGGCCAGTGTTTCATGCGCTTCTCGCCCTAGTGCACCAATGGACATTGCGGCTGTATCGAAACGTGGATACAGCTGAGTAGCCGGTTCTACTTCACTGATGTCGATGCCCTGATCGGGAGGGGTTAACTTAATTAGATCTCGCAGTGTTGCAACGGGGCGTTCATTCACTAATTTAGCGAATGCTTTGTATTGTTGATAATCACCACTGCGGGTTGCCTGTTGCAATGTTTTGACAATATCAGGGTTGTAAGCATGATATTCACTGCCATGGATATATTTAAGTAGTCCACCAGCGGCTAATTTTCTGCGTTTAAGCCAGGCATTGCGTGATAAGTTCACCAGATCTTGTTGGATATCTTCATAATCGGCACCACTGATTCGGCTAGTGGCCCCTTTGAAACAGCGGTCTATGATATTGTCATGTAACCCGATGATTTCAAATAATTGCGAACAGCGATAACTGGCAACGGTTGATATCCCCATTTTCGACATGATCTTATACAGACCTTTGTTGATACCGTTTCTGTAGTTGATGATGGCGGTTCGCAGATCATGTTCAATATCGCCGTTTTCAACCAGTTTGGCCAGTGATTCATAGGCTAGATAAGGATAAATCGCAGTGGCTCCAAAACCCAGCAGGACGGCAAAGTGATGCGGATCCCGGGCCGATGCTGTTTCAATCAGGATATTAGCGTCACAGCGAAGTTTATTTTCTAACAGAGCTTGTTGTACGGCACCGACAGCCATCGGGGCAGGGATTGGTAAGGTTTTTTCGCTGATACTCCGGTCAGATAAAACAATTAGTACGGAGCCAATACGTGCTGCGGCAATGGCTTCATTGCAGACACGGCTAATGGCTGCTTCCAGTCCTTCTTCCGGTTCGTAGTTGATGCTGATAATGCTTGAACGATAATGTTCTTCGTCTAATTCCAGTAATTGTCTTAAATCACTGTAAACCAGTACCGGAGAAGGGAATGTGTAGCGGGCGGCATGTCCGGTGGTTTCTCTGAACACATTTTGTTCACGACCAATACAGGTTGCCAGAGACATCACATGGCTTTCCCGGAGAGGATCAATTGGAGGATTGGTTACCTGAGCAAATTTTTGGCGGAAATAGTCGTAAATGGTGCGGTTATAGCTTGATAATACGGCCATAGGGGCATCATCCCCCATTGAACCGACCGCTTCCTGGCCATTTTCTCCCAGAACACTGATGACTTGTTCCAGTTCTTCTCTTGAGTAGTTGAACTGCTTCTGGTAGGTAACCAGTTGTTGATCGCTCAGGTTCCTCTCACCCAGATGGGCGTTATCCAGCTGCTCGAAGGGGGTCATCCTATGGCAGTTTTCCTGAAGCCATTGCCGGTATGGGTGACGGGCTTTAAGATCCTGATCGATGGCAAATGATGTCCATAGCTTGCCTGTATAGGTGTCGATAACCAGTAATTCACCTGGGCCAACTCGGCCTTTTTCGATAACTTCATCAGGGGAGTAATCCCAGATCCCGATTTCTGAAGCCAGCGTGATCAGGTTGTCGTTGGTGATGACATATCGAGCCGGACGCAGACCATTTCGGTCCAGCCCACATGCGGCAAAACGACCATCACTCATGACAATACCGGCCGGGCCATCCCAGGGTTCCATGTGCATGGAGTTAAAATCGTAGAAAGCTTTTAAGTCATCATCCATAGCCGGATGGTGCTGCCAGGCCGGTGGTACCAGTAGACGAAAGGCACGGAACAGATCCATTCCTCCGGCCAGGAACAGTTCCAGCATATTATCCAGTGATGACGAGTCAGAGCCATCGGTATTGACAAAAGGTGCTGCCATTTGCAGGTCTGGTAATAACGGCGAGCTGAATTTGTAAGAGCGGGCTTTTGCCCATTGCCTGTTTCCTGTGATGGTATTGATTTCACCGTTATGGGCAAGGAAACGGAATGGTTGTGCTAATGGCCATTTCGGGGATGTATTGGTTGAAAACCGTTGGTGGAATAAACAAATGCTACTTTGCATTCGAATATCGGCCAGATCCGGATAGAATCTGGGAAGATCGGCCGGCATACAAAGCCCTTTATAAACAGTGACCAATGTTGATAATGATGCGATGTAAAAGTCCGGGTCTTTGCCTTCAATTTGTTTTTCGATCCGTCTGCGGGCAATATAAAGTCGTCTTTCAATGTCTTTAGAGACCCATCCGGCCGGAGCATTGATAAAAACCTGCTCGATTCGCGGACGATTTTGTTTGGCGAGATCGCCGAGTACATTATCTTCAACGGGGACTTCCCGCCAGCCGAGAACAGTTAACGTTTCCTGTTCGAGTTCCTGACGGATTATTTGTCGGGCATTTTCTGCGAGGATTGGATCGGTACTTAAAAAAACCATTCCAACCGCATATTTGCGGCCAAGCGTCCAATTGCGCTCTTCGGCAATAGCCCTGAAAAAAGTATCTGGTTTTTGCATCAACAAACCACAACCATCGCCGGTTTTTCCATCAGCAGATATACCGCCGCGATGTTGCATTCGAGTGAGTGCAGAAATGGCTACGCGTACTAATTTATGGCTGGCATCGCCTTCCATATGGGCGATGAGCCCGAAACCACAGTTGTCTTTCTCCAGGGTCGGGTCATAAACTGACATGGCACTTCTCCTTGCACTTCCCTATGACGATTACGATGTTATGAACTTGGGAGGTGGATATTGTTATTATGGGTATGCGTCGGCTGTTGCTTGAATCATGCTATCGGCGCGACCTATCAAATTAGCGATAATCTCTACTCAGGTCAATTCCCTATCGATCAGGTCCACCAATTTTTGCAGATTAAAGCTGAATAATTCACTGCTTTTCATATTTTCTCTAGAGAGATGATGAGGTGTTTTTTCAAAAAACCAGCGTTCTGTCAGGGAAAGCAACTATAATTCAAAAATATTATTTCTTGTTGATTTGTTGGCCCAAAGAGGCTTCTATAAGCTTAGTTGTTTTTCGCTATACTGCAGTCTTAAACTTGAGTAGCTTTTTTTATGGCAAATAGATTTAACGTTGGAGTCTGGTTTAATCCTACTGCCGGAAAGATTTTCACTTCAATTCATGGTTGTTAATACATAAAAGGATAAGGAGCGTTTATCCGTATGGCCACAATGGTTCGCACAGTTTAAAATAGATGAATACAACGGTGTTGGCTAGGGCGTGTTGACGTTTGGCGATGGTTTTTGCAGCTTTTTGCTATAAGGCAGGTTCTGTGTCGTGTTGTCATCTACACAATCAGGACCTAACGTAGAATAAATGAACAGTAAACGGTTTTTGATTAAGCTGATTCATATGAAATTTAATTACACAAATCAATATATACCTTCTGGAGTTTTCATTGCAGTTAACTGATTATGTCCATACTTTTGGGCAGGACTTAAAGTATCGATTTGGTTCCAGAGTTCGTAAATTGACGATTGATGCCAGCTTTACGTGCCCGAACAGGGATGGAACGTTAGGGCGCGGAGGATGTACATTTTGTAATGTTGATTCATTTGTTCCTAAAGCCCGGTCATTATCGATTCAGCAGCAACTTGCTGCCCGTAAGGCTGAATTAAAACATCAGAATATTCTTTATCTGGCTTATTTTCAGGCATATACCAGCACTTATGGCGAGTATCAGCAACTGCATCAATTATATCAACAGGCTTTAGCGGATCACGCAGTTATTGGCTTGTGTGTCGGAACCCGACCCGATTGTGTCAGTGATCAGGTTCTATCTTTGCTTAGTGAATATCAATGCCAGGGAAAAGAGGTCTGGCTGGAATTAGGTTTGCAGAGTGCTCATGATAAAACACTCAAACGAATCAACCGGGGACATGATTTTGAGACGTATCGTCAAACGGTCAGGCGGGCTCATCAGTTTGGAATTAAAGTTTGTACGCATCTTATTCTTGGATTGCCCGGTGAGAATAAGCAGTCTTATCGTCAGACACTTGAGCGTGTATTAGATGATGAGATCCATGGGCTGAAGTTACATCCTTTGCATGTTGTCTGTGGCAGCCGGATGGCGAAGGCCTGGCGCTCTGGCCGATTATCTGTTTTAACTCAAACGGAGTATGTCGAAGCAGCATGCGATTTGATTCGTCGGACTCCAATCTCTGTGATTTTTCATCGCGTCTGCGCGACAGCCCGTCCTCCGACGTTACTCGCTCCTGATTGGTGTGAATATCACTGGCCTCCGATAACGGCAATTGCGAAACAATTAGCTAATTTGGGTGGCCAGGGAAGTGCCTTAGCCTAACTATTTAGGAAAAGTACGAAAACAATTTTCATCCTAAATAGCGATTCACATCAAAGCTTGTGTGTGGAGAATAAAGTTCTTGCATGAAACTTGGCCTATTTTGTTGTTGAAAATTTCATCATTTATGTTTCACCATGATGGAAAAATAAGTTGGGGCAAGATAAAACAATTAGGCTTTGCCGTCGGGGCCTGCTAGCTTGGATTTGCGTCGGCAACATAACAGGATGTATTCATGGATCAGCTTTCGACTTTGGTGTTTCCTTCGCAGTGGTTGTTTGATTCAGCTGTTGCTAGCGTTTTAACACTGCTAATCATATGGTTTTATTTGCGCCGTTCAAGTGAACTGGCGCCACAAGCTTTTGTGCAACATAGTGTCAGTTCCATGCTGATTGTTTCACATAAAGATCATCGAATTTTATTCGCTAACCCTTATGCCGCAGAGTTGTTATCGTTGTCCCGTTGTAGGGGCTGTTGGCAACTTTTGACGCCGCATGCTTTACAAAAGCTAATGGATATCATTATCCAAAGTGATGATCCGAGTCAAGGGTTACATTGGTTTCTTGAACAGGGGAATGAGCGTCGGGCGATTCGGGTTTATGCTTGTTCTGGCCGGTATTTAGGTCGGAAAGTATGGTATATCAGCGCTTATGACGACCATCGACAGCATAGCTATGTTTATCATCAGCAGCAACAGGTTCAGCGGTTGTTTGATGCATTTAATTCATTACCTAATTTTGTTTATTTTAAAGATCGGCAAAATCGATTACTTGGATGCAATGAGGCCTGGGCCAATTTCCATGGGCTGACTCCAATGGGTATTATCGGTAAGTCGATGGATGATATTTTAACCCGAAGAGAGTTACAAAGAGAGGATCAGATGACCTCTCAGGTGCTCGAAGGGAATAGCCAACAAACTCAGGAATGGGTGATTATGGGGGATGGCAAGCGACATTTGCTGGAAACCCATAGCTATCCACTTTTAGATAGTCACCAGCAGTCACTTGGCGTGATGAGTATTTCAACAGATGTTACTAATTGGCATCAGCTTAATCAGAAACTGGAACAGGAAAATCAGCAGAGATTATTAACTGAGCAACAGTTGGAAAAACAGAATAACCTTATTCGGTCTGTCTTTAATGCTTCGCCTGATCCTATTGGTTTTTTTGATGAAGGTGGTTCGTTTACCGGTGGAAACGAACCCTTTGCCGCGATGTTTGGTCTTTCTCAAACTGACCTTTTAGCGCGAAATGTCCGTGATGTGCTTCCTGCGTGGGAGGTTATAGAGCATATTCGTCAGAATAATGAAATTATAAAAAACGGGAAAATGATTAGCTATGAAGAGTTGGTTGTTCTTCCCGATGAAAGGCAGGTTTGGTATGAGATACGCAAAGCACCTTATTTTGATCATAGCAGTCATGAACGTGGGGTTATTCTGGTTGCTCGTGATGTGACTGAGCGTAAAAAGACAGAACAACAGTTGGCAGATGCCATCATGCAACTTGAGGAGCTTAGTTTTGTTGATGGGCTGACACAGATAGCTAATCGGCGTAGTTTTGATGAGCGCCTGTCGCAGTTGTGGTTATTGCAGGAGAGAGAGCAACGGGAGTTGTCGCTTATTTTGCTCGATATCGATTGTTTTAAGCAGTATAACGATAATTACGGCCATCAGCAGGGTGATGAGGCATTGCGTAAAGTCGCTTCAATTATTAAAGAGACGGTGAAGCGGGGATGTGATTTGGTGGCTCGTTATGGTGGTGAAGAATTTGCTGTGCTCATGCCTAATACCGATTTGGATGGCGCCTGCTCATTGGCGTCTCAATTGCTAGAGAATATTGCTCTTGAGCAAATTGAACATGGCTATTCTGAAGTTACGGGGCATTTGACGATTAGTATCGGTGTGTCCAGTGCGATCCCTCATTCGCAACGGGACTATGGTGAATTAATTGAGGCTGCCGATATTTGTCTTTATCATGCTAAAAGGAAAGGGAGAAATTGTTATCAGTCTTGTCTGATGAGGGATATCGAGGCGCTTCCTGCTTTTTCGGGTTGAATTAAGTTGTTTAGATATTTAATGTAGCCTTATAAAGACGGTTTATCTTTATTGATTGAATTTCGTTCAGGCGAAACATATTTTGAGTGCGGTGCGGATGATGAAGCGTAGTCATCGAAGTGGATGGACTAGGTTAAATGACAAGATGTGTTTAAATGGACCCACAGGGCAGTCTTTTCTGTTTATTTATTCGGCGCTCGATTCTGATTTATGTCGATCACCATATGGGACAGGATTTGTATTGTCTGAATAAACAGCAAAAACCACCCAAAGATAAATAGTTCCTAGTTAATTACCGGCAATACTGGCTTAATCGATCATTGACCGTTTGCAGGTTTTTTCTCCGAGATCGATGGATAAGTAAATATGGATGATAATTTGATCGTCAAACCGTTGCGTAATTTGGCCCACTATTATGTTCATTTGTTATCGCGTCTGGGGTTGGTGAAATTTACACTCAGCCTGGCAAGTTTAATTATTCTGGCTGCTTTAGCGATACAGATGTTGTTTACATTTATCCTCACCGGGTCTGTGTCGCAGGTTGATGTCATCCGCTCTGTTTTTTTCGGATTGATTATCACACCCTGGGCGGTTTTCTTTATGACGGTTGTTGTGGATCAGTTAGAAGAATCTCGCCAGAGACTGACGAAGATGATCCGTAAACTCGAGAAGATGCGAGCCCGTGATTTAGAATTGAATCAAAAGCTTAAGAATAATATTAGCTTATTGAATAATGAAATTGCTGAGCGTACTAAGGCTGAAGAAGCGTTGCAAAGTACGATGGATGAGTTGCGCCAGGAAGTGCGTTACCGGCAAAAAGCACAGCAAGAGCTGGAAGAGCGAAGTGCGTTGCTTCGCAGTTTTATCGATACATCGCCTGATTTGGTTTTTTATCGTAATGAACAGGGGCAGTTTTCCGGGTGTAACCGGGCGATTGAGAAATTAATTGGTAAGACCGAGTCGCAAATGATCGGTATGACACCTTTTGATGTTTATGATAGCGATGTTGCCCGTTGTGAAGTCGATACTGACCGGGAAGTTTTTTCAACCGATCAGAGCATGACTTATGCGCAGTGGTTGACTTATCCGGATGGACGAAAGGCTTACTTTGAACTTCATAAAGTGCCGTTTTATAGCGCAGATGGTAATCGATTGGGGCTATTGGGCTTTGGTCGCGATATTACCGAACGGAAGCATTATCAGGAGAATCTGGAGCAAGCCAGCCGAGAGAAAACTGAATTTATTTCTACGTTAAGTCATGAATTAAGAACGCCTTTGAACGGGGTCGTCGGGCTAAGTCAGATCTTATTGGATAGCCCGCTTAATGAAGAACAACGCAAACAGCTACAGACAATTTATTTAAGTGCGGTGACATTAGGTAATATCTTTAATGACATTATTGATCTTGATAAATTAGACCGGCGTCGTTTCAGTGTCGCTAAGGCACCAATGGAATTGCCTGCATTTTTGCATGATATTGAGCACTTGGCGACGTTGCAGTTATTATCTAAAAAACTCACCTTAACCATGGATTATCCTGAACAATTGCCGACATGGGTTGAAACCGATGCAACCCGGCTACGTCAGGTTTTATGGAATATTACCAGTAATGCGGCCAAATTTACCGAGCAAGGTGGGGTAACTATTCATCTGACGATTAAAGAGCAGCAACAAGATAGTTGCCGGTTGGTCTTTGAAATAGAAGATACGGGGATTGGGATCCCTGAAGATGAGTTAGATAATATCTTTGCGATGTATTATCAGGTTGAAGGGAATTGCCAGGCGACCGGAACAGGAATCGGTCTTGCCGTTTCCCAACAGTTTGTTCAGGCATTAGGCGGCGAGTTGTCGGTGACAAGTCAGCAGGGGGTTGGTACCTGTTTCATACTGAGTCTGCCGGTGAGGATTACCGGTTCAGATGAAGAGTGCGAAGAAGATGAGTTACCCCCGTTACATCTTTTGCTGGTAGAAGATGTTGAACTTAATATTCAGGTTGCTAAGACGTTACTTGAAAAACAAGGTCATGAAGTAAAAGTTGCTAAGACGGGTCAGCAAGCTCTCCAGAAGGTGATCGAGAATGATGATTTTGATGTATTGCTACTGGATATTCAGCTTCCTGATATGACGGGCTTAGAACTAGCGGATCAGCTTATTGAACGTTTCGGCGAAAAACTTCCGCCGATGGTCGCTTTAACCGCAAATGTAGTGAATCGTAAAGCAGATTATCAACAGCACGGGATGGTTGATGTGATTCGTAAACCACTTTCGCTTAAAGCTGTAAATCATGTATTTAATCGGTTATTTGAGGTGAATGGAGGCGCCCCTGAGGTTGCTGAATCAGAGGAAGCGCATCTCAGCGAACATGGCATTTTGAATGAAACTTTGCTGCACGAGTTTTGTGATGCATTGGGGGCCGATGGTTTTAGCTCGAATGTCGATTTGTTTGAACAAACGATCGATGATTATATCGATGTTTTAAAATCGAATCTGATGGCTCAGGATAAAGATGGTTTAGTGAGTGAAGCTCACAAAATAAAAGGAGCGGCCGGATCCATTGGGCTTGCCCGGATGCAGCAGTTGGCCAATCAGATGCAGTCTCCTGATTTGCCGGCCTGGGAAGATAATCTCAATCGATGGTTTAATCAGCTCAACGATGCTCGCCAAAGTGATATTGCGGTATTGCGGCAATGGTTGCAAAATTATAAAGCATCGCACTAAGTGCTCTGTATCTCGGATATGGTGACGCAATTGAATATAGCTATTGCTTATACCGAATAATCAGGGCTTCCTAGAAAGGATTAACCTATTGATATAAAATGAATTATATGGTTAATCTGTTGTTCGTGGGGATTTTTTAGTCGAATCTCTTTGATTCGTTTCTTTTTTTGACAGGAAAGTTCATAACTTTATATCTTGTTGAAATTTTGTCCTCTTTTTATTATGGGGAATCGTATTATCCAAACCCTCATGTTATAGTAACTCCATATTAATCATTTCTTATTTCAGCAGGGAGAATTATATGAAACATATCATCTTTCATCAGATTTTTTCTGCTGTGTCTATCTCTCTCGCTTTTACGAGTGAAGTGATGTTCCGAACCGGTCGGGGATAAATCTGATGACAACCCGATTGAATTATCAATTGTGCGTTAATGCGCAAACCGCTATGAATTTGTTACAACAGGATCGCTGTATCCAAGCGATTGTGCACCTGTCTATGTAACATTTCACGGGCTGCGCAGTTTGTAGCGTAGCCCGGTGACATGACTTCTGGTTAAAGCTACATCTGCGTATCCCAATAATAACAATGAAACAGGGAATGAGCAGTTATGCTATCGATTAAATTAAAACTCGTACAATGGTTACTGGATGTACTGCTGGGATATCAAGACAGTTTAGAAACACGTCGTTGGTTAAGGCAGATGCGTGCTCATCAAGTGAGAGTTTCGGGGATGAGCTCACATCTTCTGCAGGATATGGGGTTTAACAGTGATGGTCGGGCGCAAGGAAAACCATCTAAGACTCAGACATCGGATGAGAAACCCAGAGCTGCCCAGATCAATACCCGTAAAAGCCGTCGTCAGATGGCGTCAAATGGCCGTATGCAGATATTGAACTGGCCTCCATCGAGAAGACGAACCGTGAGTCGTTAATGAGATAAGGCGATGCTTTTGGGCATCGCCTTTGTTGTTAAAGAGTTAATCCGCTTAATTTTACCCATAAGAGTGAGTTGCTATGGGAGATGGATTGTCGACCACTGGCACAGACTTTAAATCCTCTGCTTGCAAGCGTCTGATACATATCTCCCTGCTGTATTTGGTATCCGTTTGGTAGTTTATCCTGTTTGGATAACTGTCCGGCAAATATAACCTGTTTTCTGGTGATTAAAGTGGGCTGTCTGGACAGAGCTTGTTTGGGATCATGAGGTGTAATGGTGGTGACTAATGCCATCGACATACCTTTCCCTTGTCCTAAAATAACCCATAACGGTGGCTGATGACTGGCTGCCTGATTGAAGCTGCCCACAGCATCAAATTTTGAGGTTTTCCATAGAAGGGCGCTGATTCGTTGATGTGCAGGCCTACTGAATTTATTTTGCCAGTGTGAATTGAGTTGTTTCTTTAGATGATTTAACTGGGCATTTAGCTGAGATTTGTGGAAAGGCGAGAGGAGTATGATTGCGTCTGATTTTTCTAAAGTTTGTTGGACTGTTTCAGGTAGCTTTTGAGGCAGCGATTTGGTGATTGAAAGACTGCTGATCTGTAGTACATTGGTTGGGCAGTCATCAAAGGTCAGGTCACCCAATGATAATCCGGTTGCTTGGATAGTCGAATCGGCAAAAACAGTTTGGGATAAACAGAGTAGTGATGCAAAAAGCATTAATAATAAAGATGTTGATTTCATAGTTTATGGTGTTGGTGAGCATCTGGCCCAAGCATATCCTTTGGGACCGTTTGCTGGCAAATTATTTAACTTTGAATAAGATAGGAAAAAGATGGATTCCAGAGTGATTAAAGTAGTTGACTATGACCCAAAATGGGTGACGTTGTTTGAGTCAGAGAAACAGGCGCTTGAAAGTCATCTTTGTCGGGAGAATACATTAGCAATTCATCATATTGGGAGTACATCTGTGCCAGGGTTATGTGCTAAACCGGTGATCGATATTTTACTGGAAGTGGCTGACCTTGACATGCTGGATCAGGATAATCCGGCTATGGAGTTGCTTGGTTACCGTATTAGAGGTGAATATGGTATTCCCGGACGTCGCTTTTTTTTGAAAGGGGAAATCGAGCGAACCCATCATATTCATGCGTTTGTCGCAGGGACTGACGGGATCAAACGGCATCTGGCTTTTCGTAATTATCTGAAGGCATTTGAATCTGTTATGCGGGCATATGGTGAATTAAAAAAAGAAGGGGCTGCATTATGCTGTAATGATATTGATTTTTATATTCACCATAAAGATGCCTTTATAAAACATTATGAACAAGAAGCCATCTGTTGGATGTATGGTTGTTCTGAGTCTTGAGCTGTTTCGTTATTAACGTAACGGATTGCGGCTTGAGTCAAACCATCTGCGTTTACGAGTGAGCAAATGAATCAAAAAGTGTTTGATGAGCATAAACAAAATGGCTGCTATAAAAGCACAGCTTAGTGCGGGTAGCGTTAATGCAATTCCGGGCTCATAATCCTTTAAGGTCGCACTAAGAAGTTTTGGCTCGGGATATCGAATTAATGCCCAAATTTGAGAAAGCAGGTTTTGGTGATTTAATGCATTCACAGCCCGGTGTAAATGTTGGTTTTGTTCTCGGGTCTGTTCGATCAGTTGTCCTGTTTCCTGAGTGATTTTTTCATGGCTGCTTTTCATCTTCTGGATCAATACGGTCAATGATGGCAGTTGTTGATGATGAGCCATCGATTGGAAATGATCTAATTGTTGTTGATTTGATTGTAAGAAACCATCTAATCGCTGTTGGTAAAGCGTTATATATTGAGGAAGTTGCATCGCAATAATAAATGCAGCTGCAAAGAGTAATCTGTCAAACATACCGACAAAAAATCGCATAGATTCTCCGTGAAGATAGATGAAAGTCCTATAATCATAAGCAGTAGAAGACCCCCTGCCTTGATCCACACTATATGGTTAACTAATTGAGTTTACTAGTCTTACTTTGTAAATTTTAATTTAGCCCTGAATGTTTTAGTCAGCGTTATGCCATATAAACCACGGTGAAGGCAATTGCTTATAATTTATCGGGTTTATTTTGTGACCTAAGTCAGTAAAATAATAACTCTGTTTCTTAATTGGTTAATTCGATGCGTAATAAAGCCATACATATTGCAGTGATTGGTGGTGGTGTTGCAGGAAGTATTGCGGCTATGCGATTAGCTGAGTCAGGTGCTCGTGTAACTTTGTTAGAACAGGGGCAAGAGTTGGTCAATGGGCCGCCTATTTGTCACTTGCATGCCGGGGGGTGCTTGTATCGTGAGTTATCTGATGAAGCATGCCTGACTTTATTAGAGCAATCGATTGAAACTGCCCGAAGCTTTCCCGGAGCACTTCGAGCCCGACCGACACTGATTGCTGTGCCTGAGCGTGACCCCGGAACGGTTGAAATGATTTTGCCCCGTCTTGAGCGGTTAAGTGCCCGTTATCATGAGTTAGTCAAAGCTGACTCTGCCAATCAAGTGTTAGGCCCGGCTGAACATTATTATCAGATTTTTTCTCGTGAACAATTAGAAACCATTGCACAATCTGCGATTCCATCCGAAGCGGTAAAACCGGAAGACTGGTTGGTGAATGCAGCACGGGAATTAGATTTAGATAAGCTGAAGTTTCCTGTCGTTTTAGTTCAGGAATATGGTGTCAGCCTGTTTCGGGTGGCCGCATTAGTTCAATTGAGTACGCAACGACTTCCTTCACTGGAAATTTGCTTAGAAAGTCAGGTGACAGAAGTATTGCCTTTGGCGCAAGGGTGGCGGGTGAGTTACCGTCAACATGAGCAACTACATCATCTTGATGTTGATTATTTGATTAATGCGGCGGGATACCGAAGTGGTGAGATTGATGATCTGGTTGGGGTTCATCAGCAACGACTGGTTGAATTCAAAGCTGCGTATTTGGCGAAGTGGCCTGATGCGGATGGCATTTGGCCTGAAGTGGTGATTCATGGTCAGCGTGGAACGAAGCAGGGAATGGCCCAGTTAACACCCTATGGAAACGGAATTTTTCAACTGCACGGTATGACTCCGGATATCACTTTGTTTCCTCAGGGGGTTGCAAAAAGTAATGTCTTAAGTGCTCAGCCACGTTTATCTGAATCAGTGGCTCAACTGGCACAAGGGAATTGGTCGCAGCAGTTAGTCGATAAAAGAACCCGTGCTGCGATTGATTATCTGGCTGAATTTATGCCTGCTTTTCGTAAAGCCAGTGTCGTGGCGAAACCTTTGTCCGGGGCACAGCAGATCCCTGGTGATAATCTTCAGCAACGGGTGAGTGGGGCAAGTTTTGGAAAATTTTATGCACGCAGTGAGATTGTGAAATTTTCATCAGCATTACCGGCTGCAGATGATATTTTAACCCGGTTGAGAGACGAATTTAATGTGTCTTTATCATCGAAGAGCTCTGTGATGGGGCTGCCTTCATCATTTTCGAATGAGGATATTGATCGCTTAGCCGATGAGATTGCGAGTCGGCGTCAGTATCCAAAGGCATTAGCCAGTACGTGTTGATATGGATGAGAGTTGCGTTAGCGATTGTGCTCTTAATGTGTTTTTCATCTGAGAGCGCATTTTAAGATTTTAACTCTGATTCGTTGATTGACTCTTGAATATCGGTCCGTATGATGCCGGTATTTGGTTGATATTGCAGTTTTGACTTACATGAAAAAGCCTCATGCCGTACAGCGTTTGTTTCTTGAACGATTAAGTCGTAGTACGCGGCCTTATCTTGCCAGGGGACATCAGATTGTTCGGTGTCCTCAGTGCCGGTTAGCTAAATTATATTGTCAGTGTCATTTGCGACGGGATATACCTTCTGAGAGTGCTTTTTGCTTACTGATGTATGATGCTGAAGTCCTTAAACCCAGTAACAGCGCCAGGCTGATTGCCGATTTAATTGATGATACATATGCTTTTCTCTGGTCGAGAACAAATCCTCCTGAAGCGTTACTGTCGTTGCTCGAAGATCCTTTGTATCAGCCGGTTGTCATTTTTCCCCGGCAGAATGCGTTACCTGATCAACCTATGACTTCTTCACATCAGTTGCAGCAATTAGATAAAAAACCATTGTTTATATTACTGGATGGTACATGGCGGGAAGCTCATAAAATGTATCGCAAAAGTCCCTGGCTGCATGCATTTCCTCTTCTTTCGTTTGATTTAGATGAACCGCCAAGTCGCTATAGCTTGAGAAAAGGTTCTCTGGGTTTTCAATTGGCAACAGCTGAGGTTGCTGCTTTAGCATTAGATGCTTTGGGTGAAGGCAAAAATGCAAAAGCACTGTTGTGTTGGTTTGAGGTTTTTTGTGAAGCCAGTTTGCAAGTGACAACAAAGGCATCGGCGATTGAACGTCAACCCCTTGCTATTTTGCAAGAGGCGTATCTTCAGGCTGTCGATGAAGCAATACATGCTAAAGGCTAATCCGTTCGAGTTGCGTAAACAATGTTTGCGTATAACGAACGCCAAATCCGGTGACAGGTGACGCCTGGTGGGCTAATCCACCTTTTACGTTGAAACTGGACAAGTCGATATGAATCCAGCGATCCTGCTCACTGATAAAGCGCTGTAAGAATCGGGCTGCATGGATATGATCTGGCCCGGGCCCTGCTGCACATTGGGCAATATCTGCAATATCTGACTGAATATCTTCATCGTAATCTGGATCAAGTGGCTGGGGCCAGATTCGTTCTCCGCATTCGTCCCCAATACTCAAAAGTGGCATCAACCAGTCTGGTTGATTGCTCCACAGTCCGCTGCGATTGCTACCTAATGCTCTTTTACAGGTTCCGGTGAGTGTTGCGTAATCGATGATCAACTGCGGTTTCTCGCGGCTTGCCAGTGTGAGCGTGTCTGCTAAAACCATCCGTCCTTCGGCATCGGTATCCACAATTTCAATTGTCTGACCGTTGAGGGCGGTGACTACTTCACTGGTTTTATACGCGTTAGGCCCGATATGGTTTTCCGCTAATGCTAAAAAACAATCAATCTGATAGGGCAGTTGTTGCTCGGTCGCAGCGAGTAGATTGCCCAGTGCAACAGCCGATCCTCCCATATCCATTTGCATCCCCTGCATATCTTTTTTCAGATTGTAGCCACCAGTATCAAAACAGATCCCTTTTCCGACCAGTGCGATGTGTTGCTTGATTATTTCAGGGCGATAACGGAGATGTACAATGGCTGACTGTTGTTGATCGCCACGACAAACGGCTAAAAATGCGCCAGCCCCCATCTGAGTCAGTTTTTCACGATCATAAACGGTTATATCCCAGTTGTAATGTTTGCTTAACTGTGCTGCGAATTGTTGATAACGACCGGGTGTGAGTAATGCGGCAGGTTGCCATGCCAGAAAGCGGGTGAGGGCATTTCCCTTTGCTTCAGCCTGAAGCGCTTTAATTCGTTCACGACTGATTTTCGGCGTTGCTAGGTACAGTGTTTGATTTTCTGGCGCTGTAGATGCTGTGCTTCGGTAGGTCGCTGGTTTATAGCAACGAGCCAGCCAGGCGCAGATAAATGCTTCCTGGGTGATTTTATCACCGCCGTTCAGTTCTAAAGTTGTTTGCGACAGGGCTTCAAGGTCTAACCATTTTCTGGCATGAGTCAACCATTCAAAACTTGATGATGGTTTATTTTTAGGTTGGCTGAGTAATACGGTCGGCTCAGGTGATAGCATAATCCAGTGATTATTATCTGGAAAATGATGCTGGAGTTGATGAAATTCTTTTTGAAGTTTGGTGTCTGGAACAGCTAATGGGTCCTGGTCGATAAAAATCCGGGTTGGAGTCTGAGGATTGTTGGCCGGTTCAAGTTCGATTTTGAGATCCGGATAGTCAAAGGAGTTCATGGTGATGCTTCATCGGATAAAGAATAAAGCTTATCATGTCAGAATATTGGTTGACAGTGACCTACTTCGACAAGCAGGTCGCAGCCTATTTGATTGTGGCGTGATATTCATTTTCTATATGAAAAAAACAAGCGCGTAGTGGCAATAATGCAGCCCCTGATAATATGGGCTCACCTTCGATCTCGCTGATGAAGATATCGGGTTTTGGTGATTTATCACCTTCTTGAAAAATACCTTGTTGCAATATTGATTTTAGAAGTAATCTGGCAAGTGAATGTGGAATACGACCGCCAATGACAATCGCTTGTGGATCAATGGTGGCACGAAATGCATTAATGGCTCGCACCAGATAAGGGGTCGTTTCTTCAACCCATTGGGTTATACCAGGCCAACTCGGATTGAAGTTTTCATGAAGGGCACTGATAGATGACAGATGAATATCATGAGAGGCAAGTTTAATCAGCAGGTTTTCCAGTGCCGGGCGTTTTACCATTTCCTCTTTTTGATAGATTCGACCAATTTCTCCGGCGTTACCAAAAGCACCAAATAATGGATGTCCGTCAATAACTATTCCGGCGCCAAAGCCGTAATTAAATGAGAGATAAGCAAAATCAGAGTAATGTAGTCCGGCTCCACTGAGTGCTTCACCAATGGCTGCTGCTGTAGCATTGTTGGCTATCCAGACATTGAAATTGAGTTCTTGTTGTAATTTTGACTGTAAGTTGATATGTGACCACTGGTTCATCGGTACGGGGGCTCTGAGTATTCTTCGTCCTTCAATGAAATACCCCATAATGGCGAATCCAACGCCTACAATTTGGGCCCGGGGTATCTTAAACTTTGAAAGCCATAAAGAGATGATGTGTTTGACCCATTGAAGTGTTTTCTCAGGTCCAGTGGGAGACTTGCTATTTTGAATGGTTGCTAATTCATTGCCACAGAAATCAACCAGAATCACCGCTGCTGTATCTGTATTGATGGATACGCCGATACTGTACCACGCTTTAGGGTTGAGGGTTACGGTTGGACTTGGCTGTCCTCGCCCTGATGTCATCGGTGTTCCCAATAGAATAACGTCTTTTTTTAATAAGCCTTTTAAAATTCGATGAACAGATTGCTGGGTGAGGTTGGTTTGTCGAGTGACTTCTGATCGTAATATCCCGGGTGAACGGCGAATGACATCAATGATCATTCTTTCATTCTGTGATGCCTGAGGTATTTCTAATTTATTGATATCACTCATTTATCTTATCCATTTTTGTTATTGATTTAAGTCTTTTTTTTAGTGTCATGATTATATCACCACAAGTGTAATAAAAATGAATTAAAGCTATGTTACAAATAATATTACTCATTAAGTGTATTATTTAATAAGTAGTTTATTGGTATAAGGATTAATTGTGTTCGTGAATCAGCATGTGAAAAAACAGCGGGGATCTGATGTCAGCCGTTAATATTGTTGATGTTAAGGTCTGCTTCGGTTCATTTGAAGCGCTGCGGGGTATTTCTTTAAATATTGAGTCTGGTGAGTTTATTACTTTACTAGGACCTTCCGGATGTGGCAAGACGACGCTATTAAAAGCCATTGCCGGATTTATTCCTCTGACGAGCGGCCAGATTCATATCGCTCATCAGGATGTCACAGGGCTCCCTCCTGAAAAACGCGATACGGCGATGTGTTTTCAGTCATATGCTTTGTTTCCTCATCTGAGTGTTGCTGAGAATATTTTGTTTGGTCCGCGTCAAAAAGGTCAAAATCGCAAAGAGATGGCTCCTTTACTTGATCAGACGGCCAGACAATTGGCTCTTAGTGAACAATTGGATAAACATCCGGGTAACCTTTCTGGCGGACAGCAGCAGCGAGTTGCCCTTGCTCGGGCTTTAGCGATTCGTCCGGGAATTGTGTTGTTTGATGAACCGCTTTCTAACCTTGATGCCAAACTGCGCGATAGTGTGCGTTTTGAAATCAGGCAATTGCAACGACAGTATGGATTTACAGCCATTTATGTGACGCACGATCAAAGTGAAGCATTAGCTATGTCGGATAAGGTCGTCGTTCTCAGTGGTGGGACGATCCAACAAATCGGTACACCCAGTGAGATTTATCATCAACCGATTAATCGTTTTGTCGCTGACTTTGTTGGAACCGCGAATATCTTATCAGCACGGTTGCTAGGCCGTGTTGAACCTAATCGCTACCGAATCAAAACCCCTATCGGGGAGTTATTGATTGAATCACAGAGCGAACCTAAATCGGATCAGATTGATATTTGCTGGCGTCCGGAATCTGCCCGGTTTGGCCAGGAAGATTGTAACAATATTCCGGTTCGTGTTCGCCAGTGGACTTTTTTAGGTAATTTAACCGATGTATTTGTCAGTTCTGATGCTGCGCCTGATGCGGTGATACGTGTTCAATTGCTGGGTGAGCATTCATTTACGCAGGATCAAGCGTTATCAATGCATATTCCTGTGTCGCAATTAAAATTGCTTCAGGGAGCTGCGTGATGCAAACCAAGTCGGTTTTTCGGGCTTACTTGTTGTTGCTTCCCGGATTGGGCGCAATTGTTGGTTTAATGGGAACCGTCATTTGTATGCCTTTTTTTCAATCATTCGGATATTTCAATTTTTCAGGAAAGAGTGCTTTTAGTACCCATTACTGGCTTTCAACATTAGCGGATCCGCAATTTTGGAATGCCTTTCTCTATTCATTTCGGGTTGCGTTATTGAGTGCCTTGATTGCTGTTTCAATTGCGTTGATGTTGGCGTTGTGGCTACGTCGTCCATTTCGTGGCTCGGGGACATTATCCAGTCTATTGAAAGTTCCTTTGTTTGTGCATGGTCTGGTTGCTGCTTTTTTATATGTGAATTTTATTTCTTTTCATGGCTTTCTCAATCAAGGATTTACGTTCCTGGGGCTGACCAGTCGACCGATTCGAATGCAAAATGATCCGTACGCAATCGGTATTGTTATTTTGCAGGTGTGGAAACAGATGCCTTTTGCTCTTCTGTTATTGTCGGGCGCAGTTAAAGGGATTAGTGATGAAATTTTCAATGCGGCTCGTGATTTAGGGGCAAGCTCAGTGCAGCGTGTGCGGCGGATTGTGTTGCCATTATGTCTTAAGTCAATTCAAGCTAGCTTGGTGTTGATTTTTATTGGTGCAGTAGGCGATTTCTCTTTTCAGGTTGTTGCAGGCCCAACTCATGTGAATTCTCTGGCTCAATTGATGTATCGGACTCAAACGACCCGAATGGATGGCTGGAATTTTGCTGCGACAGTGGCTGTTGCTTTGATGTTAACTGCTCTATTCGGTTCTTTGTTATTGGCCGCCGTCAGTCAGAAAGTTGTGAAGTGGGGGCAAAGATGAGCCGTAAAACGGATCGTGTATTAATCACCCTTTTATTATTGGTCGGGGTGTTCTGGCTGGTTATTCCAATGGCGATGGCTGTTTTATGGTCGCTGGTTGCACCAGGTCATCCTTGGTCTTACCCGGAGCTTCTCCCTCCACTTTTATCGTTGAAACGCTGGGTTATTGTTTGGTCGACGACCAGTTTGCCTAATGCGTTATTACATAGTTATACCCTGGCCCCTTGTGTTGCTCTGTCAGCTCTAGTGTTAGCGATGCCAACAGCCTATGCGTTTGGCCGACTGGAGTTTGCAGGTAAGTTTGCGGCTCAATTGATCTCACTTTTGCCTCTTGTGATGCCTGGTTTTGTGACTGCGCTATTTTTTGCTTCAGTGTTGTTTAGCTTAGGTATTCAGTCAGCGTTTGTCGGAATATGGATGGCGCATATTGTGCTGTTTTTGCCTTATGCCATTCGGATTTTGTCGGTCTCTTTTGCTCTGGTCCGTCAGGATCATATCGATGCAGCTAAAGATATGGGCGCTTCGGCTATTGCGGTTTTCAGACACGCCTATTTGCCGGTGTTATGGCCCGGAATTATTGCCAGTCTGATTATTGTTTTTATTCAAAGTATTGAGGAGTTTGGTGTGTCTTTTATTATCGGTTCACCCGATTTTATTACGGTCCCGACCATTCTCTATTCCTATCTGGGGTATAACTTTATCCGGCCAAACGCTGCGGTTGTTTCGCTGATATTGGTGGTCCCTAATGTGATTTTAATGTTGGTGTTTGAACGAGTATTAGCTAAACGACAAGTGGTGTCGATCGCTGGGAAAGGCTAATGATGTTGGTTAATTTTTTGAGGAAAGGAAAATGAAGCATTTATGGTTAGTGTTGGGGTTGTTGGTCTCGGTGTTATCGCTTCCGTCACAGGCTCAGGATTTCTCTCACATGCAGTGGACGGATATTGTTAAGCAAGCTAAATCCGAAGGTACGGTTGTCTGGTATCAATGGTTTCGTCAGTCTCGTTTTCGACAAGATGTTAAGTTGTTTGAAAAGCGCTATGGTATTCGGGTCATCGTCGCTGATGGGACACATAACGGTAATTTTAATAAATTTTTAGCTGAGCGGAATCGTTCTCATGGCAGTATGGATGTATTGTCACTAGGTGGTGATGATGTGAGTTTGTTTAAGCCACAAAAAATGCTAATGGGGCCTCTTTCAAAAGTTTTACCAGATGCATCAAAGCTGCGTTATAACATTCAGGGTGGCGACTCACATGGTTATGCGGTGGCTTATTGGGGAAATCAGACTGGTATTGCCTATAACCCTGCGTTCATTAAGAAAAAAGATCTGCCTCAGACTGTTCAGGCCTTAGGCGCTTATATGAAAAAACACCCGGGAATGGTGGGATTTAATACAACTCATGGTGGTTCTGGTCCGTCGTTGATCCTTTCGATTACCAAAAACCTGGCTAGAAATATCAATTATCAAAAAGATCAGCCAACGCCTGCAACTGTCGAGAAACTTAAGCCTGTATGGAAGTGGTTTAAGAGCCATAAAGGTCAGTATGTCATTACTGCGTCGAACAGTGACAGCATGATGCGTCTTAATGGTGGTGAATTTGCGATGGTTGCGGGTTGGGAAGATTTATTGGCTGCGCTACAAAAAGAAGGAGAGGTATCTAGTAAGTTGAAGTTCTATATTCCTAAATTCAAAATGGCTGGTGGCGGAAATGTTGTTACTATTCCTAAAAATGCTCCACATCCGGCAGCGGCACTTCTTTTTGTCCATTGGTTAACCAGTGCGAAAATTCAGACTTTATTTAGTAAGAAGTATGGCAGCTCTGCACAAAATAAAGATGCAAGTAGTGAGTACTCGCTCATACCGAAGTCGCAACGCAAGTACAGTACGGACTGGCCAAATCAATCGTTAAAGAATGCCATTATTCGTTCTTATATAAATCATGTTGAATTAAATTAGATAGTACCGAGGTGATAAGTTGAGTATGAATGTAGTCGAGCGTTTATCGGTAAAGTCAGGTATTTTACTGGCAGCTCATAGGGGAATTTGGAAAAATGCTCCGGAGAATTCTATTTCAGCCATTGAGGCGGCTATTGAGCAGGGAGTAGAGATTGTTGAGATTGATGCTCAGCTTTGTCAAAGCGGTGAATTGGTGGTGATCCATGATGAAATGTTGGATAGAACGACCAGTGAAACAGGCCCTGTTGCTTCATTTACGGCTGATCAGCTTCGTAAGGTCTGCTTGCGCGAAGGCGCGGGAGGGGAAAAGGCTCTGGTCACCGATGAGCATATTCCCATGCTTAAAGAAGTGCTTGAATGTGTAAAAGGGCGGATCATTGTCAATATTGATGCGAAGCGAGCTGAGCAATTACCTGCGATTGTTGATTTTGTAGAACAGTTGGGGGCTCAGGCCGATGTGATTGTTAAAGCTGTTATTGACCCTTTTAATCCGCAGTTGCCTGACTGTTTAAAAGATAAACCAGATATTGTTTTCATGCCGTTATTGCGAAGTCGTAAAAGTCGGTTGGTTGAAGATTTGCAACGGTTAAGTGAGTTGGCACCATCATGTATCGAGTTATCTTTTGCTGATATAGATGGCCGTGAGGCCATCGATTTTGATGAGCTCCTGGGTGCTGAGTTATTACTCGAGAAGATGAAGGCTCGTATCTGGACCAATACACTGAATTGTGTGAGCCATCCTGACTTCAGTGATTCGAAAGGGCTTGGCGATCCTGATAGTGTATGGGGCCAACTGATTCGTTTTGGGGTGAGCATCATTCAAACGGATGAAAGTGCTTTTTTAAAAGCATATCTGGATGAAAGGTTTGCGTAGAAAGTCTTTGGTGTAAGAACCATGGTCACTTTATTTTGACCATGGTTTTTTATCTGAAAAATTTAGTTAATCTTAATCTGGGTTTAAGGGCTTGCCGAAAGGCTCCCTTATTCCGGGGTGGGATTAGTTAGCACGCCAAGCGCTGCCAGGTAAAGGCTCTGATAATGATCTGCTGCTTGTTGCCAGCTAAATTGACGTTGCATAGCACGTTTTCTCATCGTGTTAAGTTGTTCGGGTTCTTCTAGGTAGAGTAACAGTGCTCTGCGTAATGTATTGAGCAATTCGCCCTGATCCGGCGGATAAAATATCAGTCCATCGGCATCATTTGGGGTTTGATCATAATCAGATACGGTATCTTGCAATCCTCCAACACCCCGAACAATAGGAAGTGTGCCGTAGGCTAGACTATACATTTGATTGAGTCCACACGGTTCGAATAAAGAAGGCATCATAAAAAAGTCCGAACCGGCTTCTATCAGATGCGCCAGTGGGTTGCTGTAAGTGTTGACGAAGTGGAGCTTATCGGGAAAACGTTGCTGTAGTCCCTCTAGCTGACGGGCAATCTGGCTATCACCTGTTCCGACGATAATGACCTGAACTTTATGTCGGATAAATTTCTCAAGAGCCGGTAGCAGAATATAGAAACCTTTTTGCTCTGTCAGGCGACAAACCATCCCAAAAATAGGCCGCTGTGGATCATTTTCAAGCCCGACTTCTTTTTGAAGGGCCATTTTGCACTGCTTTTTCCCGTCTAGATTTTCTGCATCATAGTGAGACGGTAGCAATGGATCCGTGGTTGGGTCCCAGTTGCTGTAGTCGCAACCATTTAAGATACCTGACAGGTCTGCCCGACGTTGCTGGAAGAAGTTATGTAAACCGTGTGCACCCAGCCTGGTTTGTAATTCGTTGGCATAGTTTGGACTGACTGCGGTAATTTTATCGCTAAAGCGGATACCGGCTTTGAGCATGTTGATGCATTGGTAGCCATCCAGTAAGTAGTCGACTAGCGGGTCGACCAGATCGCCAAACATCTGAAACTGATTACGATCGAATATCCCCTGAAACACTGCATTATGAATGGTGAGGACAGTTTTTGCCTGGCCGATCAGCGGATGTTGCCGATAATGTGTATTGACGAGGTACGGGATCAGAGCTGTGTGCCAGTCGTTACAATGAATAATGTCTGGTTTGATCTGAAGATGATTACAAAGTTCAAGCGCGGCTATATTAAAAAAGCCAAAACGCTCACCACTATCCGGATAGCCGTATTCACCTTCGCTATAGAGTCCATCTCTGTCGAAGTAATCGGCCTGCTCAATACAATAAACCGGGATGCCTTCAAGGGATAATTTCCAGATTCCGACTTCTTTTTGCCAGTCGCCGATGGTGTGTAGTGTAAACCGGTCAACAAATACGGCTTCATCGCGATGGGCAATGGTGCGATAAAAAGGCATGACTAAGGTTACTTGGTGGCCCTGATTTTTCAATGCGATTGGAAGGGCTTTTGCCACGTCGGCTAGTCCGCCGGTTTTTACGAAACTTTCTATCTCTGATGCAACGAATAAGATATTTAAGGGATCGGTCACCAAGAGCTCCTTAAAACTCGGTCTGGATGAGCCTGGGGAAGTGTCCCCAGAAGTTTAAATGATTAAGTAAATACTGATTGAGCTTAGCAAAAAGCGATTGTAGAGTCAGTGTCTTCATCTTAATTGATAACGGATCACGTATTCTTTATTGCAAAAGCAATTACAGTCGTTGATTTTAGGTCAGTTTTTATCGGGCTGCTTCGGCTTTCATAATATCATTAATTAAACGTTCCAGTTCTTTGAGTTGATTTCCCATTTTCCGACTGAGCCAAATATAGCCGTAGATGGATGATTCGGTATCTGGTTGGTAACTAATCTCAGGGGCAAACTGGTCGAGTTCTTTAATAATTTCATCGGTTAACGATGCAACCTGATAATTGGCTTTGTCGATGCCTTCGATCAGTAACGTTGATAAATGATGAAGATTATCTTGGATCAATTGGCTGGTTTTTCGAAGGGATAGGGCGTTAATCATCCAAAAATGGGCATCACGGGATGACCAGTGACTTTCGATCAGAAATTTAAAGGTACAGATTAAATCACGGCAGATTGTCTGAATATCATTAAAGTGTGCATGAGTCATTTGTGTTTCCCGGCTTGCGGATTTAACAAAAGTTCTCATTTTCACAATTCGGTTGAGTTCTTTTTGGAGCCTGCTGGATAGATTGGGCCGTTCAATTACGTTGAGAGATGTATAAGCGCCGTAGATTTTAGCCAGATCGACCAGAGCATCACTCATTTGCAGTCGCCAGTGGATAAATGCACGTTGTGGATAAATACTGGCGAAGAGCAGGGCCATTAATGCGCCTAATATTACATCTCCTGAGCGCCATAGAGCGGTATGCATATCACCTGCAGGCGCGCCGACAACAACTGAGATAGTGATCCCGATTAGTAGGGCCATATATGGACGTTTCCCCAAAGCCAGGTAGCCACAGAAAAACATAACGATGCCACACCAGATGAGCATTAAAGGGATTGAAAATAGTTCAAGATAAAGGGCTATAAATCCTGAAACAGAACCAATAATGGTACCGCCAATGCGATGCAGGGTTCTTTGTGTGACGTTGCCCCAAAATGACATGGGGCCTAACAGTACAACTAAGGTGATTAAAGGCCATGTGCCTTCTGGGATATCTGTGAGCCGAATCAGCCAGAATGAACAGACAAAGGCGATCCCGATACGTAATCCGTGTATGGTTCGATAACGACGATAGATGAAATTCTCGAAGGTTCCTATTTTTTGATTTAAGCGCACAGGGATACCGTTGCTTGTCATAGTCGTGATGTGTGAATGGTCAATTTTAATGGACTGCGAAAAAGGATAAAAGTGGTTGTGATAATATTTATTGCTTTATTTATGTAAATGTTGATGTCGGTATCTAATCGTGAGATTTATTGCGATAAAAAAGCCGGCTTATGCCGGCTTTTCGACTATTTTTTTGCGCTACCTTGTTTGGCAACGGCTTCCATTTTACGTTTTAGCTCATTTTGATCGCCCAGATAATAGTTGCGTATCGGTTTGAGGTTTTCGTCGAATTCATAAACCAATGGGATACCGGTTGGGATATTCAATCCGACAATCTCTTTTTCACTGATATGATCCAGATATTTCACCAGAGCGCGTAAGCTGTTGCCATGTGCTGCAATCAGAACTTTTTTCCCAGCTTTGAGATCAGGGGCAATGACTTTTTCCCAGTAAGGAATGACCCTGTCAATGGTGGTTTTTAAGCTTTCAGCTTTGGGCCATTCGTCGGGCGGGAGATCCTGATAGCGTGGATCGTTACCTGGGTAATATTCATTTTCCTCATCGAGAAGTGGTGGGAGAGTATCAAAACTGCGACGCCATTCCAAAACCTGTTCTTCACCGTATTTATTGGCTGTTTCAGATTTGTTGAGTCCCTGGAGTGCTCCATAGTGACGTTCGTTTAGACGCCAGTTTCGTATAACCGGGATCCACATTAAATCCATTTCTTCAAGGACCAGCCATAGTGTTTTGATAGCTCGTTTCAAACGTGATGTATATGCAATGTCAAAGGTGAAACCAGCTTCTTTTAGCAATTTTCCACCTTGTTTGGCTTCTTCAATACCCTGTTTGGATAAAGGGACATCTGCCCAGCCAGTGAAACGGTTTTCTTGATTCCATAGGCTTTGGCCGTGTCGAACTAGTACAAGTTTTATCGGAGCCATAATTCCTCCTCGAAGATTGGCTTTACGTGAATGAACGATTGCTGCTCCTTAAATATTATTGCTGACAGATTTTGGATACGTTGAAATTTTTCAGTCAGATTGACCGCTTTTACGATGTCTGTACACATCACAACGATGTGATTTAACGAGTGCTGTGTTGCATAAATTTCATACGCCTTATGGCACAATATCTGTTTAGCTATTATTCTTTTATGATCGTTGTATGATTGACTTGCGTCAAGTTGTAATTAGCTGATTTTATAGTCTGTTTGTCTTTGTTTAGAGGCTGATGAGGGGGCGTGGCATGTTCTTATCCAGTTTTGGACAATCCTTCTTAGCTCGTTTGATGGTTCTTATGTCCCGGACTGTGGCTGTCAGTTGTATTTATTGAAATGCCATACTAAAGATTTTTGTTGTTTGGCATTGTTCTTTTATCCAGAGTTCTTATCGCGGCGGTTAGAGGGTAGGCATAAATATGGTTGAAAATACATCATCTAAAGGATTATTAGACTGGCTAGGGATCCCTGTTCTGGCGGTTGCAGCCCATTATCGAAATGGCTTGATGGATTGTTGTGACGTATATATTTGCGGAGTTTATATTCAACTTGATAATTCATTAAAAGTTTATTTTCCGAATGGACATCAGTTGCAAGTGGGTGACAGGTTAACTATTCATCTGGATAACCGCTCTGGTGTTAGTGATTACGATGCTTCATTAAGTGTTTACCGGACCTCTTACAAAGGTTGGGTGAGCGAAACAGGGGAATTTGTTGTTTATGTTGTACCGGTGGAATATCAGTTGTTTTATGGTATGGATATTCCTTTGCAATATGCGCAGGCAAATTATCAGTTTCCTGATGATGTCAGGAAGGAAGTGTCTTTACCGATTAGCGAATTGACTGATGTTCCTGTATTCGATATGTGTGAGCAGGAGAATAAAATTGGTGTTTTGGTGACTCATGCAATGAAACAGCCTCATACAACGGTTCTTGCATTTTTATCGAGTCAGAATGATGATATCTTTTTTATCACCCTGCCCGAAACGTTTAAGTCCAAGCTGTTAAAACGACATCCATTTTGTTTTTTTGCTATTGATTCCCGAGCAGTTTTTACCTATACAAGGGCCATAGAATGGAATTACAGTCTTATTGCTGCGACAACTTATCAAATTCCGAAAGACCATCATCTTTTTAAACCTATTCAAGCCGCTTTTATTGAGAAAAACCCCTGGGAAGTGGGTTTTTTTAGTCATCCTGAAATTGAGATGTACCATCTGAAAGCCGATCATGTGGTTTGTCCCGGACATGGGCCTGATTAATATTTCAATTTTTGCCGGATGTGATCGTTATTTCATATAACCTGAAATGAAAATTTATCGGGAAGAGCTGATATTGGGCTCATCAATGTTAGCCATGCTGTGTCTTGATATGCGGATAAGATCAACACGGTTATAAGCGTTTGGCTGTAAGCTAGCTTATTACTTTAATGAAATTGCCTGAGGTCTGTTTGTCGTTTTATCAGCAGTTGATGATGTTGGTCGGCGTATTTGAGCGGGCGGCTTTGATTCTTATGGTTTTGTTTTTTTTAACCAGAACCAGTCGTTTTCGTCGGCTATTTCGCCAGAAGAGCCACCATCCTTTAGAAACCGGTATGATTACGCTGCTGTTTACGTTATTTGCTGTATTGAGTACGTATACGGGGATTCATGTCGACGGATCATTAGTGAATGTGAGAATTATTGCCATTCTTTCGGGCGGGATTTTATTTGGCCCTGCGGTAGGTATTCCAACTGGAATTATTGCAGGGTTGCACCGTTATCTGATTGATATCCACGGGCCTACCTCATTACCTTGTCTTTTAACTAGCATCATGGCTGGATTTTTGTCGGCTCTTATTCATATCCGCTGTCACAAAGCAAATTACTGGTTGTGGGGCATCGTGGCTGGTATGGCCTGTGAGATACTGACAATGACGCTCATCTTGTTTTTTGTGCCAGATCGACAGCAGGGAATGACGATTGTTCAGGTGATTGCTCTGCCGATGATTGTTGGAGAAGTTTCTATTGGTTTGATGATTCAACTGGTTCAGGGACTCGACAGTGAAAATGACAGGGTGGCTGCCCGCCAGGCGAAACTTGCTTTGGATGTTGCGAATAAGACCTTGCCTTATTTTCGTGAAAGTAGTCGTGATTCGATGCATCAGGTGTGTGATATTATCCGCGAAAAAATTGAAGCTGACGCTGTTGCAATTACGGATGTTAATCATGTTCTGGCTTTTGTCGGTGAATATGAACAAGAGTTCTGGCAACATTATCAAGGGATGAGTCAGTATACGCGTAATGCGCTGAGCCAAGATCGAATTGTGATTCATAATGAAGCTGATTTTGATGGTTTTCATTCTTTGCTGATCATTCCGCTGCATGAGTCGGGGCAGATTACCGGAGCGTTAAAAATCTATTATTTGCGCCGGTATAAAATTACTAATGCTTTAAGAGAGATGGCGGTTGGCTTATCGCATGTGATTTCAACACAGTTGGAAGTTGCTAAGGTTGAAAAACTTAAGCAGATGGCAACTAAAGCCGAATTCTCTGCATTGCAGAATAAGATCAACCCTCATTTTTTGTTTAATAGTCTTAATGCAATCTCTTCTTTGATTCGGTTAAGTCCGGATGAAGCCAGAGAATTGATTGCCCGTCTGGCTGATTTTCTTCGTTACAATTTAACGCATAATGAATCGTTGATCAGTATTGATGAAGAGCTTAATCAGGTGAGGGATTATATTGCTATTGAAAAGGCCCGGTTTGGTCAGAAGCTGACAGTTGTTTTTGATATTGAACCGTTGTCCATTAAAATACCCAGCCTGATGATTCAACCTCTGGTTGAGAATGCGATCCAACATGGGATACAGCCCCAGAAGGAACCTGGTGAGGTTACCATCCGGGTGCGACAGATAGCGCAAGACAAGGCCGAAATTTCTGTGATTGATACCGGGGTGGGAATTAGTCCGGATGTGATATCAAAATTGCATGATGGCACAATCGATAGCCATCATATCGGGCTGACAAATGTCGATCAGCGGGTACGAATGCTGTACGGCACACCATTACAGGTCCGAAGGCTTGAGTCAGGAAGTGACATTTCTTTTCAGGTTCCTCTGAAATCATAATATAAAGAGAGATAGATTCATGCGGGCGATCATCGTTGAAGATGAACCTTTAGCGCAGCAGGAACTGGTTTTCCTGGTTGAAAAATATAGTCAAATTGATGTAGTCGGTTGTTTTGATGATGGTTTAAATGCATTTAAGTTTTTACAGTCTCATGAAGTGGATGTCGCTTTTTTAGATATCAATGTTCCTTCGATTGATGGCATGTTATTAGCGAAAAATATCCACCAGTTTGCCCGCCGGCCTTATATTGTATTCACCACGGCGTATAAAGAGTTTGCTGTTGATGCGTTTGATCTGGAGGCATTTGATTATCTGCTGAAGCCTATTAGTGAGTCGAGAGTGAAAAGCCTTTTACATAAGCTTGAATTTGCTCAGCTCCCGCATGATACGCCTGATTCTGACGATCTATCTGAATCTCATTCTAACCATTTGAGCGCTACGTTGAGTGTTTCAGCTAATGGGCGTATTGCTGTGATACGGGTGAATGAGATTGCTTATTTGGAAGCACATGAAAAAATAACCTATGTTGTGACAGCACAGGGTCAGTATTGCCTGAGTCAACTACTGAGTGAGGTTTTAAATCGTTTACCTGAATCACAATTTTTTCGTTGTCATCGTTCTTTTGGCGTTAACTTAGAGCAAATTGAAGAGATTATTCCAGGGTTTAACAGTACTTATGAATTGAAGTTATCAGGGATTGAGAAGCGAATTCCAGTCAGCCGTTCTAACTTGAAACAGTTTCGTCAGCTGATGAAAATTTGTTAAGGCATTTATTCATATTGAATCGATGATGTCATCGAGTTACTCGCCGCAGTTAAGCAGCGAGTAAGCTGTTTTTAAGAATGAGCACTTTGAAGCATATTAGCCTGTTCAAAATGTTCGGTTGTTTCTGGTTGGTGAATAACCAGTGAGATGATCAGTGATATAATGAGTAATCCTAAAATCAGATAAAACGTTGGGATAAATCCCCCAAGTAAACTTGATACCATTGAAGCCGCTAAACTTCCGATGCCAAAGCCAAGGTAGATTGCACCATAGTTTTTGGTGAGATGAGTCATACCGAAAAAATCACTGACTAATGATGGAAATACGGTAATAGTTCCGCCGAAACTAAATGCGATACAGGCAATCGATAGATAGAATAACGGTCCATTCATTGTGCTGAAAAGTAAGATTGCGATGCCGGCTAAGCTTAAGACTAAAGCAATAGAGATGACACGGATCCGTTGCATTTTATCACTCAAGACACCAAGAATAAGCCGTCCGATTAAGTTTGCTAATGCAATGACTGCGACAGATTGTGAGGCTTGAGTCATTGAAAGGTGAACATATCCACTACCGATATCTTTGGCAACACCAATGACATAGAGTCCACTCATACACACGGTTAAAAAGATGATGGCTAACATCCAGAATTGTCGGCGAGATATTGATTCGGCGAGTGTGAAATCAGAACTCGGACTGATATTCGACTGTTTTTTCGAAGATTGAAGCCCATGACTTGGGGCATCCTTCATCATTAGGCCACCGATGAAAATCATTACCAGCGATAAAATAGCCCAGAATTGGAAGGTATGGCTGAGTGTATAATGATTTAGAAAATATAGATTGATGTATTTAAATCCGAGACTACCCAGGCCATACGCACCGATAGACAGTGCAGAGATGACCCCTTTGTGTTCAGGAAACCATTTTACACAGTTGGATAAGGTCATCAAATAACCTGTTCCATCGGCAAATCCAAGCAAAATACCCGCACATAGATAGAGTGACCACAGATTGCTGCTGACGGATGTCATTCCTAAACCGATCGCCATAAGTATGCCGGCTGCGATGGTAACGTTGCGGACTCCAAAGCGTTCCTGAAGCTTTCCTGAAATTGATGAAGCAACGGCTAATGACAGGCTGAGCAGTCCAAAAGCGAAAGCAACCTGATTGACTGGATCATGAAGTCTGTGTGCAAGTCCGGAGTTAAAAAGGCTCCAGGTGTAAACTGATCCGAGTGCAAACTGGGTCAGGATGGTTCCGAATAGCGTAAATACTCGGGGACTAATTTTTTGTTGAGCCATAACAGCCTCCAACGATATGTATGATGTGTATTTGTTGGCGCTCTGGATAAAGACATCTTTTCGGATAGTGATTGACTCTGATCTCTTGGAAAATCATGTTCATTTTGATGGCTATATCAGCATCAATTGCTTTGAATACAGACTTAATCACGTATCAGAAAATAAGCTTCTACACCATTTGGCAAGTTGTCCATTTTTGTCATCTGGCTGTGAATTTTCATCCTGAACTGAGGTTAATTAAGCGCAGTTAGATGGCTCGGGCAATAGAGGATGGGAAATATAAAATGAGTTGTCGACAGGTTGGAATGAGTGGCAATTATAGCGAATGAATAACATCGCTTTTTGAGGTTATTTTGGACAGATTCTCTTTTGAGTGTCTAAACTAGGGAATATTGCGTTTTCGTGATAGATTTTGATTTGATGTTTTTTTAAGCAATTACTATCTGAATAAATTCGTGATGAAAGAGCTATTGCTCTTAATCTAATAACATATGAATCGATACTTAATATGGATGAAATAATTTCACCACCACAAACACAAGCTGACTGGGTTGATGAGGCAAGCTTATCAGAACTTCGGGCGCAATTGTTGAAATTTGCCCAGCAGCAGATCCGTGATGCTCACCTGGCTGAAGATGCTGTTCAGGAAGCTTTGATTAGTGCGATGCAGAACCTTCATAAATTTGGCCGTCGGGCTGCATTTAAGACATGGGTGTTTGGTATTTTAAAAAATAAGCTGGTGGATCAGCTTCGCAAGGAAAGCCGGCATACGTCTGCTGAAGATTTGCAGTTAGGTGCGAATCTTAATGGCGATGAATTAATAGATGTTTTGTTTAAAGAAAACGGTCACTGGCAGCGTCTGGAGCGACCTAAAGATTGGGAGCATCCCAGTGCATCAATCCACTCTGATCAATTTTGGAAAGTATTTGATGCGTGCCTTAATTCAATGCCGGAAAAGTATGGCCGGCTTTTTATGATGAGAGAGTTTTTGGAGCTTTCGAGTGTTGAGATCTGTGTCAATGAGTCTTTGTCGACCTCTAATCTGAATGTCATTTTATATCGAGCCCGATTGCGACTTCGTGAATGTTTGGAAGATAACTGGTTTGATGAGGGACAAGATGAATTGTAAAAAGGCGACACAGTTACTGTCAGAACAATTAGACCGACCATTAACCCAAAAAGAGAAAATTGCATTGAAATTTCACCTGGGAATGTGTTTCGGGTGTCGGAATTTTTCCCGACATATGAAAAAAATTCATTCTATATCAAAAGATTATGTAAAAGGTGATGACCAATAGAAAAAAATTCAGTTTTTTGTGTAAGAAACTGCACGAATAGTACGACAGATAATTGAAACAACACCTGAGTGTTCATTGACCAGAAGGATATATGATATGAGTCATACCAAAACATCACTAGCCATTGCCTTTGGTGCTGCTGTTACCTTATCGTCTATTGCATTAACTGCGAATGCAGGGGGAATGGAAAAATGTTATGGCGTTGCTAAAGCCGGACAAAATGATTGTAAAGCCGGACCAGGGACTACCTGTGCGGGAAGTTCTAAAACTGATTATCAAGGGAATGCCTGGAAGTTGGTCCCTGCTGGAAGTTGTACCGATATGTCATCACCGACCTCCTCTACAGGTCATGGTCAGCTGAAAGCCTTTTAATCAACCGAAGTTAAATCTACTTGCCACCATGTTTTATGACAAGTAGATTTAACGGTGAGCATCAGTTAAAAAATTAACCAGTGTTTTTTGATTACCACTATTATATGGTTTATATATCAATAAAGGATACCGTTTAATACCTGATTGAAAATAACTAAGGTATATATTTATTATTCAATCTGAACTCGGTCGACATACCATCAAGTAATGCATCTTTTAATATTCCTAATCCTTTGAAATTTAAACTTAAAATACAATAGAGCGATATCATTGAAGCCATTAGATAAGGGCGATGACGGACCCAGGTATTAGTGCCAAATGTTTTTTGTATATGAAAAAAATTTCTATATACAAAGTAACTTTTCCAATCTTTAAGTTGATAATTTGGTTCTACGGGTTTTAATCGTGTCATTTTAGCCAGAGGAATACATTTTATTGAGAATCCATTATTTAAGGATTTTAATGAAAAATCTAAATCATCGCTAAATATAAAATATCTGTGATCGGGTAATCCTATTTTATAAAAAATTTGAGTTGGGATTAGTGGTCCTTCAAAGGGAATATTTTGTATATCAAAAGGAGTATTATAATAAGCATAACAGGTTTTTAAAACAGAGTTTCTTTTATGGTTTAATATGAATATAGATGAAAGATCAATGTTTATAGCGGAAGCTTCTACATTGTTACCTAGTTTGTCAAATCTCATAGGTTGCAGTATTGTCTTATCATCTATAAATACTTTTAATTGTTTCAGACAGTCTTTGTGGAAGGTGACATCATCATCAGCTAACCAAAGATGTGTGTAGCCATTTCCACTATCAAGGGCTATTTGACATCCTAAATTAAAACCACCAGCTCCACCTAAATTGCCTCCTGAATTTTTATAGAAAACTTTATTTTTAGAATTATTTGAAAAATCAGAAACAACCTTTTGTGTATCATCGCTGCTATCATTATCAATGATAAAAATATCTAAAACCCCTTGAGATTCAAGGGAGAGTAAGTTGCTTTTTAGCATCTCACTGCGATTGTAAGTGACAATGACCGCAGCTATTTTCAGACTGTCCATAGCACTATAAAATCTCTTTAAAGAATGATGGGATAGGCTTATTGCCTTTGATTAATTCGAGACTGGATTGTGCGATATCTAATGCTTCTCGTATAGTTACATCCATATCCAGATATCGATATGTTCCTAGACGGCCTACAAAAGTCACTTTAGTCTGACTTTTTGCTAATGCTGAATATTTAGATAATTTTTCGATGCCTTGCCCACCCGCAAATCTGATAGGGTAATATGGAATATCATCTTCATTGGCTAGATGCGAATATTCTTTATATATGATGGTGTTATCATGCGATTCCCATGGTGAAAAATACTTATGCTCAGTTATTCGTGTATGGGGGATATCACTATCACCATAGTTCATAACTGCCGTACCCTGGTAGTCTCCATGATGAATTTCAGGTAAGAACTCTAGCGTTCTGTATTCCAAACGGCCAAATTCATACTCAAAATAGGCGTCAATTGGACCAGAATAATAAATATGTTCAAATTGTTCACTATTTGATTTCTCAAAATGTGTATTGAGTCTAACTTCAATATTTTCATGATTGAGTATATTTTCAATAACTTCGGTATATCCATTGGCAGGCATTCCCTGATATCTATGACTGAAGTAGTTATCATCATAGTTAAATCTTACTGGCAACCGTTTTAGAATGCTTGCTGGCAGTGTTGATGGCTCAACGCCCCACTGCTTTCTTGTATATCCTTTAAAAAATGCTTCATAAAAGTCTCTTCCTACGAATTTCAGAGCTTGTTCCTCGAAGTTTTGTGGTGTCTGAATTGTTTTATCAGCCTGAGATTCAAGAAATTGACGAGCTTCACTGGGGTTAAATTTTTTCTTAAAATATTGGTTGATTGTATGCAAATTGATCGGTAATGAGTAGACGCAACCCTGACTGGTTGTTTTGACTCTGTTTGTAAACGGTTTAACTTCTGTCCAGTTATTTATATAGTCCCAAACTTCTTTATCATCGGTATGGAATATGTGGGGACCATAAACATGAACCATGATATTGGTTTTTTCATCTCTTTTGGAAAAACAATTACCAGCAATATGACCTCGTGATTCAAAAACAACAACTTGATGACCCGCTTGTGCGAGTTCCCTTGCGATAACTGAACAGGAAAAACCAGCTCCTACTAATGCAAATTTCTTTTTCATTTATAGATTTCCTTCCAAAATGTTTTTGATGTATAAAGATCAATCGCTATCTGATATTCTTTATTCAGTCGCTTAAATTTATATTTAAGTTTGATCAGTTGTTTTATAAAAAATAAAATCTCTTTAGATATTCGATATCTATTGAATTCCGTAATATATCCTTTTCCAAAGGGTTCGTAATAATGAAGTATTTTTTTTGCTCTGAAAGAAGCAACTAAATCGATGCTTGAGTGTTTTGGTTGAATTAATATTTTTTTTCTGAATAAAAAATTTGGAAGAAGTAATCCCTGGATAGATATTTTCCGGATGATTTTTCTAAATCTTCTCTCTGCTAAAGGAGGAATCAGTATGGTATCTAACTTATCAAGTTCTATATCAATCATTTTTTCGTTATTAAATTTTTTTCCTATTTCCGCACGTATCTCAGACATATCAATATTTTCTTCCCAGAATCGAGCTCCTTTACAGAAGTCTGAAATGGCAAGTGAAGCACATCTGGCACTATCATAATTAAACCCTAATAAAGCACCAAAGAAAAATTTAGCTGCATTTTTGACTATGTATAAATACGAGAGATGTTCAACAGCTATATTTTGAACTAGAGTGTGTCTAGTATCCAAATATCTTGTCATTGGGCTGCTTTTTAGCCCAAAATCTTCTCCAATACATCCAACACCCATTAAAGTGATAATGTTGAATTTATTTAAAAGAGAAAATTGAATATCATCTCCCCGAACAAAAAAAGGAAATGGATAATATTTAACTTTATCTATTGGAAAAGCAAAAAACCACCATGCTCCATAATTAGGTTTTGTTTTTGAAGTTACTGATAATAACATTTCTTTATTATCTGACATCGATAGATTATGAGATAGAGGTTTGGCCATTCCATCGAAAAATCCACCTTTTTCTATAAGTCGATTGCTTTCTAGTTCTCTGAATAATGCACCAGAAACAGATAGATTAGGATCTATAGCATACATTAAAAACGAAATTGTGCGTTTTATTGAATCAATTTCACAAGATGCATCATCATCCATAAACAGGCAATGAGTATATTTTTGAGTTGATTCAGCTTCAAGCAATCCTCTACAAAATCCACCAGAACCTCCCAAGTTTTTATTTTTAATGACGGTAATTTTGGAATGATAATTTTCTTCAAGATTTATATTTTTTGAATTGTCTATTACATAAAGAGATGCAAGATCCCCAAAAAAATTGTCATCTAACAGTTGTTCTTTGATTCTTTCTATAGCTGGTTTTACATAATCAACCCGATTAAAGTGTGTGATGATAATGGCTAGTTTTACTTCTCTGATAATAGAAGCGTTAGTTGATATATATCCACTTTTTATTTGGGTCTCTGTAATGGCCTCAATTTTAAAATAGATATACCCGGACTTTATTTTATCTAGATTTAGATTAAATACAGTATTTCCATTGGTATTGCATTTCTTTTGTAGGAGTACTTTTTGAATACCTGTAATATCAGTATGGACAACAGTTAGATAATATTCACCTTCTATATCCAGATTATACTGGAACTCATTTACATTTGTGTTTTCTAACCATTCTTTAACAAAAAAAGCATTGTAATAAGAATTAAAATCTACTGTGCCTTGTTTATGAATATATAATCCATCATCGTAGACATAAGTATAATTTCTATTATCTCCTTTAAAATATAGATCTTCACTTTGTTGAAAATTTATATTTGGCAGAAGTAAAGATTGAACTCTCATAAATAATCCTAAATTGTTAGTTCATATTGCTGTATAATATCTAAGCAGTTGCCAAAAGCTCTTAATTTGTGATTTTCAAACCAGGCAACTTTGTCACAATATTTTTTAATATCATCTGTATTGTGGGAGACGATAACAACAGTGACTCCATTATTTTTGAATGATTCGATTACTTTTAAACATTTATGTTGAAATTTTGCATCTCCAACAGCAAGAACTTCATCTATAATTAATATTTCTGGATTAATTTGACTGATTATTGAAAAACCTAGTCTGGCTAACATTCCACTTGAGTAAATTCGTATAGGTTCATTTATAAATTCCTCTAGTTCACTAAATGAGACAATATCGTTAATTTTTTCATCGACTTCTTTTTTTGTTAGCCCTAATAATATTGCATTTAAGTAAATATTATTTAAGCCGGTTAGATCAGGATGAAATCCTCCTCCTAATTCTAACATGGCAGCAACTCTTCCATTTACCATCACATTTCCACTCGATGGTCTAAGCACACCAGCCATAAGACCGAGTGAAGTGCTTTTCCCTGCACCATTTTTTCCTATGAGACCTAGACATTCCCCTTTATTAACGTAGAAGGATATATCTTCGATAGCTGTGTAATTTTTATCCTTTAGGAAGGAATAGAACTTTAGAGGGTTAAGAAGTAAGCTTTTTAACCCTGAACTAATATGATGATACAAAGGATACGATTTAGTGACCTGATTAAATTCAATCGATATGTTTTCTTTTCCCATTTTTAGAGTACCTCTGCAAATCTATATTTTGTTTTGTTATATACCCATATACCTAAAACAAGGAAGACACTGCTAAAAATAAAAGAATAGAACAAGTATCCAAAGTTAAAAGTCCCTTTCATGAATAGTTCTCTCCAATTCATAATTAAATATGAGAATGGATTGATATCTAATATCCAATGATACTTTTTGGGAATCATACTTTCTGAATATAGAATTGGAGTTGCATAAAAAAGCATCATAATTCCAAGTTGTACAAATCTTTCTACATCTCTGAAGAATAGATTAAGCGAAGAGAATATTAATGATAAAGAAAATAGCATTAATATTTGTATGAGAAGTAATAGAGGAATGCCATACAACCATTCGTAACTTGGATAGATGTGGTAAATGATAAGAAATAAGATAATTACTGGTATTGTTATAATAAAATGAAAGCATTCCATAAGTATGCTAGACAGTGGTAATGTATACTTAGGGAATTTCATTTTTTTTATAATTGATGCATTTGCAACATATATAAATAAATTATTATTGATTGAGTTGTTAATCCACTGCCATGAAAATAATGTAGACAATAAAAATATTGTATAATTTTCAATACGTATTCTCATTATTATCTTAAATGCGATAAAATAGATCAATGCAAAACATAAAGGATTTGCAATCGACCAAAGGTATCCAAGTGCACTATTTTTATACCTGATTTGAGTATCTTTTTTTGTTAAAATTAATATTAAATCTATATAATATTTGAGACTCATTAATAACCTTTTTATACCTTTTATATGAAAATGACATTCATATATAGTGTTTTAATATGATATATTTTTGTATCTATCTATAATTAAAGATAAATTGTCTAAAATAATGTCACATTCTAGACTAATCGATGCTTAATTGTTCATATGTTCTTGTTTGTATTTTTTTTCTTTGATTTAGGAAGTTTTCTCCCATTAAATCGGGAGTTGGATCAGGATTATAACCTGTTGCATTTTTAACAAGAAGTTTTTTTATGTTTTCTATATTTAATGTTTGACATGAAATTCTTAGTTCGTTCAATAATAATTCCATTTGAGGCCAGCTCAATTTTTCCTCACTGGCAGACATGATTTTATCATATTTTGTTATTTCAACATTTTTTCCAATCAAAAGCTCTTCGTAGAGTTTTTCTCCGGGTCTTAATCCAGTAAACTGAATTTCAATATCACCTTGTTGGGAATTTTCATTAATATATTCTTTCATCCCCATAAGATGAATCATTCTTTTTGCTAAATCCAATATTTTAACTGGTTTGCCCATATCGAGGACGTATATTTGACCATTTGTACCAAGGGCTCCAGCCTGGATAACTAGTTGTGCAGCTTCATTAATTAGCATGAAGTATCGAATAATATCAGGGTGAGTCACGGTAACCGGACCACCATTTCTAATTTGTTTTTTAAATAATGGAACAACTGAACCTGAAGACCCCAGTACATTTCCAAAGCGAACCATTGTAAAGATTGTATGACTTTGTTGATCGGATAGTGCTTGTAATATCAATTCAGCAATTCTTTTGCTCGCCCCCATGATATTTGTAGGCCGTACGGCTTTGTCGGTAGAGATTAATGTGAAATTTTCAACCTTGGATGCGATTGCCGCTTGTGCACAGGATAAGGTTCCAAAAATATTATTACGGATACCCTGAATGACATTACTTTCTACTATTGGAACATGCTTATAAGCCGCTGCATGATATACTGTTTGAATTTTTTGTTCGGTCATGGTCATTTTAAGAAAATCAGGATCCTGTACGGATCCAAGGATCGCAACTAATCTGGTTTCAGATGCTAAAAATTTTTTTAGGGTTTGTAATTCCTGGTCAATTGAATACAAGTTATATTCGCTTATTTCAAACATAATAAGCTTTGAAGGTTTTTGTTGGATTATCTGCCGACACAGTTCTGAGCCGATAGAACCTCCTGCTCCTGTAACCATAACTGACTTATTTTTTATATTTTTCATCATTAAGTCTGAGTTAGCTGAAACAGGAGTCCGGCCTAATAACCGGGTTATATTAAGATCGATTACATCATTTAAATTGGCTTTGCCGGTTGCAATATCATCTATCGAGGGAAAAGATTGGATGGCAATCGGCCATGATGCAATTTTATCAAGTAATTTCAACCTAGAGTCTGCTTTAATATTGTTGATAGCGATAAGTAGTTTTATGGGGCTATATAACTTGTATAGTTTTTGAAATTCACTGGAATGGTGGATTTTAATTCCAAAAATAAAATGTCCTTCTTTTTTTCTATCATCATCAAGAAAAACAACTGGATGATATTCATTACCATTTATTAGAGCATAAGCCAGTTTTTGTCCTGTAGAACCCGCCCCATAGATAAAAACATTTGGTTTTTTGCGGCTATAGTGATGGTAGTACATCATTTTAAAGAATATTCTGGGAGCACCTAAAAGTAGCATCCCGATACCTATATATATAAAAGGTACGCTTCTTGGAACATCTGCCTGAAAGAAAAAGACACTAAGAGCAAAAGTAATGGCAGAGATAATAACGGATAGGAAAATATATCCTATAGCCGGTAGTACCATATATCGGAGTACAGCCCGGTACATTCCAAGTCGTACAAACCCCCCTAAAGTGATCAGCATTGTTACCAACAGACTGAAGTTATCACGAATACTTAATCTGAGATGAGTCGTATCCAGTCTCAGGGCCAGTGATACGTATAATGAAACCAGAACTGCCACAATATCATACGATAATGTGACTAACCGTTTGTTATACCTGTCTGCCTGAAACAGCATTTGTATAGGTTTGTACATGATGATTGCTTGTAACAATGAATTATATCAATTAGTTATGATTTATATTTTTATATATTTAAAAGTCATAAAAATTACTGTGTTAAGTGTAATGTATTAATGCTCTTTTTTAAAGGGATAAAAATATTAATTATATTATTTATTATATAAACATCATTTTGTGTACAGATGATAACTTTATTTTGATTGTTTTTTGATCGATTTTGAATGGTTATTGGTTTTTTATATTTTATCTATGTTGGATTTATCAGAGTGGTTTTCTACATCAAGATGGTTATAATATTTTGTAATTAATGGACTTTATGTTTTTTGTAAATTGTTTAGGCATTGGATGGATGGAGATAACTGCCAGATGATGAGATAAAAATCTATATGAACTTTCTAGGAAACTTATATAGGGAAACCAATATATAAACTTAATTTAAAAGATAATATTATTATTTACCATTTATTAACCATTAATGATTAAGTCTTTAAGTGGCGGTGTCTTCTTTTTTGATCCAATGTTTCTTTAAATCCACTTATATGTTTTTAACATATACCTGCTATTTAAAGTTGTTCAGGAGTTGTTGTTGAAGATTTTAATTACAGGAATGACTGGTTTTATCGGTTCAAAAATTGCTGAACAGGCTACAGCCCAGGGTATGGATGTTATAGGGCAATCCAGGAATTCTTACCATCCAAATTTATCAGTAAAACATTGCTCAATCGATGAAGACACTAATTGGAGTGAGTGTTTGTGTGATGTTGATTATGTTGTGCATTGTGCCGCTTATGTGCATCAGAAAAAGTCTCAATTTTCCCTTGAGCGTTATCAACAGGTTAATACCGAAGGAACACTGAATCTGGCTCGTCAGGCTGCTCAAAATGGAGTAAAGCGTTTTATCTTTGTCAGTTCTATTAAAGTCAATGGCGAATACACGGATGAAGGGAAGCCGTTTACAACGTTACTTGAAAATACTCCCGATGATCCTTATGGGTTGAGTAAATTTGAAGCTGAGAAAGGACTTAGACTGATTGCCAGTAACAGTGGATTAGATGTTGTTATTATTCGTCCTCCTTTAGTTTATGGTCCGGGTGTAAAAGCAAATTTTAAAACGATGATGGATTGGGTATATCGCAAATATCCGCTCCCTCTGGGTAAGATCCACAATCTGAGAAGTTTTGTTTTCGTGGATAATTTAGCCGATTTAGTCATGGTTGTGCTTTTCCATCATAAAGCGGTCAACCGTACTTTTCTTGTCTCCGACGATCACGATATATCGATCACTACTTTATTAAATCTTCTGGCCAGAGAAATGAATATCAGAGCTTTTTTATGGTCAGTTCCTCAAGCCTGTTTAGTGCGATGTTTAAAATGGTTTAGTAAAGAAACAATCGCTCAAAAGTTAGTCTATTCATTGCAGCTAGATATCTCTAGCACTAAATCGGTATTGGGCTGGCGACCCAAATATACTTTTGAGGAAGGGATAAAACGAACAGTACAAGCATATTTGAATAATAAATAAAGAAAAATAGAGATTAGTAACATGATTAGAATGATTGACTTTGTGTTGGCGCTCTGTGGGATAGTTATACTCTCTCCAGTTTTTTTGATGATTTATATTATTGGTATATTTGATACAGGTTCTCCGCTTTTCTTTCAGAAGCGAGTCGGGAAAGGGCAAAGAGTTTTTACTTTGATTAAGTTCAGAACGATGCCTGTGGGGACCGATTCAGTTGCCACTCATTTGGTTGGCGCTGATAGAGTGACTCGCGTGGGACGTTTCCTTCGTAAAACCAAATTAGATGAGTTGCCTCAGTTAATTAATGTGATTGTCGGGGATATGAGTTTAGTCGGCCCAAGGCCTTGTTTAGTGAATCAGTATGAACTGATTACTGAACGGGCTCTGCGTGGGGTATTTAATGTCCGTCCTGGTATTACTGGATTAGCACAAATCAATGAAGTTGATATGTCAACCCCCAAGAAGCTGGCTAAGTTGGATCGATTGATGATTGATACAATGAACCTTAGACGCTACCTGATTTTTTTTATTAGAACAATATTTGGTGATGGGGCCGGGGATAGAGTCTGATAATTGTTCTATAGCGTTTTCTTTTTTGATGATCTTTATGATGGCAAATGTGAGCCAGAGTCATCAATTGTTCTGGTTCGGATGTCTTTTTCTATCTGTCAGATTCATTCCAAATGTGGTTTGGCATGTTTGTTGAGAACATGATGAAACCAATGTACAGGGATAGTTTCAATTCTGACTATTATCACTTATATAGTGATGTAGGTTACTTTTTCCTCTTTAGCATCATTATGAAATAGGGTCGATATTAATTCGGCTTTATTAGGCCGTGTTGATGCTTGGTGGTTAATTTTCGTTATTAATCTTTAATCGGATGCCCTTGATATGAGATCTATATTGACGTGAGTATTATCTGGGGGAATATTGCGAATTATGGTATTTAATTATGATTCATTTAATAAGTGGAGTACTTCGCGATAACTGTAAGTATAAATGAATTTAGAGATTCACTAAGAATGGTACCAGTGGGCGGACTTGAACCGCCACGCCCGCAAAGGCAACGGATTTTGAATCCGTCGTGTCTACCAATTTCACCACACTGGCATTCTAACGACTATGTCAACGGTATGTCGTTGAGCGAGGTGAATTATAAGGAGGGAAATTGGATTAGCAAGTAAAATTTGACATATTTGGGTAAAATGAGTTTATTTGCTTAAGAACTGGTCAATACAGGTTTATTCATTGGCGATCCCTTTCTAGACTAATGATATGGGGTATTTTATTGGCCTGATCATTATGGAATCTGTTTCTATATTTACTCGTCGTGTTGGATTTTTTCGTCGGATGATTGCGTTGTCTTTTGATGCAATCGTTGTTGTTTTGTTGGAGATTGCATTGGCAGCGATATGTCTTGGTCTGGTATGGATTGCTTGTCAGATACAATGGATCAAACCTGTGGGGGATTTGGAAGTGTATCTGGGGGGGCAAGGGTGGTATCAGGGGCTGATCTGGATCTTGTTTTTTGGCTATTACCTCTATGGCTGGAGTGTTCACGGACAAACGATTGCAATGCATTTATTGCGTATGAGAGTGCAAAATATAGATCACTCTAATATTTCTTTTACTCAGGCAGTCATTCGGTTTTCTACTGCAATGTTTGGTCTGGGTAATTTTATTGTTTTAGTTGATGCGGCTCAGCGCCTTGCATTACAAGATCGCTGGGCCAATTGCGAGGTGATTGATCTTAACGACGCCGATTGATCATATAAACAGCGAGTGCAAAAAACATCAGGCTTGGCCCTATTGCGCCAATGATGGGGGGCATTTTATACACCAAGCTTAAAGATGCGAGTACCTGATTGAGCACGTAAAAGCTGAATCCGGTGATAATCCCCATGATGAGTCGTGCCCCCATACTGACGCTGCGCAAAGGTCCAAAAATGTATGAAAGCGCTAATAACATCATGATGACCACAGTAAAAGGCATCATAATTTTTCGCCACATTGCCAGTTGATAAGGGGCCGGGTCTTGTTTATTTTGCCTAAGATAATTAATGTAGGAATATAAACCTGAAATCGGTAGATTCAATGGTTTTACAACAACAACCCCTAGCTTTTCAGGGGTGAGTGCTGAGTACCAGTGATAGCCGGCCAATCTTTTCTGCTGGATTTTATCGTCGCTAAATAATGTCATAACCGCGTTTTGCATTAACCAGCTACCATTTTGATAGTTGGCTCTGGGAGCGGTTAGAATTTGGTAAAGGTTCTGATTTTGATCGAAGTAGTAGACGGTAATCCGGCGAAGGTGTTTTCCATTTCTTACCTGGCCAATATTAACGAAGCTACTTTTGTCTTTGGCCCACACACCGTTTTGTACGGAGATCATCGCACCGCCAGATTTTTTGGCAGATCTCATGGATTTGGCCATGAGCTCAGCTTTAGGGGCTACAAACTCGCCAAGCAGCATCATGATAATCATCATAGGAACGGCTGTTTTAATGACGGCATTGGCTATATTGCCTTTTGACAGCCCGACTGATTGCATGATGACCAGTTCGCTGCTGGTTGCCAGATTACCTAGCCCTATTAATGCGCCAAGTAAAGCGGCCATGGGGAAGAATAATTCGAGTTCTTTTGGAATGGTTAGAATGACATACCACAGCGCATCAAGCATGTGATAGTTCCCTTTGCCCACATCTCCGAGCTGGTCGACAAATTTAATGATCGAACTTAGCCCTTGTAAGGTGACTAATACCAACATGGTAGTGGTGATAATGGTGCGCCCAACGTACCAATCAATAATCCGAAACATGGCGCTCCCCTTTCATCCACGCTTTGACTCTCAAGAATTTTTCACTTTTAAAGAATAAGAAGCCGGCACCGATAGCCAGCATGAGCAGGTGGACCAGCCATATCCCTAAATACCATGGCATTCGTCCATCCTCCAGCGATGAACGGGCAGCACTCATGAGCAGGTAATAACTTAAATAGAGCATGATAGCCGGAAATAATTTGGCATATCGTCCCTGTCGTGGGTTTACTGTAGCCAGAGGCACGACCATTAATATTAGCATGATGACGGAGACGGGCATTGCAATACGCCACTGTAATTCGGCTGTTTTATCTGGATTATCACTACTGAATAGTTTGAGTGTTGGTAACGCTCTTATTTTTTGCCTCTCGACTGAATCGGAGCGCTCTTTTAACTGAACGCTATAACGGCCAAAATGCATGACACGGAAATTCAATTCACCTAATGTTCCTTCATAGCGGGTCCCTTTGTCTAAATCGAGCCACTGTGAACCGTCAGGGTTTTTGCGCAGGTCGCCATGCTCGGCCATTACGACAGATGGACGGCCCCGTTGGGCTGGGGGGGTATATGCTGCGAAGACTTTCTCCATATGTTTACCGTTATGTGTAATATCTTCTACAAAAGCAACAGCTTGATGATTTAGCTCAACGAAACGCCCGGGAGTAATACTGGATATACCACTATCGGCTTTGATATTGGCCATGACTTGTTGCTTCATTGTATTCATATAAGGAGTAAGATAAAGTGAGTTAGCAGCAGCTAACAGTAGCGTAATAGAACCTACGGCCGCCGTAATTCCTAATACTCTATTGGGGCTATAACCACAAGCAAAGAGTACACTCATTTCGCTATCGGCATATAAGCGCCCATGCGCAAAGAGAACGCCAATAAAAAAACTGATTGGGAGAATTAGAATAGCCAAGTTTGGGATCGTTAATAATAAAATTTTAGCAACAAAGGCCCCGGGTATATGTCCATCTGCGGCATCGCCCAGAATTTGGACAAACTTCTGACTGATGAAGATCAGCATCAAGACCATCATGACCGCAAATTGGGTTTTAATTGTCTCTTTGAATAAATAGCGAAAAATTAGCACCGGCTACCCACTTAAATCATAGTTTTTTACTGGAAAGACGTATCGATTACGATAAACTCTGTATTTTATATACTTTGCTTCTTGATTATGGCATCTGTCCAGATTTTACCCGACATATCAAAAAAAGCCATTTTAGCAAGTTTGTTATCTTAACGCAGTTTAACTGATTGTAGGAGTTTTCATGGAGTTCAGTGTCAAAAGCGGTAGCCCGGAGAAACAGCGGAGCGCTTGTATTGTGGCTGGAGTTTACGAACCTCGTCGCCTTTCGCCGGTCGCCGAACAACTCGATAAAATTAGTGATGGATACATCAGTGCACTGTTGCGCCGTGGTGACCTTGAAGGTAAGGCCGGTCAGGTTCTGCTGTTGCATCATGTCCCAAATGTTTTAAGTGAACGGGTTTTACTCGTCGGTTGCGGAAAAGAGCGTGATCTTGATGAGCGTCAGTACCGTCAAATTATCAAAAATACGATTGCCACTTTAAATGATACCGGTTCGATGGAAGCCGTGTGTTTCCTTCCCGAATTACATGTAAAGGCTCGTTCGATCTACTGGAAAGTTCGCCAGGCAGTTGAAACGACACTTGATTCACTTTACACCTTTGAACAACTGAAAAGTAAACCGAATGAAGTGCGTCGGCCACTTCGGAAACTAGTTTTTAATGTGTCGACTCGTCGTGAATTGGCTGTTGGAGAAAAAGCAATTGCTCATGGGCAGGCTATTTCTCATGGTGTAAGTTTGGCAAGAGATGTGGCAAATATGCCGCCAAATATTTGCACACCTAGCTATCTGGCTGAACAAGCAGAAAAACTGGCTGAGCATCCGAGTATTCATTTTAGTAAAGTGGGTGAAAAGCAGATGGCTGAATTGGGGATGAATTCCTATCTGGCTGTAGGGCGTGGAAGTCAGCACGAATCGGTCATGAGTTTGATTGAATATTGCCCAAAAGAACTTAAAGACACTAAGCCGATTGTTCTGGTTGGCAAAGGGTTAACATTTGATTCTGGTGGTATTTCTCTTAAACCTGGTGCAGGTATGGATGAGATGAAATATGACATGGGTGGTGCCGCCGGGGTTTATGGTACAATGAATGCGCTTGTCGAGTTAGAGTTACCAGTACGTGTGATCGGCGTTTTGGCTGGGTGTGAAAATATGCCTTCTAGTCAGGCATATCGCCCTGGTGATATTTTAACTACGATGTCAGGGCAAACGGTGGAAGTACTTAATACGGATGCAGAAGGTCGACTGGTACTATGCGATGCTTTGACTTATGTTGAGCGTTATGACCCTGAAATGGTCATTGATATAGCAACACTGACGGGGGCTTGTGTGATTGCCTTGGGTCATCATACTAGTGGCCTGATAAGCTCAAACAATTCTTTGGCTCATGATATTCTTACCGCCGCAGAACAAAGTGGTGATAAAACATGGCGATTACCCTTGGATGATGAGTACGATGAACAGTTACGTAGCAATTTTGCTGATTTTGCAAATATTGGTGGTCGTCCTGGTGGGGCCATAACGGCAGGTTGCTTTTTGTCTCATTTTACTAAAAAGTATACTTGGGCTCATTTGGATATTGCGGGTACAGCTTGGAAATCCGGTCGGGAGAAAGGTGCCACAGGGCGTCCGGTACCTTTATTAACTCAATTGTTAATGAATAAGGCAGGGGTTGCGCTCGAAGATTAAACCACGAGGGTGTAGAATTCGGGAGCCTTCAGGCTCCTTTTTATTATATGAATGCAATAAAATTTTATATTATGCCCGAGCAGGCTGAGTCGGGAAGCGAGCGCTTTTTGGATATTGTCTGCGAGATTATTGCTCGTCATTACCATTTAGGTGAGCGAATTTTTGTTTTGGCAGCAGACCGGTCACAGGCTGAATCGCTAGATGAACGGCTTTGGCAGTTTGATGCTGACGAGTTCGTTGCGCATAATCTGGTCGGGGAAGGACCAAAAAGTGGTGCACCAGTCGAAATCGGCTGGGAGAGTCCGCGAGAGAGGCGGACGACATTAATCCATCTGAAAGATGATGTTGTTAATGAATCGGGACGTTATCAGAAGATTATCGATTTCGTGCCTGCTGATGAGCTTGGTAAACAGCAAGCTCGGGAGCGTTATAAAGTATATCGACGGTTGGGATTAACTCCTGAGACCGAGCCTTATAATTTTTAGAATGAGCCACAAGGCAAGCGTGTTGTGGCATTAGTCATATCAGAGTCAAATATTCAATGGAAAAGACCTACAACCCACAGTCAATTGAACAAGCACTTTACCAACATTGGGAAGAGCAAGGATATTTTAAGCCTCATGGTCAGACTGACAAAGCGGCTTATAGCATTATGATTCCGCCTCCTAATGTCACTGGTAGTCTTCATATGGGCCATGCTTTTCAACACACCATCATGGATACCTTAATCCGCTATCAGAGAATGCAGGGTAAAAATACGCTATGGCAGGTTGGAACTGACCATGCGGGTATTGCGACTCAAATGGTCGTTGAACGTAAAATCGCAGCGGAGGAAGGAAAAACCAAGCTCGATTATGGTCGTGATGCTTTCATTGATAAAATTTGGGAGTGGAAAGATCAATCGGGTGGGACAATCACTCAGCAAATGCGGCGCCTCGGTGATTCGGTCGATTGGGACCGTGAACGATTTACAATGGATGAAGGGTTATCTAAAGCGGTTCAGGAGGTTTTTGTACAGCTCTATGATGACGGCTTGATCTATCGTGGGAAACGTCTGGTTAACTGGGATCCGAAACTGCATACTGCGATTTCGGATCTGGAAGTGGAAAATAAAGAGCAGCAGGGCAAGATGTGGTACCTGCGTTATCCTTTGGCCGATGGTGCAAAAACTGCTGAAGGAAAAGATTCTCTGATTGTTGCAACTACTCGTCCTGAAACCATGTTAGGTGATACCGGTGTTGCCGTTAATCCGAGCGATCCCCGTTATAAAGATTTAATTGGTCAGTTTATTTTACTGCCTTTGGTCAATCGCCGTATCCCAATTGTGGGTGATGAACATGCGGATATGGAAAAAGGGACCGGGTGCGTTAAAATCACGCCAGCCCATGACTTTAACGACTATGAAGTTGGCAAACGTCATCAATTACCGATGATTAACGTTTTGACGTTGAATGCTGATATTTGTCAAAAAGCTCAGGTGTTTGATACAAATGGCGAATCTTCTGATGTTTACAGCGACGAACTCCCTGAAGCTTACCGTGGATTAGAGCGTTTTGCAGCCCGGGATGCAATCGTGAAAGCATTCGATGAGGCCGGACTTCTGGTTAATATAGAAGAGCATCCGAATACGGTTCCTTATGGTGATCGTGGCGGCGTTATTATTGAACCTATGTTGACTGATCAATGGTATGTCCGGACTAAACCATTAGCTGAAGAAGCCATTCGGGCGGTTGAGGACGGGGATATTGAATTTGTTCCAAAGCAATATGAGAATATGTATTTCTCGTGGATGCGTGATATCCAAGATTGGTGTATTTCCCGTCAGCTTTGGTGGGGACACCGAATTCCGGCCTGGTATGATGAAGCCGGTCGTGTATATGTTGGTCGTGATGAAGCGGAAGTTCGCAAGAAATATGATCTGGGAGATATTACATTAAGCCAGGATAATGATGTTCTGGATACTTGGTTTTCTTCTGGTTTGTGGACATTTGGTACGTTGGGATGGCCAGAGAAAACGCCTGAATTGGAAATCTTCCATCCGACGGATGTTTTAGTTACAGGTTTTGATATCATCTTTTTCTGGGTTGCCCGGATGATTATGCTAACGATGCATTTCATGAAAGATGGACAGGGTAAACCTCAGATTCCATTCAAGACTGTTTATGTAACGGGTCTTATTCGAGATGAAAATGGTGCTAAAATGTCCAAATCGAAAGGGAATGTTTTAGATCCCTTAGATATGGTGGATGGTATCGATTTAGAATCTTTGGTTACAAAACGTACCGGAAATATGATGCAGCCTCAATTGGCGAAAAAAATTGAAAAAGTTACCCGTAAAACTTTCGCCAAAGGCATTGAAGCGCATGGGACTGATGCACTTCGGTTTACTCTTGCTGCAATGGCATCGACCGGTCGTGATATCAACTGGGATATGCATCGTCTTGAAGGGTATCGGAATTTTTGTAATAAATTATGGAATGCCAGCCGTTATGTATTGATGCAGGCAGAAGAAAAGGATTGTGGTGTATCTGGTGCAGAGATGGAATTTTCTCTGGCTGATCGATGGATTCAGGGGCAGTACCAGAATACCATCAAGGCATTTCGTGAAGCATTGGATAGTTACCGCTTTGATATTGCAGCCCAGACTATTTATGAGTTCACTTGGAATCAGTTCTGCGATTGGTATCTGGAGTTAACTAAGCCGGTTTTATTTAAGGGCAGTGAAGCTGCTCAGCGCGGTACTCGTTATACGTTGATTAGTGTGCTTGAAAGCTTGTTACGACTGATGCACCCGATTATGCCGTATATTACAGAGACCATTTGGCAGCGAGTAGCACCTCTGACTGGTCAGCAGGCTGATACGATTATGCTTCAGGCATATCCTGAATTTGAGGCGGATAAGGTAGATCTGGAGGCAATGTCTGATCTGGAATGGCTTAAGCAGTTTATTTTGGCTGTTCGTAATATTCGTGGTGAAATGGATATTAGTCCAAATAAACCATTACCGGTTCTACTGCGTCACATGTCTGAACTGGATAGACGTCGTTTAGATGATAATGCGGCCTTTTTGTCGGCGCTTGCAAAATTAGAGGATATTAAACCGCTATCTGCAGATGAAGTCGCACCGCCAAGTGCTACAGCTTTGTTGGCTGAGATGGAAATTTTAATTCCAATGGCGGGTCTTATCGATAAAGAGGCTGAATTAGCCCGAATCCAGCGCCAATTGGATAAAATAACTCAGGATCTCACCCGGGTTAGCGCTAAATTGAGTAATGAGAATTTCGTTGGGAAAGCTCCGGCTGCCGTAATTGAAAAAGAACGGATAAAACAGTCTGAACTTGAATTATCAGTTGAAAAACTTCGCCAGCAGTATGCCAATATTGCTGCTCTTTAAAGGAATGTTGTCGGTGTATTTACACCGGCAATATGACTGGCTTTTTGGATTATTGCAATGATGAGCACAGTAGTTGCCGATGACGATATCTATCAGGATATTCGTCCTTACCATGATCAGGAAGTTCCTGTCGTATTAAAGCGATTGGCTAATGATCAACGTTTAATTAGTGCCTTGGCACAATTTAAGTTTCCACGTATTAATCGGTTTGCTCCAGCATTAACGCATGCTGTCATTCGTTTTTACTTGAATGGCTATGTAAAGAAAGTGAGAGGTGTCAATGATGTGCAGATACGTCTGACTTCTTATATTCGTCGAACGATTGAAACGACGACTGATTCTTTGACTTATGAAGGGTTGAATCGTCTGGATACACGTCAGTCTTATTTATTCATTTCGAATCATCGCGATATTGTGATGGACCCGACTTTTGTTAATTATGCTTTGCATCTGGAAGGTTTTCCAACTGCTCGAATTGCGGCTGGAGATAATTTACTTTCAGAGCAGTATATTGAAGATTTAATGAGGCTTAATAAAACGTTTATCGTCAAGCGTTCGATCAATAATCGTCGTGAGAAACTGGCTGCGTTGATGAAACTTAGTGAATATATTTCATTTTCGATGAACGAAGATAGTTCCGTTTGGATTGCTCATAGAGAAGGTCGCTCGAAAGATGGGATTGATCGTACCGATTCTGCTGTATTGAAAATGTTACAATTGGGACAAAGGCGTAAGACTAAATCATTTAGTGAAGCGATGAAAAATCTTAAGATTGTGCCAGTTGCAGTTTCTTACCAGTATGATCCTTGTGATGGTATGAAAGCGCATGAGCTCACTGTCAAAGAGAAGACCGGTGAATATCAAAAGTCTCCTGGTGAAGATACACGTAGTATTGTGACAGGGATTATGGGTAAAAAAGGAAAAGTCCATGTAGCTTTTGGACAACCATTAGATACATTCAGTGAAGATGCTTCTGAAATGGCAGAAATCATTGACCGGCAGATTCATCAGTTATACCGGCTTCATGATACAAACTATGCAGCCGCTGATCTATTGCAGGAAAAGCCGACGAATATGATTAATGCTGAAGCTTTGGCGCATATTCGTACGCGCCTGGATGGATTAACTGAAGGAGAGTGTCAGCAATTGCTACATATGTATGCTAATCCAGTTATTCAGAAGAAGGCTGCGGAACAACAGGCTTCTTTACCCCCGTCATCATTGAATGTCGCATCATAGCTAATTAGCTATTAAATGCGATTGAGCCGGCTTTAGCCGGCTCTTTTTATGGTCAAGCGTTTCACACTATAAGTTTTTACCTTTGACTAACGGGTTTTTGCGTAAATGGGTTTTTTGTGATCCCTGAATTGCTTTGACCTCTTTGATTTGTTGATTCACTGCTGCTTTGTTGTCCAATAATATGTAAGTTAAGTCAAAATGCTTGGTCTGATGAGCTGCGATTGTCGGAACAAGCCCTAAAACACGTTGATATTTACGGTTATAGGAGAAGCTGGTTCCTGGCTCAATTCCTGTGACATAGCCTTGGCGCAATGTATCGGTGTTTTTCCATAATCCCAAAACCGGGAGTTCTTTCACATTGTAATGGATAGCGACGCCAAGATTCCCTTTCGCATTATGTAATACAGCTAGTGTATTGCCTTTTTTATTAGCATAAGGGTAAATGTTATATACGGTTTCGTCGTAATCACGAGTTGGCCCCAGATAGGTTTGCCAGTCTTTTAAACCTTTTTTAGCGTAATTGTTAAATGGCGATATCTGTCTGACTGGTGCGACAATCTTAGCGCCTTTTTCCAATAATGGTTGGGCAAAGTTACTGTGATATATAACCTGATATTCATGGGCATAGTCACCTTGGTTCGTCAGGCTGTCATGAATGGAGAATGATTTTTGTCCTGGAATGACTGTCAACTCTGTCCATGTTTTAAAGTTGACTTTTTTGAACATCTGTTCGAGAAGTTCACCTTTAATGTGAATAGCATAAGGCGCTTTTTGATCTACTTTCACAATGACTTGTGTTGCAGGGGTGTAATCTGCTCTGCCATGTAGTGTTAATAGCACGCCTTTATCAATCCCTGGATGCCCTGTCCATTCATAGCCACATCGGACCATCATCTCATTGAATCCTTCAAGCCAGCCAACACCATTACGGCTTTGCAAATTAATAAATGTTGGGTTGACTATCTGTTGGACTGGAGAGTGCCATCCCAAAGTGATTTTCCCACTTTTGACTTTATAAATATCCATCCCTCGTGTAGGAACTAAGGTTACGTCCATTACGCCATTATTAATGGTCAGTACTTTGACACCATCCTGTTTACCACCATTGAGTACTTTTTGCTCAATCTTAAATGCTTTTTGAATACCTACATCTTTATTGGTCAGTATCCAATGCCCACTATTTGTAATATTGTATTGGGCTGCATTTGCAGATATGCCAGTCAGAGCAAGGATCACACTAGCTGAAAGTAAGGATAGTTTGCGCATGTAGACCTCTTTATTAAATATCAGATAATGTTGATATGATTTAACAAGAAGCTGAATCGATTCAGCATGTTGCTACAGCAAATCATTGTTTAAATTCATTTTTCAAACTATTTAGTTTTAAACTAGTTTAATGTGATCTATATCAACAAATGAAAAACAGTACAGAAAAAGTCGTATAGAATCAGATAGCCGTCACATTTGTGTGGGTATAGAAATGTGATGGGAGATATCCGCTGACTATTTAAGAGGAATTTCATATTGTTATTTCATTTCAGCTTGTTAAAAATATCCCTGATTTGTGACAGTATTGTGGTATCTCACTTTTGTCTGGGTGATAATCAGCAGGCAAAAGTCTCTATAGGTAGCTTTATGGGTACCGTGTTATTTCATTTACATTGGAATTATATGATCAGTTAATGGACTAACGAACTGGTTCTATTGGCCATTGACTTAAATTTTACATGATTACAACTATGATTTATAAGGTATTCATTATCTTGAGTATCTGAGATATTCCTTATTCATAATTAGCTATGAGGTGGTAATTGGAAAGGCTTAGCGGGTGCGAATTGAGAATTTGCTATGTTATAATTGCCTCTACTAACTGATGAATTATTTTTATGCTTCTTTTGATTCTATGACTATGATTTTTCCATGAAATAGTGGTTGAAACAATAGTAGCTATTCAGCGTTGATAAGATAACGAATTGTGGGCGGTTTTTTAGTGAAGTAGTTACCGAAAGCCGGGTATTGGTTCGTACTTGAATGGATAATTTTTTAAGAGAGATGCATGACTGTACAAGTTTCTGTAGCAATTCCTGCAAAGGATGAACAAGGTAATATTGGCTCATTGATTAAGGAAATTCATGCTGCGTTATATAGCCTTTATCAATTTGAAGTTGTATTAACAGATGATGGAAGTACGGATGGAACGGTAGCTGAAGCATTATCAGTTGCAGAGGAATTAGGATGTCAACTGCAAATCGTGAGCCATGAGAAAAGTTGTGGTCAGAGTACAGCATTACATTCTGCTGTCCGTTATAGTAAAGGTGAATTGATCGCAACACTTGATGCAGACGGGCAAAATGATCCGGCTGATTTACCCGCGATGTTAGAGCAGGCATCAAAGGTTAATACGGCTCATTTTTGTATCGCCGGTTATCGTAAAAATCGTAAGGATACGGCCTGGAAACGCTTCCAATCCCGTTTTGCTAACCGAATTCGTCAGCGTTTATTACACGATGGAGTCCCTGATTCTGGATGCGGATTAAAAGTTTTTCCCCGCTCTACGTTTTTAGAGCTCCCTTACTTTGATCATATGCATCGATTTTTACCTGCACTGATTTGTCGGATTGATGGAACGATTGTCGTTCATGAAGTGAATCACCGTGACCGCCAGGCTGGGGTTTCTAAATATAATGCCTGGAATCGGGCTTGGGTTGGGATCTCAGATACTATAGGGGTCATGTGGTTAATTAAAAGGGCTAAACATCCTAGGATTAAATCTGTAGAGTCAAGATGAAACAAATCACCAAGCGTAGTATAAAAATTGCTTTGCTTGCGGCGATTTTGCTGCTTGTTATTTTTGAGATGGACAATCCATTGTGGCATCATCTTGTTGATCACGGATGGGTTGCTCATTATCTGCAGACCGGTGGCTACACCGCCCTCATCTCCATTATGTTATTTGGTATGATCTTTACTGGAGTCGGTGGCCCTAGGCAGTTGTTAGCGGCTATGTTTGGTTTCGTGTTTGGGGCTATAGGCGGCGTTGCTGCCAGCTTGTTGTGTAGCCTGCTTGGTGCGACCATTGCTTATAGTGTTGCCCGTTTTGGTTTGCAACTAGCTTTACATCGGCGTTTTGGTTCTAAGTTATCTAAATTTCAAAAGTTGGTTGAGCATCAGCCTTTCTTTAAAATTCTGATGATTCGGTTACTTCCGGTTGGCAGTAATATCATCACTAATCTTTTATCCGGATGTGTTTCTGTCCGTTATATCCCTTTCTTATTGGGTAGTTTTTTAGGTTATTTACCTCAGACGATTATTTTTTCCCTCGCTGGTGCTGGTGTGAGTAATGCGAATCGCTATCAATTGATGGTCAGCGTTTGTTTGGGAATTATCAGTTTATTTGTTGGTGGATTGCTTTATCGAAGCCATTTGCAACGTAATGTTGAAACGGTAATCAAGGATTAAACGGATGACATTAAAGGCTTTAGAATCAGCGCTGAGAAATGATGATTATCGTAAAGCGCTGACACTTATTTTGATTTGCTTTGCAGTGGTTCTTTTTGTCGGCGTTGGTTTGCGATCGCCATGGCCGGCTGATGAGCCCCGATTTGCTGAGGCTGCTCGGGAGATGGTCGCATCAGGTCATTGGTTTTTCCCGTTGAGAGGTGGAGAGTTATATCCTGATAAACCACCTGTTTTTATGTGGTCGATAGCTTTTTTCTATCTGCTTATCGGGAATATCAAGGTAGCCTTTATGCTGCCGAATATTCTGGTTTCACTGGTGAGTGTGTGGTGCGTTTTCGATTTAACTTATCGGTTGTGGAATGTCCGAACTGCTAAATGGGCTGCATTTGCTTTGCTCCTTGCCCCTCAATTTATCCTTCAGGCTAAATCAGCCCAGATCGATGCCATGGTTGCTGCATGGATTACGATAGCCATGTACGGTTTGGTTCGACACTTTTTTATTCGTAGAAGTTGGTGCTGGTATCTGGTCGCATGGGGATTTATGGGCCTTGGGATTATTACCAAAGGGGTTGGCTTTCTGCCTGCTTTCCTGTTGGTCCCTATATTAATTCTACACTTTTCTAAACGGTATGATTTTGGTGATGCTGTCGGGTGGAAATTATGGTTAGGCCCTGTTGCTATGCTAGCTGTTGTTGGCTGCTGGCTGCTTCCAATGGTCTATATTGCCAATCATAGTGGCAATCCTGATTTTATTGCTTATAAAGATGATATTCTGTTTCGCCAGACGATGAAGCGTTATGCTCATTCATGGACTCATTTGCAACCTTGGTATTATTTCTTATTTCGTTTTCCTATTTTGTGGTTTCCTCTACCATTTTTCCTTTTAAATCGTGTGTTCTGGAAAAAAATCTGTGATGTCCGGGGGGCAACCTTATTGGTCTGGATTGCCCTGGTTCTCTTGTTTTTTAGCTCGACCCCCGGGAAGCGGGAAGTTTATATTTTACCTGCATTACCCATGTTAGCTGTTGTTGTTGCACCTTATTTAGCTCGTGAAACAGTCAGTAACTGTTTGATATGGCTGATTAATATATTGTTGGTTGCTATTAGTTTATTGGTCGGTATTGTTGGTGTTTTAGGTGTGATGCATGTTCATGCTGTTGTAAAAGTAGTCGCTAAACAAGGTATTGAACCATCGGTGTTATTCCCACTTCTTACGGATTTGGGACTGATGTTGATTGCTGGAGCTTTGGTTGCTTTAGTGATTCTGTTTATTTTCCGAAAAAGTAGCGCGTTGATCCGCATGGGGATGGTTTCGTGTTGGGGGTGGATTTGGTTTAGTCTCGTGGGTTATCCACTGATTAATCCGATTCGAACGGCAGCAGTTCCGATTATGAAAAAAGCTGCTAAGCATATAGGTCCGAATGGACAGCTAGGGCTTGTCGCTTTTAAAGAGCAGTTTTTGTTGGCATCGCCAGTTCCTATTACTCAATTTAGCTATTTGGCTTCAAGAACTGAGCAACTTCGAAATGCTTGGCTTTGGATGAGTGAACGTTCTAATCGGTTTATTCTTTTACCTGCGAAAGCAGGAGAGCAGGTTGATTGTTTCCATTTATCAAAAGGTGTTAATTTGGGGACAGGGTACCGGAATCATTGGTGGCTATTGAGTGCAACTGCACTCGATAAAAGTTGCCCAAGGCCTGATGAGATTAAGCGCTACCACATGTCTAAATAGGCTACTGTAATTCAGAGGTTGCTTGTGTATGAAGCAACACTCTGTTATCTATCGGTTTTGCCCCACACGAGTGATCGTTGTATTCATCGTGTGACATTAAACCTGAATAGCTAGATTTTGTAGTAGTTACGGTACCATTGAACAAACTGTTCTACACCCTCACTTACTGCTGTTTGTGGTTGATAATTGACTGTCTTGAATAGGTCGTCTGTATCAGCCCATGTAGCATAGACATCGCCAGGTTGCATCGGAAGCATATTTTTCTTGGCTTCAAGTCCTAATGATGATTCAAGAGCATTAATAAAGTTCATTAATTGCACCGGGCTACCATTACCGATATTGAATATACGATAAGGAGCCGAACTATCTGCTGGAGTTCCATCATTTGGCTCCCAATCTGGGTTAGGCTGAGGAATAACATCCTGAATTCGAATGATACCCTCGACAATATCATCGATATAAGTGAAGTCACGACTGAGATCCCCATGATTGTATACGTCGATGGGGTGTCCAGCTAATATCGCTTTGGTAAATTTGAACAGCGCCATATCCGGGCGTCCCCAAGGACCATATACGGTAAAAAACCGTAGCCCGGTAGTTGGTATTCCATAGAGGTGGGAGTAACAATGTGCCATTAATTCATTGGATTTTTTTGTCGCTGCATAAAGGGATACAGGGTGGTCAACAGGGTCACTGGTAGAGAAAGGCATTTTGTGGTTGAGCCCATAAACCGAGCTTGATGATGCATAGACTAAATGCTCAACCTGGTGTTGCCGGCATCCTTCTAGAATTGTCAGATGGCCTATTAGGTTGCTATCGGCATAAGCCATTGGGTTTTCTAATGAATATCTGACGCCAGCCTGGGCAGCTAAATGAATAACCCGTTGAAATTTGTGTGTTTGAAAAAGTGTGGCTATACCATCTCTATCTGACAGATCCAGTTTAATAAATTCAAATAATTTTTGCTCTGATAGTCGTGCCAGACGGGCTTTTTTCAAGTTGACGTCATAATAGTCGTTTAAGTTGTCAATACCAATGACCTGATGGCCTTGAATTGTTAGTATTTCACTGACCCGTGAACCAATAAATCCGGCTGCGCCGGTGACTAAATATTTCATGATGCTCTCTTTGATGTAATAATGGAGCAAAAGGTTGCCTTAGCCCAAATGCTCATGCATAGCCGAATGAATTGATCTTTTTTGGAAGTATTGATATTGAGTGTTGTTCATTTAGACTGCGTCAGGTCCAGATTGTGTTGTTATGATGCATAGTCTGTGACTTTTTTGCTCAAGTAAACGAACCGTTGCTTTTTAAAGCTTACCAAACGTCAATGACGATCTTAGATCAATAGGGAGTATAATACCCTGAATTTGTTATGTCTGGTAAGACATCTTCGGAGGCAAAAAATTTCCGCTTAAAATGTGAAATTTGCATGAATGGTTTTTCCTGTAAGACGGTTTTACCGGAGAGGGCATGTTATTATATGACGCTTTTGACAGTGATTGGCGTTTCCTTCAGTCATACAGCATTCTCCGTTTCGGAAAAATTTAAATAAATGACTGAATTGAATTATGGCCATTGGTTTTCTAACGGAGCGTGTTTCTATGGAAGAATCTGTTTTATGCCTAAGATTTGTTTGATTTGAAGAAGGCTTGCTATCGGGTTTCAACCGATCTAAAGGCAGATTTTATTTGAGGTATATTTGGTGAATTGGCAGGAAATTATAGCTCATTACGGTTATCTGGCGATTATCGTAGGGACTTTTTTCGAAGGTGAAACGATTTTGGTTTTGGCTGGCTTTCTGGCTCATCAGGGATATTTAGGACTTCCTGAGGTGATGGGAGCTGCTTTTATAGGGACATTGTTTGGAGACCAGTTATATTACTACATTGGGCGTATTAAAGGTGTTAGTTTTATTGCATCCAGACCTCGCTGGAGGCTTAAATCCAGGCGAATTTTTCGTTTACTGAAGCGGCATCAGGTTCTGTTAATTCTAGGTTTTCGATTTCTTTATGGGATAAGAACTGTTACGCCATTTGTTTTAGGTTCGGCGGGTGTTCGTCCAAAACTTTATGTTCCTTTAAATATTCTGGGAGCCGCAATCTGGGCGATTGGTGTTGGGTTACTAGGATTCTGGTTCGGTAAAGCCGTACAATTATTCTTAGTGCAATTGCACCATTATGAAAAGTGGTTTGTGATCATACTGATATTGGCTATTAGCGGTATTGGGTTACTTTTTTATAGAAAAAATCGTTCTTGTCATTGAACATGATGGTGATGTCTATGAACCAGAAATACGATAATATGCGTATTAGTCGTGGTTAAATATATAGTTTCCCTTATATGGATTCATTTTTTGACGGATTAAAATTTGACCGGAATTAATAATCCATGTCAGTAGTTATGTTGATTTTAAACTTCAATCAGTTGCCTTTACTGGCAAATTTTTTGCATTAATACAATAGACGAATGTCTTGCTGGAGATAGATATGACAAAATCATGTTTTCGCGGAGCATCTGGTGTATCCGTTGCGGTTCGCCCCTGTTCTCGGTCTAATGGAAGTTCGAAAAATGCATTGCCAGTTTTGGGAACGTATTCCTGTAAGAAGGAATTGATAAAAAAGTAGCTGACAGTTCAGTTTGTCTCTCGAGTAATCGTGCTGATGACGTTTCGTCTCAGGATAAGGAAGCTGAACTGCGTTATGTCTGATTGAAGCATACACATTACACATAAGCGATGACGGGGACGTAAGTCCTCTTTTTTATGTGTTGTTTTTGTAGATGATGGGCTCTTGCTTTTGTAGTTGTATTTGATACTTGTATAATAAAGGAGGTAAGGTTTTGAATCTGAATATATTAAGTGGTATTTAAATATCGATACAGCTTCGAGCCCTAAGAATTTGATAGACCATGATGGAATTATGAGAGCATCATGGCCTTAATTAACGTAATTCATATGCTCTAATAATCAAAACTTTCATCAAACTCATAGGATGAGTCGATGGATTCTAACTCTTGTTTTAGCCTCATTCGTTCTTTGATGGTTTCTATTTCACGCCATCGCCTTTTTTTACTGCTTCTAGATGGTTTGGCTACTGGTTCACCTAAACTTAATGCATCAAAATCTAAACGTTCCATAGAGATCCCCTCTAAAGCTACATCTCAAGTATTTACTACCATATGTCTTATTAAAGTAAAACGATTATTTTGCAGAAATTTTACACAGGATGAATTTTTTTTATTAAAAGGTTTATTCTGACATATAAGTCATATTTAGCCCTTTGTCTTTTATTTGTGTTTTATGTCAGTTTATTTATCTATTTTATTTGTATTTATATGATCTTATAGGTTTTTATGTCGATATGTGTCGGGAATATAGGGGTAAGGTTAACTGTCAGATGCGATGGATTAGTGATTTTTTTGAATATAATTATTCATTCATAGAGTTGTGCAAACCTTGGATGATGAGGGGGCCTGATTTCAACGTTAAAACGGATTTAACGTTGAAATCGGGCTTAATCCTTATCAGAAAAGACTTCTTTATTCCGAGCTGATGTTAATTAGATTCTACCGTTGATTCTGTGGTTATAACGTTGTAAATTTGCTGCTCAAATCCTTTGAGTCGCTTATAGATAGACATGAGCTCAACGATAGTTGTCCATGAGTAAACCAGAAACTGAAAGGATTGTTCTACGTTACTAAATGCCCGGATAATTTGCTGCATAACACCAAGCGTAATTTTCCCTGCGACAATAGCTGGTGCCATAAAAATATATGGAAGTATGACGGTATATTGAAGATATGACCATTTTGCGATATCAAAATAGAGGTAATGTTTATATAAGGTGAAGTAGTTTCCCCTGATATTACTGAATAATTCCATTACGGTTTCGGGTTGAGCTCGTTCTGCTTGATCTTCACCAAAAACCAGTTCCTTGCGGTAGGCTGCTTCAACTTTTTGGTTTTTAAATTCAAGGCCTGGAAGTTTTATGCCGACGATTCCAAGGAGCACAGTGCCAAATGCAGCCGATAATATAGCAAGATAGATGAGCGAATGGGGAACATGACCAATCCATGGAATATCGGTAATATATTTGGAAAGATTCCATAAAATAGGTAAAAATGCGATTAACGTCATTATTGATGATACAAAACTGGCTCCTAAGCTTTCCATGATATTGGCAAAACGCATTGTATCTTCCTGAATCCGTTGTGATGCGCCTTCTATATGTCTGATCTGTGGCCAAAACTTCATATAATAATCATTCATGGCGGTTCGCCATCGAAAAACATAGTGACGGACAAAAAAATCAAGCAATACAGCGATGATGATATATACAGAAACAATATTAAAGAACTCAAATATACTGTGTAAAAGAGTTTGAACTGATACAGTATTGGGTTTGGTGAGGGCTTGCTGAATCGTATTATAAAATGTACCGAACCATTCATTGACTCTGACATTGATCTCAACTTTATACCAAGTTACCCCGAGAATAAGTAGCGTTCCAAGCAGTGACCAGAGTAGCCAACGTTTATTAAAAAAAAACGAGCGAAACATTCACATTCCTATTTTATCTATTTTTACTGAATAACTACCCTTTGACCATCAAATATAGATATTGTTTAATTTTTATAAGGTTATTTGAATAAAATTAGTGTTATCAACAAACTTTATCTTATTAGTATCGTACATGCTGAGTTTATTGATCGATTTTTTGTTGGAGTAGAAGAGCGGAATGACTTCTTGTTGAAGATAGGATGGGGGGTACTGGTTTATCAGTTATTGAGTTCTGAATTTTCTTTATTCTATCTACCGGGTCATGTTTGATTTACTCGAATCGTCATAGCTCATTCTGCATTTAAAGCTTGTTCAGAATGGGGGAAACCTAACTGACAAGGTAATAATCTCAACTCGAAATAAGAAAGCCTTTTCGACAAGGTCTTAAGCCTAATTCCGTCGTTAAATCCGCTTGTTATAGAATGGTTATTGTGGTCCAGATTTACCTTGAACTCGACCTGAAGCCCCGCATCAGAAAACGAGTCTGATATATTATGAATCAATCATGATTCATTGTGACTTCTTATCCTGAGTCAGGGTTAAATAGGCACTGTGATAATTCTTATTACAATCTGAATATACGATATTTAACCATTCAATCATTGAAAATCTGCTTAAGGTCTCAGGGACTATTCATCATCTGTGTGCTGATTCTCATACCAGGATTCAACGATCAATACAGCGCTGGTACTGTCGATTGTTCCTTTTTTTAAGGCCCTATAGCCTCCTCGTTCAAATAACTCGGCTTTTGCATCAACGGTTGTTAGTCTTTCATCCTGAAAGTCGACAGGTAATCCAAATCTGCCATGTAATCTGTTACCGAATTTTCTGGCTCGGTGTGTGATAGGTTGGCTTGTCCCATCCATATTGAGCGGTAAGCCGACGATAAGTCGATGCGGTTGCCACCGTTCAAGTAGTGTTGCGATATGTTCCCAATTGGGGATACCATCCTTTGCTTTTAAGGCATCTAATGCGCTAGCGCTACCTGTTACCGGATTACCAATGGCTACTCCAATACTTTGGGTGCCGAAATCAAAACCTAAAATTGATTCCATCAATGTCTATGCATGTCCTATTTCTGAAGTGAGTTGCCATGGCTCAAAGCCCAGCTGCCTGACTAATGCGTCCCATCGTTCATTTGCTTTTGTTGTGAACATAATGTTTGGATCTGTGTCAATATTGAGCCAGGCATTGTTAGCTAGCTCCTGTTCTAATTGACCTGCTGACCATCCGGCATAACCTAATGTTACTAAATAATGTTTTGGCTGTTGTTCTGTACCTAGTGCAGAAAGGATATCTTTAGATGTCGTAATCATCAATTGTTTACTAAGTTCCAGACTACTACTAAAACCCGTTTGAGGTGTATGTAAAACAAAACCTCTTTCCTGGGCAACCGGTCCCCCCTGATAAACCTGATGACCTGCTAATTCTTTCAGATCTTGTTTTGCATCCATCAGATCAATTTGTGTGAGTAGACTATCGATCGTGAGATCAACCGGTATATTGACAACCAGGCCCATTGCCCCATCTTCATTATGCTCGCAAACATAGATGACAGAGCGATGAAAAAATGGATCCGTAAAACCTGGCATCGCAATTAAAAACTGGTTTTTTAAATTCTCCATTCGTTCCTCCATTATGGCAGGAAAACTTTAATGTAAGCGACGCTCGATAGCGTGCATTAGCTGTTCTGCAATATCAAAATCATATGCTTTTTGGATTTCACGAATACATGTTGGACTGGTAACGTTAATTTCGGTAATTTTGTCGCCGATAATATCCAGTCCGACAAATATTAATCCTTTTTCTTTGAGTTTAGGCCCTATTTTGCTGGCAATTTGCCTGTCTGTTTCGGATAGAGGGCGTGCTTCACCTGTTCCCCCTGCGGCTAAGTTACCCCGGGTTTCTCCAGCGGGAGGAATTCGGGCCAGGCAATAAGGCATTGGTTCACCATCAACGATCAAAATACGTTTATCGCCGTTTTTGATTTCAGGTAAATAGGTTTGAACCATACAAAACTGCTTCCCATTGTTGGTCAGCGTTTCGATGACCACCGAGACGTTTGCATCTTCAGGTTTCAGACGAAATATAGAAGACCCTCCCATTCCGTCTAGCGGTTTCATAATAACGTCTTGATGTTGCTGATAAAAATTTTTGAGACGGGTAGCATCGCGTGTAACCAGTGTCGGCGGAGTAAACTGGCTAAACCAGGCTGTAAATAATTTTTCATTGGCATCCCGAAGACTTTGTGGTTTGTTGACGATTAATGTTCCTTTATCTTCAGCACGCTCAAGGATGTATGTTGCGTAAATATATTCTGTATCGAAAGGGGGATCTTTACGCATTAAGATGACATTTAATTCATGTAAAGGGTGGTTTTGAGCTTTTTCAAGCTGGAACCAGTCATTAGGATCGTCAGCTACTTGAATTGGTGACATTTGCCCGAAAGCTTGCCCATCTTGCAGGTAGAGGTCGGCCATTTCCATATAATAGAGTTCATACCCTCGTTTTTGGGCGGCAAGTAACATCGCTAGACTGGTGTCTTTTTTTACATTGATGGAATTTATCGGATCCATCACGATACCGAGCTTGATGGTCATTAAGCTAAATCTCCGAATTGACACTGTAATGCCGAAATTGCTGTGAGAGCAGCGGTTTCGGTACGCAGAACACGGGGTCCTAATTGGATCTCAGTAAAACCTGACTGACTGCATTTGGCTATTTCATCTTCATTTAGACCGCCTTCAGGACCAATGAGGAGTCGGATTTTACATTTTGGTTCAGGGATACTCTTAATCGTATATGGGGCCAATGGATGTAAATTCAACTTTAATTCATCCGTTTGCTGAATAATCCAGTGTTCAAGGGACATTGTTTTATGGATAGTTGGAACGATTGCTCGGCCACATTGTTCACAAGCACCCAGTGCAATTTTCTGCCATTGGTTAAGCTTTTTAGCCATACGTTGGGGTTCTAGTTTAACGCCGCATCGCTGACTGATGAGAGGCGTTATTTCTGTTGTGCCAAGCTCTATCGATTTTTGGATGGTAAATTCCATTTTGTCACCCCGGGAGATGACTTGTCCAAGGTGAATGGACAAGGGAGATTCAGCATCCAGCCTTGATTCACGTTGACTGATTTTGGCCGTGACCTGGCGTTTGCTAACGGATTCAATTTGAGCATTATAGTCATATCCATCACCACAAAATAATTTGATAGGGTGACCCATACTTAGGCGTAAAACTCGAATGATGTGTCCGACAGCCTCTTCGCCAAGTTGAATGGTACTTTGTTCCGATAGTGGATAGGGATGGTATATTCGGGGAATTCGCATGACTCTCTCCTGAGCCCCATTGAAATATTTTTTTGGGGAGAATTAATTAATAGTTGTTTGGATGTGATGATTTTTTCTGCTTGTAATGTCTATCAAATGCCTTTTAACGTCATTTAACCCATTGCATGATCATCTTGTATTATTATGAATTGGTTCTACTGTCAGATTGTTGAAAGTGAATAAGTTTTTAATCCGATTTTATACATAACCAGAAATAGGTCATTCACGATAAGTTTATGAAACCTCTGTATTGAATGAGAAGTTACATCAGGACAAGCCGAGTTAAGGTTATCCAGAGGTGTTGCATGTTGTGAAGCATATGCAAATTACGTCTTTTTCTCAATAGATCCAGAAGTGTTTTTATTTTCAGTTGAGGTTAAATATTGCTGACAGTAACGGCAGTAGTAACGCTGTCCCCGGAGAATTGCGCGATGTCTTCGAATAGTTAACTGATGTTGCCGACATCCACAAGTATATAAATACAACTGTCCAATGACCGAATCTAAGTTGTAGTGATGAAGTCTTTCTGGAGGCAGATTGAACCCATAGTGCATTAATTGTTGCCACTCTCTACCGTGGGGGCGTACGTTTCCATAGTGTTGGAAGATAACCCAGTGTGCAACTTCATGGCCTGTTGTATGTTGTAAAAAGTGAGCGCGATTTTCTTTATAAAGTATGGGATTAAACCTTAATTTAGCTTGTGTTAAAACAGCTTGTCCTGCGGCTTGTCCACGAAGATTCAGGTATATTGACGGTCTTAAAAAGTGTTGATTGAAATAGTTTTCAGCCTGAAGTATGTAGTTTTCACAAGATTCAATTAATGCTTGCATCTGTAACCTCAGCCTATTAAAAAGGCGCAAAAGCGCCTTTCTAGTTTATGTGATTTTGTATGACTTTTATAGGCCTGCTGCGTCTCTAAGTTGAGCTGCTTTGTCAGTTTTTTCCCATGGAAATTCATCACGGCCAAAGTGACCATAGGTCGCTGTTGGCTGATAGATTGGTCGTTTAAGATCCAACATTTCAATCAATCCATAAGGACGTAAATCGAAATGTTCACGGATAAGCTGAATGAGTTTCTCGTCTGAAACGTTTCCAGTACCAAATGTATCAACACTGATTGATGTGGGTTCAGCAACACCAATAGCATAGGAAACCTGAATTTCACAGCGACTGGCCAACTCAGCTGCAACGATATTTTTAGCAACATAACGAGCTGCATAGGCTGCGCTGCGGTCGACTTTTGATGGATCTTTTCCTGAGAATGCACCGCCACCATGACGAGCCATACCACCATATGTATCAACGATGATTTTTCGTCCTGTTAATCCACAGTCACCCATTGGACCTCCAATGACGAAACGGCCAGTTGGATTAATTAGATATTTAGTTTTTTCTGTGAGCCATTTTGCAGGTAAAACCGGTTTAATAATGGTTTCCATAACAGCTTCTTGAAGATCTTTTTGACTGATGTCTTCACTGTGCTGCGTTGATAAAACAACTGCTTCAATACCTGCTATTTCACCATTTTCATAGGCAAATGTGACCTGGCTTTTGGCATCAGGTCTGAGCCATGGCAAAGTCCCATCGCGACGGACCTGGGATTGGCGCTGAACCAACCGATGTGAATAGGTAATCGGGGCAGGCATCAATACATCGGTTTCATTGGTTGCATAACCAAACATGAGACCTTGATCTCCGGCGCCCTGTTCTTTCGGGTCTGCACGGTCTACGCCCTGATTAATATCTGGAGACTGTTTTCCGATTGCGTTGAGTACGGCACATGAATCAGCATCAAACCCCATATCGGAACCGATATAACCGATTTCCCGCACGGTACGACGGACTAATTCTTCGATATCGACCCATGCGGAAGTTGTGACTTCTCCGCCGACTAGAACCATCCCTGTTTTGACATATGTTTCACAAGCAACTCGAGCCATTGTATCCTGAGTGAGGATGGCATCGAGTACCGCATCAGAGATCTGATCGGCAATTTTATCAGGATGCCCTTCAGAAACCGATTCAGATGTAAAGAGGTGTATAGCCATTGAAAACTCTCTTATTGAAAGAAATGAAAATGGATGTATGACCATCTGGACGTCTATTCTAAATATTTTCAAGAATTTTTCCAGTCTTTCGGATGATAATTTCATGAATAAATGGATTGATTTTGGAATTACTATTTCTTTAATTCCGTTATTTTTTGTGAAATGACGAATAATACGGGGCTCTGAGTTTATGTCTTTCGGGGGCAACCTATTGATGATGGTGATGAAACTCAGATTCAATTCTATGCCAGGGAATTTTTAATACGCTAAGCCTAATAAAGGCCAGAAGTGTTGCATATTCTGGCCTTTAGAAATTGTACCACTATGGTGAAGAATATGGTTGGTTGAGCAACTTAATTGTTACTTGGCTTGGCTTGAGGCACTCGCATTTGGTTTTACCATATCTTTAGCAGCAGGTTTTCGGTTTTCTTTATTTAAAAGTGATTGTTTGAGCAATGCAGAATATAACGGGCTACCACCTAGTGCCTGCGCAATAAATGTTGCACCCAGACAAGTCATCAATAATGGAAGGATGAGCTGGTAATTATCTGTCATCTCAACAACCAGAATGATCCCGGTTACCGGAGCACGAACCGTTGCTGCGAATAATGCCCCCATACCAGCAACCGCGTAGACACCCGGTTCAGCAACAAGGCTGGGAAATAAATGAGCGGCTACAGTACCATAGGCCAGTCCAAGTAGTGTTCCTAATGCGAGCATTGGAGCAAAAACACCCCCGGGTGCGCCGGATGAGAAACAACCTAATGTTGCCAATAAGCGAAGAAGAAATAAGAAAATCATCATTCCCCAGGCCATTGGCTCACGTACAAATTGTGTAATGTGTTCAATACCACCTGCTGCCAGATTTGGGAAATATAGCTGGAAAAAGGCAAATATTGCCCCAAATATTGCCCCAGTAATGGTAACTCTCAGAAAATTGTTTTTATGGTAGCGTTTAAAAAAAGCAGTGAGCTGTAAAACCCAGTTGTTGAAGTTGATACCTATAATCCCAAAAATAATTCCAAGGATCAGAAATAACCATAAGGAACCGAGTGGCGGAATCTTATAATTAGGAATATTCATAACCGCTTGCTGTCCATGGAAATATCGTAAGACAATAGTGGACATAGCAGTCGCTAAGGTTACACATTTAAACGACGTGATGTTATAGCGAAATTGAGGGCGCATTTCTTCAATAATGAATAATATGCCTGCAAGTGGTGCATTGAATGCTGCAGCCAGACCTGCTGCAGCCCCTGCTGCCGTCAGCACGTGTGTGGCGTGTTTATAACGTTTAGCTCTTCCGGCAAACATTCTGCCAATTGCCCCACCAATCTGTACGGAAGGTCCTTCCCGGCCTAAAACCATCCCTGTACTTAAGGTTAAGGCACCAGCAAAGAATTTGACGGGGAGTACTCGCCACCACCGAATATCGTGTAATCCATCTAATGCCCCTTCTATATGAGGGATCCCACTGCCTGACGACTCTGGTGAAATTCGTGCGGTTAGCCAAAAACCTAATGCTGCTATGATCGCACCGGCAAGAATAACTAAAATGGCAGACAGATATGTTGGTAAATGCCAGGCATCGAAAAAATGAATCCGGTAATGGCTTAACAGACCAATAGCTAATTCAAAAATAGAGACGAAAAGTCCGGCAAAAGCTCCGACAATAGCCGAAAGAGCCAGCAAAACAATGTAATCGGTTTGTGTTGTAAATATTTTGGGAGTGACTCGGTGTTTCAGGAGCCCTCCTTGAAAAAAACGAAAATTTGGAGACTTTGGCATCGGGCCTAAACCTAAAGTTGAGTTGTGATAACGATCAAGAAGTTCTGACTAGCTTATGTATTCAGAACATTATTGCCATGACAAACATCAACAAATTTACTATAGTTAAAAGTTTCCCGAATTTTTAACCTTCAATGAAGTTTCATCCTTGATCGATGCCTGAATGGTTGTGGTTCGGTTTGGTCTGGTGTTGTGTTCTATTGATATTACCAATAGATCGCAAGGCGCAACAGACCCTTTCACGTCTTAAAGAGTGCTGATATTTCGTGATAATTCTTGTCACGGCAGTGTTCATCTGGCGCAAGAGACATACATAATGTGTTTATGTTTGTTTTAGCCTGATACTATTCTAATAGGTCGTTAATGCCGTGATGAGAGATTTATTTAATCGATTGAGTTAATGATAACTTTTTCAGATCAAGAACAATCCACTAAACTGGCTATGTTCAGATTAAGCACAAAACAATCACGAAAAACAACAAGCTCAGAAATGAAGTAAAAATAAAAAGATGCTTGCCTGCTTCTAGGCGTGTGAGTTATTGATAATTTTTCATATATTCATTATCGTTGTTCATTTTTATATTCTTGGGGAAAGATGCCCCGTGAGCTAAAATGAGTGAGAATACATTAAACCAATTGGCAAAAATCATCAGACGCCAACACGTCTTGAACAAGGATACAAATAAAGCGTTCAGGAAACAAGCAAATATCGGGTAACTTTTTACATTAACTGATTTGATAATCTCTACTGATGGTATCGTTCTATTAGTTATGATGGGATTGGGACGGTGAGCGGATCTTCAAGAAGTTAAATATACTGCCATTAAAGAAGGGTTCTATAAAGCTTGCACATCAAATACTGTTTTTGTGTTTATTTAAATGTGCTTAGTGCTTGATTAGGGCTGATATTACTCTTGCTAAATTTCATCGTCGTTTCTCGATTTTGAGATATATCGAGTTATTGTGATGTCGCTATACGAATTTCGCTTGTTTTATTTTAAATTGGGGTTTGCGGATAAAAATCATTGAGTCGCCGGGGTGAGTTTGTGACAATAGTCTTCATATGCTGAGCTCTATTTCTATCTACATTAATTCAGGAGAAAATAATGTCTTCCCGTCGACAGCTTGCCAATGCCATCCGGGCTCTGAGTATGGATGCCGTACAAAAAGCGAATAGCGGTCATCCAGGGGCCCCTATGGGTATGGCTGATATCGCTGAAGTTCTTTGGCGTGATTTTCTTAAACATAACCCAAGTAACCCTAAATGGGCTGATCGAGATCGTTTCGTCTTATCAAATGGCCATGGTTCAATGTTGCTTTATTCATTGTTACATCTGAGTGGTTATGATTTGCCTATTGACGAACTGAAGCAATTTCGTCAGTTGCACTCGAAAACACCAGGTCATCCTGAATATGGTTATACATCGGGTGTTGAAACAACGACAGGACCATTAGGCCAGGGGATTAGTAACGCTGTTGGTATGGCAATTGCTGAGAAAGTTTTAGCGGCTCATTTCAACCGCAATGGCTTTGATATTGTCGATCATTCTACTTACTGCTTTTTGGGCGACGGTTGCATGATGGAGGGAATTTCCCATGAATCATGTTCATTAGCAGGAACTCTTGGGCTTGGTAAATTGATTGCTTTTTATGATGATAATGGCATTTCAATTGATGGTGATGTTGAAGGTTGGTTTACCGATGATACGGTTAAACGTTTTGAATCATATGGATGGCATGTTATTGCAAATGTCGACGGTCATGACAGTACTGCAATCAGTCATGCTATTGAATCTGCCAAAAAAGAGCATCAAAAACCGACATTAATCTGCCTGAAAACTGTTATTGGATTTGGTTCCCCGAATAAAGCAGGGTCTCATTCAAGTCATGGCGCGCCATTAGGGGATGATGAAATCGCTGCAACGCGTCAGGCTTTGGGCTGGAATTATCCCCCATTTGAAATTCCTGATGATATTTATGCGCAGTGGGATGCTAAAGATAAGGGGGCTCAGTTTGAAGAGCAGTGGAATAAACTGTTCGAAGATTATCAGGCGAAATATCCTGAATTAGCGAGTGAGTTTACTCGTCGTCAGAATGGTGATTTACCTGCTGATTGGGCTGAATTCGCGGATCAATATATTCGCGAATTGCAAAATTCTCAGGAAAAAGTGGCTACGCGTAAGTCATCACAGAATGTGTTGAATGCATTTGGCCCTAAATTACCCGAATTACTGGGCGGTTCAGCTGATTTGGCTCCTTCGAATCTGACTCTTTGGTCCGACTCGAAAGCTGTCACTCATGATGATGCGCAAGGTAACTATCTGCATTATGGGGTCCGTGAATTTGGAATGTCGGCAATTATGAATGGAATGTCTGTTCATGGTGGTTTTGTTCCTTATGGTGCGACATTCTTGATGTTTATGGAATATGCGCGTAACGCGGTTCGTATGGCTGCGTTGATGAAGGTTAGAACGATTTTCGTTTATACCCATGATTCGATTGGTTTAGGAGAAGATGGTCCAACGCATCAGGCTGTTGAACAAACATCGATGCTTCGCCTGACACCTAATCTGAATACCTGGCGTCCGTGTGATAGTGTGGAATCAGCGATTGCATGGCGTAGTGCGGTAGAGCGTAATGACGGCCCGAGTGCATTGATTTTCTCGCGTCAGGGGCTTGCACCTCAGGTTCGCAATGCCGAGCAGCTGAATAATGTCGCTCGTGGCGGGTATATTCTGGAAGATTGTGACTCTACACCTGAGCTGATTCTGATTGCAACTGGCTCTGAAGTTGAATTAGCGATGGCTGCAGCAAAAATTCTGCGTGATCAGGGGAAAGCTGTCCGGGTTGTGTCTATGCCTTGTACCGAACTGTTTGATGTTCAGGATGAAGCGTATCGTGAGTCAGTCTTACCAGGCAGTGTACGTCATCGTATTGCGATTGAAGCGGGTATTGTCGATTTCTGGTATAAGTATGTCGGATTTGATGGTGATATTGTCGGCATGCATACTTTCGGTGAATCAGCACCGGCTGATGAGTTGTTCAAAGAATTTGGATTTACTGTAGATAATATCATTGCTAAAGCGAATGCCCTTTAAGGGCGGTTGCTTGACTATGATTATTTGAATAAAACCCTGACAGGTTGTGCTGTCAGGGTTTTTTATATGGCTCAGAATGAAAAAAGTTAAATAGCTCTCAATGGATTTTGTCGGAGTGTCCTGCGCTCACTTTATGAATCTGGGCGAAATTAACAGATTGAATTAGTTGCCATTGATGAGTTAGCTGATTTGAAAGCAATTGCTCATTTGCTTAAATATGATTCAAGCTATGGTCGTTTTAAGTTTGCTGTATCGATTGTTGGAAACTGTTTACATATAGAGAATGACAATATTGAGTTGATGGCTGAATCTGATCCCCGGAGAATTGATTGGGGGATCAGGGAAATTGATGTTGTTCTGACTGTACTGGTGTTTTTCATCGTAGGGAGCATGCTAAATGGTATCTTGAGAATGGTGCTAAAAAAGTACTATTTTCACACCCGACGGATCCCGATGTTGATGCAACGGTTATTTATGGTATTAATCATCATCAGTTGTCGGCTGATGACTGTATTGTGTCGAATGGGCCATGTACAACAAACTGTATTGTGCCTGTGATTGAAATGCTCGATCGAACTTTTGGAGTGAAATATGGTAGTATTACTACAATTCACTCATCAATGAATGATCAACAGTGATCGATGCCTTTCATCCTGACTTTCATTTGAGTCGAGCAGCAGGAACATCGATCATCCCTGTAAAGACGGGGTTGATGAGAGAAATTGTTCAAATTCTACCCAAATTTATGGGTGAATTTGAAGTAATTGCGATGTGAGTCCCGACTCAAAATGTAACTGCAATGGATTTAAGTGTTACTCTCTGTAAAAAAGTTACAGTTTCTGATGTAAATCAAGCCATACTAGGGGCAACAAAGGGTACATTGAAAGGCATACTCGATTATACTGAAGAACCATTGGTGTCGGTTGACTTTAACCATAATTTTCACTCAAGTATTGTAGACGGTACGCAAACCCGTGTAAGTGGTGTTGAACTTGTAAAAGTTCTTGCTTGTGTGATAACGAATGGGGATTTGCCAACCGTATGTTGGATACAGCGCAGTATATGGCACATTTGTAATCTTTGGTGTAAGACCAGAGAAACGGTTTATCTTTAAACAATATTATAGAGGACTGATAATGGCAATTATCAAAATGGCTGACCTGGATCTTAATGGCAAACGTGTGTTGGTTCGTGAAGATCTGAACGTTCCAGTTAAAGCTGGTAAAGTGACTTCTGACGCACGTATTCGTGCATCTATTCCAACCATTAAAATGGCTTTGGAAAAAGGCGCGAAGTTAATGATTACTTCTCATCTGGGACGTCCGACTGAAGGTGAATATAATGAAGAGTTTTCACTTCAGCCAGTTGTTGATTATCTGAATGATGCGTTAGATGTTCCTGTTCGTTTAGTTACAGATTATCTGGATGGTATTGAAGTTAATGCTGGCGAAGTCGTTGTTCTTGAAAATGTCCGCTTTAATAAAGGTGAGAAAAAGAACGATGAAGCATTAGCTAAAAAAATGGCAGCATTGTGTGATGTTTATGTCATGGATGCTTTCGGTACTGCGCACCGTGCACAGGCTTCCACTCATGGTGTCGGTCAGTTTGCAGATGTTGCATGCGCCGGTCCGTTATTAGCGGCTGAACTGGATGCTCTGGGTAAAGCGATGGATAAACCAGCTCGCCCAATGGTTGCAATCGTTGGCGGTTCAAAAGTTTCGACTAAACTTACAGTTCTTGAATCATTGTCTAAAGTGGCGGATCAGTTAGTCGTTGGTGGTGGTATTGCAAATACTTTTATTGCTGCAGCTGGTGGTAATGTTGGTAAATCACTTTATGAAGCAGACCTTGTCGGTACAGCGAAAGATTTGATGACTAAGGGATCTATTCCTGTTGCAACTGATGTCGTTGTTGGTAAAGAGTTTTCAGAAACAACGCCTGCTACGACTAAAGTTGTCGCTGATGTCGTTGATGATGATATGATTTTTGACCTAGGTCCAGACTCAGCTGCTGCTTTAGCTAAAATCCTTAAAGAAGCAAAAACTATTTTGTGGAATGGCCCTGTTGGTGTGTTTGAATTTGACCAATTTGCACAAGGAACGAAAGTCATCGCAAATGCGATTGCAGAAAGCGATGCTTTCTCTATCGCTGGTGGTGGTGATACATTGGCTGCGATCGATAAATTCGGAATTAAAGATAAAGTATCTTATATTTCAACAGGTGGTGGTGCTTTTCTTGAATTTGTTGAAGGCAAAAAATTACCTGCAGTTGCAATGCTAGAAAAACGGGCAAATGGCTAATCCGTAACGATAGTCAATGGTTATGCTGATTGTCGGGATAGGCAATCAGCTGGTCACAGCTCAAGTATATTTTGTTAAAATCAAAGTTGTGTTTTTTTAAGAGACGGGAAGCCAAGCTATGTCTAAGATTTTTGATGCGGTAAAACCAGGTGTTATCACTGGTGATGATGTGCAGAAAGTTTTCAAAATTGCGAAAGAAAATAATTTCGCTCTGCCAGCCGTTAACTGTGTTAATACTGATTCTATCAATGCGGTTTTAGAAGCTGCAGCGAAAGTAAAATCACCGGTTATTGTTCAGTTCTCAAATGGTGGCGCCGGATTTTTCGCGGGTAAAGGCGTTAAGTTAGAAGGCCAACAACCACAGATTTTAGGTGCAATTGTTGGTGCTAAACATGTTCATACAATGGCTGAACATTATGGTGTTCCAGTTATTCTTCATACTGACCATGCAGCTAAAAAACTGTTACCTTGGATTGATGGACTCCTCGATGCCGGCGAAGAGCATTTTGCTAAAACTGGTAAACCATTGTTCAGTTCTCACATGCTTGATTTATCTGAAGAAAGCCTGGTAGAGAATATCGAAATTAGTTCTAAATATCTGACCCGTATGGCTAAAATGGGTATGACTCTGGAAATTGAATTGGGTTGTACTGGTGGCGAAGAAGACGGTGTTGATAATAGTCACATGGATGCTTCTTCATTGTATACTCAACCAGAAGATGTTGCTTATGCATATGAAAAACTGAATGCGATTAGCCCTCGTTTTACCATTGCAGCCTCATTCGGTAATGTTCATGGTGTTTACAAACCAGGTAATGTTGTATTAAAACCGACTATTCTGCGTGATTCTCAGAAATATGTTTCTGAAAAATTCAATCTTCCTGAAAAATCATTGAACTTTGTTTTCCATGGTGGTTCAGGTTCTACATTGGAAGAAATCCGTGAAGCAATCGGTTATGGTGTTATTAAAATGAACATCGATACTGATACTCAATGGGCTACTTGGGAAGGTATTCTGAATTATTACAAAGAGAATGAAGCGTATCTTCAAGGCCAGATCGGTAATCCTAAAGGTGATGATCAACCAAACAAAAAATTCTATGATCCTCGTGTTTGGTTACGTGCTGGTGAAGTATCAATGATTAAACGTCTGGAACGTGCATTTAATGATCTAAATGCGATTGATGTGCTTTAATCAGAGCTTTTTATTGTTAAAAACCGGCCTTGATGGCCGGTTTTTTTATAGAATAAATAATAAATAGTGAAGCGTTGTTTTTTAGAGTCTTTTCCTGAAAGTTACTGAATCTTTTTAAGGGGCTTATATGAAGATGTTTCTATGTATTCTCTGTGTTGGTTTTTTAGGTATAAATACGACCTGGGCTACCCAATTAGTCGTGACCGGCCAGGCTTCAATTAAGGTTCATCCCGATTTAGCTTCGGTGACTTTTATTGTTTTGGGCGAGGGGCACAGTGCTAGTGATGCGAAACAGATTGCCGATCAAAAAATTAAGATGATTAGCCATGTTTTACAAAAGATGGGCAATCGTATTTCATTATCAAGTGGTCAGTTGACTGTACGCCCTCAATATAAAATGACAAGTGAACATCAAAGGAGACTGGTTGGATATAAAGCAAGCCGTAGTGTCATTGTTAAGCTGAAACAACTTAGTCTTCTTGGAACATTATTAGATTCTGGATTTAAGCATGGAGCTGATGGTTTGATTAGTATTCGTTATCAAAGTAGCCAGTGGAAGCATTTTAAGAGTGTTGTTCGAATCAAAGCGCTTCGTGATGGGCAACAATTAGCCGCTCAATTTGCTAAAGCGCTTGGCAAGCAAGTCATTGATCTTGAATCAATAGAATATAGCAATAGTTATCAGCAGCCGGTACCTGTTTTTAGGGAGATGAAGTTAGCTTCCGGAGGTGGCTATCAAAGTAATGTATTGACAATAAAAGACTCTGTTTTACTTCGATTTGAATTGAAGTAACTTACTGTTTACTTAAACGGGTTAAGTAGTTTGTCGCTGCCATGTAATCGAAGGTTAAATTCTGGAAGAAAAAATTACCAGCCATAACATAAGGCCGGTAATTTTATAAGGTTTATCTACATTAAACTCTTATTAATAAAGAACCCGGGCACGGATGGTGCCATCAATTGCTTTTAGTTTTTCGAGTGCTTCATGGCTGTGTGTGGTCTGCACATCAATCACAACGTAACCAATATTGCCTTCAGTTTGTAGATATTGGGCTGCAATATTGAATTCATCATCTGCAAAAATCTGGTTGATTTTTGTAATGATACCAGGCTGGTTATGATGGATATGCAACAATCGACTGGCTCCGGATGTATTTGCTGGTAGTGAAACTTCAGGGAAATTGACTGCTGATAGTGTTGAGCCGTTATCTGAATATTTAACTAACTTAGATGCAACTTCAAACCCAATGTTCTGTTGCGCTTCCTGAGTGCTTCCCCCAATGTGCGGGGTAAGCAGAACATTATCGAATTCGCGTAAGGGCGATATGAATTCTTCTTTGTTCGATTTTGGCTCTGTTGGATAGACATCAATTGCAGAACCGCCAATTTTACCTGACTGTAGGTGCTCTGCCAGAGCATCAATATCGACAACAGACCCACGGGAGGCATTGATCAACATTGCTCCATCTTTCATGCAATCCATTTCTTTGGCTGTGAACATGTTTTTAGTCAGAGGTGTTTCTGGTACATGCAGGCTGACAATATCACTCTGAGCCAACATTTCATTAAGTGTTGGGATTTGTTGGGCATTACCTAGAGACAGTTTGGGTTCAATATCGTAATAGATAACGTTCATCCCCACGGTCTCTGCTAGTATTCCAAGTTGTGTTCCGATGTGTCCATAACCGATGATTCCAAGAGTTTTCCCGCGGGCTTCAAAGGAATTGACTGCTGATTTTTTCCATTCACCCCGATGAGCACCGGCATTGCGGGCGGGGATCCCACGCAGCAATAATATCATTTCAGCCAGAACTAATTCTGCAACGCTTCGTGTGTTGGAAAATGGTGCATTAAAAACGGGAATACCAAGTTCCTGAGCTGCGTCCAGGTTAACCTGATTGGTGCCAATACAGAAGCAACCAATAGCAACCAGTCTTTCGGCATGACTGAGAACTTTTTGGTTAAGTTGAGTTCGCGATCGAATACCAATGAAGTGGACATGTTTAATTTTTTCGATTAAACCTTCTTCACTTAGGGATGTTTTGACTTGTTCGATATTGGTATAGCCTGCGGACTTGAATGTTTCAACAGAGCTGGGATGTAGACCTTCGAGTAGTAAAATTTTTATTTTATTTTTATCGAGTGAAAACTTAGTCATGTTACGGATGAACCCCTCATTAGTACAACCAAAAGATTAAACTAGCAGAAAAGCGGGATTGGTGGAATTGGTGTTTTTTTTCAGAAGGATGCCAAAAAGAGCTTTATTCGGTAAATGTTGAGAAATTCATCTAAAAAATCTTGATGAAATCTAGTTTGAATTATCTTTATCTCATAAATCGTCAAAGTGACAGATAAAAAAATTACTCTGGGATATATAAGCTAAAAGTATTTCGTTGATAGAAAGTCTATGAAAAGTTGATTTTCAGCCATTTTTACTGAGTTGTTCCTGCCGTGGCGTCAAGTATTGTTCCTATATACGTCATGCCACAGCAGAAGTAGTTTATGTTTTCTGGGGATTAAAACGCGCCTATGCGTTATCATTGCTAATCAATTTATTATTAACATATGTTTAAGACGCGCTTAATGAGTAGAACTCAACTATAGAAGATAAATAGTCTTTGGCATGCACTCTTGATTTTTGAAAAGGCTATTTTAGCGGCGAATGATCCCTTTCGGGGTCCCGATAATGACATGGTCGGCGCCTCGCAATGCAAAAATACCGTTGGTTACGACACCGGGGATATCATTAATTGTTTTTTCCATGTTGATTGGATCAATAATATCAAAATGATGAACATCTAAAATGACATTACCGTTGTCAGTGACTACTCCTTGTCGATATTCAGGAATTCCTCCCAATTTGACTAATTCCCGGGCAACGTAACTTCTGGCCATTGGAATAACTTCGACAGGTAGAGGGAATCGACCTAATACGTCAACCTGTTTACTCTGATCGACAATACAAATGAATGATTTCGCAACGGCTGCAACAATTTTTTCTCGGGTTAAAGCTGCTCCGCCACCTTTAATCATTGCGTTGTGTTGTGTTATTTCATCAGCTCCATCGATATAGACATCGAGTTCATTGACGCTGTTGAGATCCATTACTTCAATACCAAACGATCTGAGCTTTTCTGCAGATTGGACTGAACTGGCTACGGCGCCATCGATGGTATGAGCAATGGTTCCTAAAGCATCAATGAAGTAGTTAACTGTCGAGCCGGTACCAACTCCGACAATGGAATTAGGTTTTACGAATTCTAGAGCAGCCTGACCGACTGCCTGTTTCATTTCATTTTGGGTCATGGGGGATTTCGCTTTAAGGCGGATTATTGATGTTAATGGTAATGATTATACCGTAATGGTCAGCTCCAGTCCCACTTTTTACTTGGCGTGAGAATTTGATGGAGTGGTTCATCCCAATCAGCGATGGGCAGCTCAGGATAACATTGTAAATCGTGAGCAACACCAATCCGCCGTACATGTCCGTTCAAATTTGCCATGGTCCGATCATAAAACCCTCCCCCCATACCAAGACGGTTACCTTGTGGGTCGAATGCAACAAGAGGTGTCAGGAGCATGTCGAGTTGGTTAATTGGTTTTATTTGTTGACAATTTAGCTTCGGTTCTTTGATTTTGAGTGAATTGATGCACATTGGCGTGTCAGGCGTATAGCTTTGAAAAAGTAGGTGTCCTTTACGGAAAGGATGAAGAACGGGGAGATAGACGGATTTTCCGATTTTCCAACATTGTTCGATAATTGGCTGAGTAGATAATTCGCCATCGACACTCAGATAGATTGCAATATGCTCAGCGTGTTGCCACTGAGAAAGAGCTGAGAGACGTTCACAGACTTGTTCTGCGCTGGTCTGTTGTTCTTCGGGTGTCAAAGCTCTTCGCTGTTTACGGAGCTGTTTACGGATGAGGTTTCGAGTATGAGTCATAATATTGTGAGCTTATGGTTCATCGTATGATTGATTATCTGTCAGAATACTAGGTTTGATTCGAGCTTCATATAAGCTTCAAAATGAGATAGTTAACCTCAGTTTGTATATAAGAAACTATAAAATTTAATAGGGTACAAACTCAATTCTATATCAACCTTGCTGTTATAATCGTTAAAAACTGTAGAGAAGCGTTAGTGCAGTGAGTGTATCCAGATGTTTAGGCTGCTCATCATCATCAATTGGATGAGTTTGATGTGTCACTGTTACACTGGCTTTAAGCGCTAAAGGCCCCCATATTGTACTGGATATTGAACTGACTGTTCGCGTGAGTGTATTATTTGAGCCTGCTTCATTCGTTAATTTTTGATGGAATGTGGCACTTTTGCTAATTTCCCACTGATAGTTGAAAGCAAGTCGGAAGATGCCTTCATTCGAATTGCTGCTCGTTTCGTTGTGTCGCCACCCGGGACCTATTTCCATGATAAGTTTCATATTATCTGAATGATACAGTTGATGGCCATACCCAAGAGACGTTGTGACCGTATGATCGAATCCATTAAACCGGTCATTTTCGTAGGTAATTAATCCATATGTATAGAAGGTTTTACTCCACTCTCTGTTTGCTTTGTAGCTTGCATAATAACGTTCAGCACTGACTACTCCCGAGTCTTTTGTATAATTGGTTTCGAAGTCGGTATTGTGTCGCCAATGGCCATATAAAAAATCGACAACTAAGTGGCCATGACCGATGGACGAGTTTGTATTTCCCGAAGTGATATTGATACCAGCTTCAGCTTCTCCTGCATAACCGTCTTTTTTTAGTTTTGTATCGCTGATATCTGATGCCATTGCTTTGCTTGTCAGTACAATGAGCAATATGCTAAGAGCTAGATAATGAATTGGTTTCAGAGTCTTCTCCATTTATAGTCTTTATTACTGTGAAATCTAAGCTCGAGAGAATTGACATATCAAAAATAATAGAAATGAACGTCTGTCCATTGAAGGATATGTGTGTATCTCGGGGTAGTATTATGTTAGGAAACTCATATTGTTCTGTAAACCTGTTCGGTTTGATCTCGTTTTCCGAATAGGCTGATTTTTAGCGGTTTAATTTAGCTGATAAAATAGCTTTTGAGGCTATCTGCTGGAGTTGATGATTCAATTTTTAGATGATTTAATCTTTGCCTCGGATCAAGAAGTGTTTGGATGAAACTGCAAAAAATAGTGATTAAATATAAATTTCTCACCCTAAGGCTTATTAATTAGTAATAAGTCCAAGTATGAAAATGAGATTTTTTCAGCGTATAGTAAGGTTAAATAGCGGTGTAACAATTGTTGGCTAGCGATGTGAGTACCCAGGGTGGCGTTGTCTAGTTTTTCCCTTGAACCGAAAAGTTCAAGGCGGGCCATAAGTTCATATCCGTAGGCTTCTCAGTCGGGCTGAGCATGCTCAATAGTTATAAAATACGGTCCTTAAGTTGTAGTATCGGCAGAGGAGCAACTAACTGGCGCTCACCCCAGGTATTTAAAGTTTAACGGTTTATCGGGCTGTTTTCCAATAAAGCGTTTTCAATCGTTTCTTGCAGCGATTTTATCCGCAGGTCCATATTTTCAGTATATTCTTTATTTTTTCTTTTTTCAGATAAAAGTTCATAAGTGAGATTTAGCGCAACCATTATGGCTAATCTTTCGTTATTAGAAGAATTTTTTTGTCTTGCTTCATCGAAGCGGCTTGATAATTCTTCATTTGCTTCTTGCAATGCCTGCTCTTGCCCTTCAGGACAAGCAACACGATAAGTTTCCCCTAACAATAGGATATCGACTATATTACTCATCATGATGATCCGGCCAAGATATATTGCGCTGACTATATAGCGGGCGACGCGAGGTTGCAAGTTTTGATCATCCCTGAGAGCCTCTCTTGGTTGATGAATATACATTAAGTTTATAAAAGCAAGTTAACAGTTTTTATCTTTTGTAAGATGACAAATAGTTACTTTTAGGTAGTTGTTTAATAAAGTTCAGGCTTTTAGATGGCCTATAGTTGAGATTTTGAGCAGTGATTCATAGTGTAAATGGCTTTGCAGTGGTAGGATCATTGTTTCATAAAGCATTTGGGCCGATATCGTGAAAGAGATGACCTACCCGGATTACACAAATTTTGGTGAATTACTGACAAAACATGAAGTCATGGCAACGCCAGCAGAGGTCCATGGTTTATTATGTGGATTATTGGCTGCAGGTTTACCCGCTGATGATCAAAGTTGGCAGGTCCATTTAAATGATCTGTTTAATGATGGTCTAGCCTTGCCAAGTGTTCTATTGCGAAATATGGACAAGTTGATTGAAGTTAGTGAGAAGCTTCTTCATAGTGATCAATTTGGTTTTTATCCTTTGTTGCCTGGTGATGATGAACCGCTGGATGAGCGGACAGAAGCGATGGCCGAGTGGGTACAAAATTTCTTAGTCGGTTTCGCTTTAGTGTGTCAGGAATTAAATAAAGCGCCTGAAGATATTCAGGAACTGGTGAACGATTTCAATCAAATTGCGCATTTGTCGTTAGAGTTTGATAATGAAGATGAGACCAATGAGCAGGCTTATTGCGAAATATTAGAGTATGTTCGTGTTGGTTGTATGGCTTGCTTTAATCATTATGCATTGCGTCAGTCGATTCCATCATCCCCTACATTGCATTAAGAAGCTCAATGATGGTGAGAAATGAATTCGATTTGATCATCAGTGGTGGCGGGATGGTTGGGGCCACATTGGCTCTTTTTATATGTGAATATGCTAAGAAACAACATCAGAATTTACCGAGTATTGCGATTCTGGAAGCTCATCCTCTAAATTATGGTTCTCATCCAGGTTTCGATGGGCGGGCTATTGCTCTTGCAAGCGGCAGTATTGATCTTTATCGAGACGTGAATTTTTGGAAGCGATTGGCTCCGTTTGCTCAAAATATAGAGCAAATCAATGTGTCAGACAGGGGGCATTGGGGACAGGTACAGATCAATGCTCAAGAGTATGGTATTGAACAGTTAGGGGCAGTTGTTGAACTGGCCCATGTGGGAAGAGAGATCCACCAGATCCTATCTCAGTATCAGAATATTTCCTTATTTTGTCCTGCCCGTTTAGAACATGTTCATCCATGTCAGGATACTCATCAGGTGGTACTTGATAATGGTCAAAAACTGAGTGGAAAACTTTTGGTTGGGGCCGATGGTGGATCTTCTAAAGTGGCTGAGTTGATGCATTTGGAACGTCATCAACTTGATTTTGGCCAAAGTGCTTTGATCGCCAATTTAGCATGTAGTAAACCTCATCAACAGCACGCTTTTGAACGTTTTAGTGAACATGGCCCGGTCGCATTATTACCGATGACGGATGAGCGTTGGTCTCTTGTCTGGTGTGTCCCTCGTGAACAGCAGGATTTTTGGCTAAATTCGAGTGATGAGTATTTTTTGTCTGGATTACAGCAGGTTTTTGGGTATCGTGTCGGACGATTCCAGACGATAGGGAGACGAGACGGGTATCCTCTTGTTTTAACTCAGCACAGACAACTTTTTGCACATCGAACAGCTATTATCGGTAATGCGGCACATAGTTTACATCCTATTGCTGGACAGGGCTTTAATTTAGGTATCCGAGATGCGGCCGTTTTAGCAAAGCTTCTTTGTCATTATGACGATCCGGGGAGTTATCAGTGTTTGCATGATTTCCAGGCTCAGCGTCAGCAGGATATCGAATTGACAGTAGGATTAACGAGTGCTTTAGCCATTGGTTTTTCGAGTCGTGATAAGTTAAGTGTTATTGCCCGTAATTTGGGGCTTAGCTCGATGCAATATTGTACAGGTTTAAAATCGACGTTAGTGCGTCGGACGTTAGGTCAGATTTGAGGAGCCCATGCAGACATTTGATATTGTAGTTTTAGGCGGCGGAATGGTTGGACTGGCATTGGCTCGAGCATTAAAAGACAGCCAGTTAAACATAGCAGTTGTGGAGCCGTATTTACCTCAGTCATTATCTGAGAATCGAGATTATGCATTGCGGGTTAGTGCAATAAGTCCTGGGAGCCAACAGTTTTTACAACAGTTAGATGTCTGGACATCTATTGAAGAACAGCGATTGCAGCCATATCAAAAGATGCATGTTTGGGAAAAGGACAGTTTTGCAAAAATTGATTTCGACTGTCATCAGATAATGCGACCTGAGTTGGGGTATATCATCGAAAACGATGTCATTCGGGATGGTCTATGGAAAGAAATTCAGACTCAGGCGAATGTTACTGTCATTGATGAAAAGTGTGTTCAGTTAGAGCGGGGGCAGCATGAAGCCTGGTTGCGTTTTGAGCGTTTTGGCATGATTAGTGCCCGATTGATTGTTGGTGCTGATGGCGCTAATTCCTGGCTGAGGGAGCAATGTCATGTTCCTCTGACTTTTTGGGATTATCAACACCACGCTTTGGTAGCGAGTGTTCGTTGTGAGAAACCGCATGAAAATTGTGCCCGGCAAATCTTTACGCCTGAAGGTCCACTCGCTTTTTTACCGTTACCTGAACCTAATCTTTGCTCGATTGTCTGGTCGGTGCCGAAATCTAAAGCGGAGCTATTACAGGCTATGCCTCGCGAGCAGTTTAACCATCAGCTCACGATTACATTTACCAGTCAATTAGGCCTTTGTCATTTAGAAAGTGAAGTACACTCATTTGCTTTGCGGATGCGTTACGCGCGTAATTTCGCAGGCGAACGTTTTGCTCTGATTGGTGATGCTGCTCACACGATTCATCCTTTGGCTGGGCAGGGGGTGAATTTGGGGTTAGCTGATGCCAGGAGTTTGGCTCAAACCTTATTGGAGCTTGTTGACAATGGAGGGGATTTGGGTGAATACCGTCAATTACGTGAGTGGGAGCGTCAACGGAAAAGTGATGCTGCATTGATGATAGGTTCGATGGAATTTTTCAAACAGTTATTTGGCGGTGCAAATCCGGCTAAGAAATTATTGCGTGGTCTTGGCATGAGTCTGACGGATCAATTGCCATTTCTGAAACAGCGCTGGATGAAACAAGCAATGGGGCTTAATCTATAAGCCCTCTGTTTGTAAAAACTGTCTATCTGATTTGATATTTCAAGGCCGTCACTATTCACATCTCTCGGGCTTGCAGTTCATTGAGCCTGTTGAGCCGTTTAAGATACAATTGTTCTCGAATCTCTTTTCCTTTAAAACCTTCTCTGACAATTGACTGAACAGGGATTTTGCCAAGCTCCTCAAGATAGCTTTGAAACTGTTTAGCCTGAGGATAGCTGTCCTTCTCATGATTCAGTCGTCCTTTAATATCAGCTTCACAGACTTTCAAGATCGCATTGAAACGTTCGGGTTTGCGCCATGCATCACATTGATCCAATATATCGAGAATTTGTTCGTTGGAAAGCCTGTTTACCCGATGAATTTGGATATGCCACTGGCTACTGAGCGATGCTAAATCCCGCAGGTTATTCGGTATTTTAAGGCGTTCACTGAGTGCCTTTATGATGGATACTCCGCGTTGTCCATGTCCGTGATGGCTGGGCCAACAAGCTTGAGGTGTTCCTGCTTTACCTAAATCGTGGCTCAGAGCAGCAAAGCGAACAGCGATATCCTGAGTGAGTTGCGACGCCCGTTGTAGGGTTAATAGCGTATGAATACCCGTGTCAATTTCGGGGTGCCAGTGTGCCGGTGCAGGGATGCCAAATAACTGGTCAAGTTCTGGAATAATAACTTTTAAAGCACCTATTCGCCGAAGCGTTTCAAAAAAGATATGAGGAGAGTCCGTTTTTAGTGCTTTTTCCATTTCTGTATAGACTCTTTCTGGTGTGAGAGTCTGAAGTTCATTGCTACTGGCCATCTGGCTCATAAGTACTATCGTTTCGTCGGCTATTTTAAACCCAAGATGCGCTAATTTAGCTGCGAATCGAGCAACACGAAGTACGCGTAATGGGTCTTCATTAAATGCTGGCGAGACATGTCTTAGTTGTTTGGCTTTAATGTCATCTTGCCCACCGTATGGGTCGATGAGCTGGCCATTTTGGTCCTGAGCAATCGCATTGATGGTTATATCACGTCGTTTTAAGTCTGTTTCTAATGAGACTTCGGGTCCAAAATCACATTGAAATCCGGTATATCCCTGACCCGTTTTCCGTTCTGTTCGGGCAAGAGCACATTCTTCTTTGGTCTTCGGGTGTAAAAAAACGGGGAATGATTTACCCACCTGAGTAAAACCTTGGGCTTTCATCTGCTGAGCTGTTGCTCCAACGACAACATAGTCTCGATCATGGACTGGTAAATCGAGTAATGAGTCACGTACAGCGCCGCCAACCAGATAAATTTGCACAAAAATTCTCCCACTTATCATTTAGATCGGTATTATACAGCTCTTAGCGTTTGAATTGCCAAGGGGCCAATTAAGGTCATGTATCACGACTATTTCGAGATGAAGGGAAACCCATTCTCGATTGCACCCAATCCTGATTTTTTGTTTATCAGTGAACGACATAAGGAAGCACTGTCTCATTTGCAGTATGGGCTGAATAATACCGGGGGGTTTATCCTATTAACCGGAGAAGTCGGGACGGGTAAAACGACCCTGGCCAGAACATTACTTCGTTCACTGGATGAACAGACAAAGGTCGCCAGTTTACTCAATCCGCAATTATCAGGAACTGAATTATTGGCCGCTGTTTGTGACGGTTTCGGGGCTCAATATTCGCCAGGCGCAGGGATGAAAGAGCTAACGGATAGTTTACAGCATTTTTTAAGTTACAATCATCAGCAGGGGCGAAGTGCAATGCTGTTGATCGATGAAGCTCAGCAGTTAAGCATCGATGCTCTGGAATTATTGCGGTTACTGACTAATTTTGAGACGGATACGCAAAAGTTACTTCGTATTGTTTTAGTTGGCCAGCCTGAGTTAAATGTGATGTTACGTCAACGTAATTTACGCCAGTTGGCACAGCGCATTACAGCTCGCTACCAACTGTTACCGTTTACGCTTGATGAAACGACACGTTATATTCATTATCGTTTACAGGTTGTTGAGTGTGCTTCATCGCCTTTTTCACCATCGATGATTCGTCAGATTTACCGCTTGAGTGGTGGAATTGCACGTTTGATCAATTTGATATGTGATAGAGCGTTACTCGGTGCTTATCTATCAGGTCGCAAAACGGTGTCTTCTTCATTACTAAAACAATGTGCGACAGAGTTAGAGCTCGGTGCTCCAGTGCGTCGAACATGGGAGTGGCTAACCTGGGGGCCTGTGATTATCCTGGTTGTTGGTGCGTTTATTTTTGGGTGGACTCAGGCAGGACCTTCAAAGAGCCAGATAAAAGCAAAACAACAAGTTAAAAAGAGTGCATTACAGAATGAGCAACAATGGCAACAAGTTGTTTCCCTGTCAGGTAATCCGCTTATAGCCCGTCAATTATTATTTAAACTTTGGGGATATCAAATTCCGCTATCTCAGGCTCACTGTAATCTGGCCTCAGCCGTTGGATTACGCTGCGAACGCGGACAAACGACATTAGAACAACTCAGAGCGATGAATTATCCGGTTGTTGTTCGTTTAAGTTTACCGGGAAAAGCGCTTTACGTCGTGTTGCGTCATATCGGAACTGAGTTCACTTTGTGGCTCGGCAACTATCAGGTGGACGTGCCGTCAGAGTGGTTTAAGAGACACTGGCAAGGTCATTATCTTTTGTTATGGCGTCCACTTAAAGGGGGCTCGGGCGTTTTAAAGCAGGGAAGTCAGGGGGCTGGCGTTGCTGAATTAGTGAAAGCCCTGAGCATTCTCAATGGTGTTGAACTTAAACCCCAAACAGAATTTACTGCTTTAATTAAACGACAAGTTATGATTTTCCAAAAGCAGCATCATTTGTATCCTGATGGCGTAGCCGGCATAAAGACCATGCTGGCTATAACGCGTTTACTTCATGTGAATCAGCCTTCTTTACAGGAGGGACTATGAATTCATTCTTTTTGAAACAACCATCTGTATTTCGTTCCCCTGTGTTTTTTATAGGGGGGCTGGCAATTGTTATTGCAGGAGGGCTTGGTTTTTGGAGTCGGCATCAGATGAGTCATCTGGCTGATATAAAACTCGCTCAAACAAATTCATCGATCCCGTTATTAGAACCATTACCTCAGCTGGAGGTTAAAAAAGTTGATTTAATTGCATTACGTGAAATTCAGTTGGCTCAGGCTGTACCGTACAAAAAACACCAGAGGCAACAAGAAAAAACGCCAGGATTTAAAAATAAAAGTTCTGAATTGGCCGAGCATGTGCTGAAAAATAAAGTAGAGCTCGCGGTAAAAACGCTTCCTTTATCAAAATCTATTTCGAAAGTTCATACGAATAGTGTAATTCCTACAAAAGGAACAACCTTATCTCAACATCAATTGCCTCCTTTACTGAGTGCCTTGCCTGTCAAAGAGACCGCTAATTTACCGGCATTTACCTATAGCGCCCATGTCTATTCTACTGATCCAAAAAACAGTTATATTCAACTTAATAATCAGATTCTTTACCAGGGGGGAAGTTATATGGGATTGACTGTCGTGCATATTGGTTATTCAGACACAGTGTTTCGATTCCACGGCCAATTGGTCCGGCAACCGGCCCTGAAAGATTGGCAATAAGAATCGACTTCCTGGGCGTTGTTTACTTCGAGTCTTATTTAGAAAACGGGTACAAGAACATCTGAGAGTAAGACGTGGAGCCTTTTTTTGATGAATAACAAAGCCGGAAGATCCGGCTTTGTTTGAGTTTTACATCCAGCGTTCAGTATTGCGTTTTCGTCTTCTTGGAAGATAAGGAATCAGCAGACCAATAATAAGTCCGGCTCCTGCGACTATTCCTCCGCGGATAAGCCACTGCATCTGGATATTCTGTTCAAAAGAATTCACTTTGGCTGATAATTTTTTATTATCAGCCATAATATTTGTTAGCTTTTTAGTTAATGCCTGCGTACGAGATTTTTCTTCTCTCAATTGTTGTTGTAATTGCTTCAACTGTTTGTCACTGTTTTGTGTCTGTTGAAGACTATTTTGCTCAATCGTGCTGAGTTTTTGTTGAGTTGTTTTCAGTTTTTGCTGGGTTGCCGTTAGGCGATTTTGTAAGCTCGGCGTGTTGGTCAGTTTATCCGCTTCAATCCAACCTTCTTTTCCTGAACTTAATTGAATTTGTGCGTATTCACTGTCACTGTCGTAATCAATTTCGTTAACTTTATCGCCAGCATTAGCTGTTCCGACAATTCGGTAATTATTACCGGGGCCTGAGTGCAAATAAATAAAAAGATCATTGGTAATATAGCGCGGTGCAGCACAGGCACCGAAACTGATCCCTGTGACGAGTACTGAAAGCAGGAGTTTGTATTTCACAAGCTGTCTCATTTTCCATATCAGTTCGAATAAAAGAAGTGGGATTCAGTTTAAGTCTTTCCCTCTTCTGACTCAACTGTCCTCAAATAGTTATTGAAAACAAGCTAGTAAAATATAGTAAAAAATAATGGCAAAAACAGCCCCCGCAGGCAGGGTTATGATCCATGAAACAATAATTTTGCGGATAATCCCAAGATTAAGAGCTCCAATCCCTCGTGCCATTCCTACGCCAAGAATCGCTCCGATGAGTGTTTGTGTCGTTGAAATAGGAAGTCCGGTACCTGATGCGATAACCACGGTAGATGCAGCTGAAAGTTCGGCGGCAAATCCCCTGCTGGGGGTCAGATGCGTAATTCCTTTGCCGACCGTTGCGATGACGTTGTGTCCAAGAACAGCAAGACCGGCAATAATTCCTAATCCTCCTAGAGGTAAAATCCACCAGGCGAGCTGTGTTGAAGAAGCAATAAGACCGTGATGAGAGACAACACTGACAACAGCTGCCAGAGGACCGATGGCATTGGCTACATCATTAGAACCATGAGCGAAGGCCATACAGCAAGCTGTCATCACCATTAATACAGCAAAGATCTTTTCAACATTCGTGTAATGCATTTGCTGATCTGCATTGGGTTCGATATCAAGCCGGTTGATAATCAATCGGCCGACAATGGAGATTGATAAGCCAATTCCTATCGCTAACAAATATCCTGTTGATGGTGCGAAATTTAACCCAATGTGACTGAGACCTTTTTTTATAGTGACCAGCGAGAGGACGAATCCGGCCAGAAACATATATCCAGGAACATATCGTTTTGCGGCCTGGATGGGGTTTTGATTGTTGAATATGAGTAGTTGGGCACTGGTAAACAAAAAATAAGCGATGACACCTGCAATGAGTGGTGTAATGATCCAACTTCCGATGATACTGGTTACTTTCATCCAGGTCACAGCGTGAGGGCCAAGAGAAACACAGGCAAATCCTATGATGGCGCCGACAATTGAATGGGTTGTTGAGACAGGCCATCCCTGATAGGAAGCGATTAATAACCAGGCTCCTGCTGCGAGCAAAGAAGCAATCATTCCATAAACGAGTAATTGTGGTTGATGAGCGAACAGACCCGGGTCGATAATTCCTTTACGGACAGTATTGGTGACAGCACCGCCGGCAAGATAAGCACCTGAAAATTCGAAGATCATTGCAATAAGGACTGCTTTTTTAATGGTTAGGACTCCTGAACCGACAGATGTTCCCATTGCATTCGCAACATCATTTGCGCCAATACCCCAAGCCATAATAAAACCAAAAACAGCGGCAATGATTACAAAGGTCGTGCCGTAATGGGTGATGATTTCCATATAAAAACCTTGTACTGCTTAATTAAAGTTGCACTCATTTCCTCTCTAATATATGAGAGTCGTGTTATATCAATGACATAAACTTGCTTAAATGATTACGTTTGTAGAAAATATATTGAGACGATGAAACCGGTTAAGCTCTAAAAACCATTAATTCTAAGCGTGCTCCAACTCGTAATGCCTGATCGGCTAATTCGCCAACTTTTTCAAGCATGTTGTACAAAAACATGACATCTATTGGGTTTAGCTGAGGCTCTAATTGTTTGAGTTTACTGCGAAGTTCTATTTGCATGAGATCTGTATCATCTTCAATTTGATCTAGCTCATTAATCATGTTGGTTACCAAATCGACTTCCCGACCACGGAATCCGGCTTCTAATAAATCTTCGAGTTCATTGATTGCTTCTTTAGCTTTTTCAGTGGCATCAAGGCTTCGTTTTAGATATTGCATAAATAGTGAATGTAATTCTTTAGGAATATAGAGCTGCCTGCCAATGACTCGTCCACTGATGTCTTTTGCCCGATTAGCGATTCGATCCTGATGGGTGAGAAGCTCTAACAAATCAGAGCGTTGAACCGGCATGAATATACCGCGGGGAAGGTTGAGACGAATATTGCGTTTGAGTTTATCTGCTTCTTTTTCGCAGGTTGTAATATTTTCTCTGTAGTGGGTAGCTTTATCCCAGTCATCTGCAAAAACGGCTTCGAAAAATGGAACCAAATTCTCACAACAATGATGAACTTTACTGATATGCTCTTCTAGTGGCTTGATTGGAGATTTTGCAAATAAGCTGAGTAGTGTATTGGTGGGCATGGCTATAGTCCTGTCGCCTTTGACAACGATATTTGTCCTTCGCTCGCGATGTTAACGGAAACTGACATGCTTGCAAGTAGATTCTTCATCTCTGCATTTTACACCGATTGTGATATGCTGCATGAATATCAATTAATAAAGGTAAGGTAATCCGACAACAGTTGAACTATGAATAGTGAAATTGAACTGAAATTCTATGCACCAGACGGTTGTGTTGGCGAACTTCAGCAAATTTTGGAGAAGTTCTCGGTTCTCCAACATGAAGAGAGACATCTGCGTAGTGTTTATTTTGATACGGCTGAGCGACATCTTAAAAAATGGCGGATGGGACTCCGGATACGTGCCGGTGATGAGCAGAATGTACAAACCATAAAAACCGCGGGTCGGAATATCGGTGGATTACATGAACGTCCTGAATATAATCAGGTCATTGAAGGTAATCATCCTCAATTAGCTCGCTTTGAGCAGCTAAGTTGGCCTGACGATATTGAACTGGATGCTCTAGAGCAACAGCTTATCCCTATTTTCGTGACTGATTTTTCACGAACGACCTGGTTGGTAGATTTAGATAACGAAACCCTGATTGAGGTTGCTCTAGATTGTGGTTTTCTGCAGTCTGGTGAAAAACAGGAACCTATTCAGGAGATAGAGCTGGAACTGGTGAAAGGCGATATAGCCCAACTTTTCTATTTGGCAGGCCGTTTAACTGAATTGTCAGGACTGCAGTTATCGTCCAGTAGTAAGGCTAAAAGGGGATATGCCTTGGCAGACCAGACTCCTCATGAACAACCTTCTTTATTGCATTTTGTCCCGTTATCCGCTGATATGTCTATTCCTGAGGCTTTCATTCAGAGTCTGGAATATGCCATGCACCATTGGCAATATCACCAGCAGTTGTACATTCAGTCGCATGATTTGAAAGCATTGATACAACTGAAACAAGCTTCTATGCTGATGCATCAGGTTTTTAATATTTATCAGGATGTCGTTGATTTTAATTGTCCCTGGCATGCCGAATTACTATGGTGGTTACGTCAGCTTAGCTGGCTGGAAGAAGCGTTAAGCATTGAGAAATTATTGGATCAGCATGGTGCATTTATTCGTAAATTGAATAATCGCAGAACGCTTTCACGACAGTTGGAAGATAGACTGAAACAACTGCCTGATGCAGACGACGTGTTAAAACTTCTGAGTAGTCCGCGTTATAACCGGTTAATGGTTGATATTGTGAGCTGGTTATACCAAGGCGAGCGGGTATCTTCTGTGCAACAGATTGAATTGCTCGATTTTGCTGAGCAGGCTTTAGAGCTGAGTTGGCAGGAACTTCGTAATTCTGATTTTGGATCTGAGTCGATAAGCTTTGAGCAATATACCCGTATGTCAGGACGCTTGCGTCGCAATCTGATGGTTGGAAATTGTCTTGGCGATCTGTTTCTTGCAGAAGAACGGGATGATTTCAGGTTGTTATGGTTGGATATTTTAGGTGGCGTTGACGATTTACAGTTACTTGAGCCTATCGCTGAATTGATTGAAGAAAGTGATGATGACGATGAGGATATTCGTCAGGTTTGTAAATGGTTACATCGTAAACGGGAATCCATTACGGATGCTATCGAATTTACTCGTATAGAGGCCTTAGCTCGTACGGATTATTGGCACAGGGAATAATTTTTAAATCATACATTTGTTGATTGTATTTAGGTTGGTCACCAGGTTCCGGTTTTGTTTATTGTCACATGGTACCTGCCTGGTCTAAATAAACACTACAAGAATTATCACCCAGAACCTACAGCCTCTGGTGAATGGTGTGTATTCAGGTACTCGTTGTTGAACATATTCAATGTCTCCATTGAGTATTGCCTTTTCTATTAGAGATTCGTTTTTCCTTTTTACTATTTAACTGTTATTCGAAAATAGTTTTGATGCAGCGTCATGAATGATCATTCATTTGATTTTTCATACAGAATTGAGGTGATTTAATAAAAGCCCTTTTTGTATTATTTTGAATGGAAAATACAGTATATTTTAGTGAAAAATTTTATTGAAATAGTATTTATTGGTTTCTTTATCTCTGGTTTTGATAAGTTTTTATGAAAATGGCTCAAAATATCGATTTTTTTAACAAATTGTGTTAATTCATAAGGTGTTAATATGAATTATGTCTTAATATTTAAAATCAAATGGGGTGGTGATATCAAGGTGTAATGTAAAATAACGTGAGCCAGATATCCGATTTAAGTTTGATTGATTGCCGCCGATAATCATTATTGGTCATAATTATACGAAAGAAGACACTCTGTCTAGTTGAAAAGGATCGTCAGATGAAGCAAGCGATATTGTCGCAATGGGAACATCTAATTACTCGAATTAGTCTGAAACAGAAAATTTATGTGTTACTTTTCAGTAGTTTTTTAGTGCTTGTTGGTAAATCATTTTTTGATACTTATCTGGTCAGCCAGGGATTAGAGCAGTCAGATGTTAAAGTAATGCGAAATGAAGCCCGCCAGCTAGCGGATATTGTTGACCAGCATTCTGACGATCAGGCATTTTTAAATGCAATGATTAAAACGAATCTTCATTATCATTTGGCAGTCGTTGACTCATCGGGCAATACGGTGAAAGGTGATGTTCCATCAGTCGTTCCTGATTCAAAGCAATTAGCTGTATCTAATGACCAATTTATCTTGACGTGGCCTCTGGCAAATGGTCAAAAATTGGTTTTGAGTCAGGCCAATAATTTTATGGAAGGTGTTGTTAATCGTTTTTTAGAAACGAGCCTGATTATCACGGTATTGATTGCGATTGTCTTTATTGTTGTTTTGATGATTGCTGCCAATGTATTGATGAAACAAGTCCATTTGTTGAGTAGTCAGCTAAAGCTTATGGCCAATAAGGATTTTTCAGTCCCAAATATGATGGGATCTCGTGATGAGTTCGGACAGATTGAACAGGCAGCTAATGATGCTCGTTTGGATTTAGTTAAAGTTTTTGCATACCAAAGCAAAATTACCCGGCAGTTACAGGATGTCGCTGAGCAGATGACCATCTGTATGGATGAAACCAAAGAAGCAACTCAGGATGAATTTTCTCAAATAGAGCAGCTGGCAACAGCTATGAGTGAAGTCGCTGCGACTGTTCATGATGTGGCTGACCATGCAGAACAGGCGTCACAGGCAACGAATGAAGCTAATCAATTAGCGGTTCAGGGTAATAATGATGTTGTCAAAAGCATTAAAACTATTAATCAGTTAGCTAAAAATATTGAGAGCTCATCGCAGTCAGTCAACCATGTTGAAGAACGGGTCGGGAAAATCGGCAGCGTTGTTGAGACGATTAATGCAATTTCTGAACAGACTAATTTATTGGCGCTTAATGCAGCTATTGAAGCGGCAAGGGCCGGTGAGCATGGCCGTGGGTTTGCAGTGGTAGCTGATGAAGTCCGGAATCTGGCTCAGCGGACTCAAAATGCCACAGTTGAAATTCAGCAGATGATTGAGCAGTTGCAAAGTAGTGCCCAAGAAGCTGGAGAATTGATGTCTGCAAGTGTTGATTATGCTCAGCAGAGTGTTGAACAGGCGAGTAATGCGGGGGAAGGTCTTGAGCAGATCGTAAACCAGGTAAAAAATATCGCTGATATGAATTATCAAATAGCAACGGCTTCTGAGCAGCAGAGCACAGTGACAGAACAGATGAACGAAAACCTGACTCAAGTGAAAGAATTGATTCAGGGCGGTGTTACGGTGATTGATGAGCTGGTAGAAACAGCGCAACTGATTGAGAAACATGGTAGTCAGCTACATAAAATCAGTCAGGAATTTAGTTTTGAAGATGAATCGACTTCAACGGATAAAGCATAGAAAGCATAACGGAGGTCTTATTGCAGTTAGTGCATTGGCCGGATTTACAAAAACAGGGGGCTCGTCGTTGGCAACAACTTTTGGATGAACATCATGAATTATCTTCGTTAGAAGAATATTCTGATTTTGTGTCTTCAATGCTTGCTGCCAGCGATTTTATTTTTGAGCAGTGCAGGCGCCATCCTGACTGGTTGATTGAGTTAACTCTTGGCGGCTGTTTTGAAGAACAGATGACAAATCTGTTGGACCGGTCTTTGTGGGAGCGGGCATTAAATAATCTGGATGAAACTATGGCGCGTAGCTGGTTACGCCAGCGACGCAATCGTATTCTTCTTTGGATAGCCTGGTTTGAATTTTCAGGTCAGATAGATGTTCGAGACAGTATTCGTTGGTTATCAGAGTTAGCTGATTGCGCTGTGGTGGCAGGATTAAACTGGTTAATCAATCAATCTCAGGCTCTCAATGGGCTTCCCTGTGATGAACAGGGCAATCCAATCCCTCTATGTGTTTTGGCTATGGGAAAACTGGGAGGGAGTGAGCTTAATTTTTCTTCAGATATTGATCTTATCTTTTGTTATCCCGAACAGGGAATGACCCAGGGCGGACGGCGAAGAATTCCTAATCAGCAATATTTTATTCGTCTTGGGCAGCAATTGATCCAGCTTCTTGGTCATGTTAGTGCCGATGGGTTTGTGTTTCGGGTTGATATGCGCTTACGCCCTTTTGGCGAATCAGGTCCGTTGGCTGTCAGTTATGCAGCGATGGAGGATTATTATCAGAACCATGGACGTGATTGGGAACGTTATGCGATGGTAAAAGCGCGTTGCATGAATGACGGGACTCAGGATCAGGCTCTTCTTAAATTATTACGTCCTTTTGTTTACCGGCGATATATTGATTTTTCAGTGGTTGAGTCTTTGCGCCGGATGAAGGCGATGATTCTGACAGAAGTTCGAAGAAAAGGTTTAACTGACAACATAAAACTCGGGCGTGGTGGGATCCGGGAGATTGAATTTATTGTTCAGGCATTGCAGCTTATTTGGGGCGGACGAATTCCTCATCTGCAGCAGCGTTCCTTACTTGATGCTCTGAGCGTTCTTGGAAAAGAAAAAATTCTGGATGAAACTTCTGTCGATATACTGCGTTCGAGTTATCTGTTTTTGAGGCATCTGGAAAATCTGCTTCAACAGATTGGTGATCAACAAATTCAGGATCTTCCGGAAGATAAATTGAACCAGAGTCGTCTTGCCTGGGCGCTTGGCGAGCATTCCTGGGCTGATGCATATCATCGAATAATTCAGGTATTACAGAAGGTTAGTCGGTTATTTGATGATACGTTTGGTCATCCTCTGCCAGAAGAGCAAGAAGTTGATGGCGTGTATGACGGACTTTGGCTTGAAGAAGATGACGAGATTTGTCATAAAGTTTCTTCTATTACTGAGCCATTTTATCAATTGGTTCGTCAATTCCGTCAACGATCACTCAGGCGGGTGATGGGAGAGAAAGGCCGGATAACGCTTGATCAGTTGATGCCGGGATTATTGCAATTTATAGCAGGATATTCGAAGCCTGAAAAGCTTGCTGAGCGTATTTTCTTGATACTGGAGAAAATTCTAACCAGAACTGCTTATTTACAGCTTTTATTAGAAAATCCCGGAGCACTGAAACAGTTACTACGTTTGTGTGATGCAAGTATATTGGTGGCTGAACAGCTTAGTAATTACCCGTTGTTATTAGATGAATTATTAGATCCCCAAACGCTCTATCAACCTGTGGACGAGAGTTGTTATGCTGTTCAGCTCGATGAATTTATGTTGCGCATTGAACCCGATGATTTAGAGCAGCAGATTGAAGGTTTGCGTCAATTTAAGCAGATTCAGATGCTTAAGATCGCTGCTGCGGATATTGCAGATGTACTTCCTCTGATGAAAGTGAGTGATCACTTGACTGCCCTGGCTGAAGCTTTAACGACGAAGGTTGTTGATTTAGCCTGGCAGCAGATGGTTGTCCGTTATGGTTTGCCCTCAGGGGTTATTGATGTCAATACGCGTCAACGCGGGTTTGCTGTCATTGGTTATGGCAAATTTGGGGGAATCGAGCTGGGTTATGGTTCCGATCTTGACATGGTTTTTATTCATAACTGCCAGAGTTATGCACCAACTGACGGGCTTAAATCGATTGATAGTAAACAATTTTATTTACGTCTGGCTCAACGTATCATGCATCTGTTTCAAACTCGTAGTAGTGCGGGTGTTTTATATGAAGTTGATATGCGACTTCGGCCATCTGGCAATTCAGGATTATTGGTTACATCGCTGGATTCCTTTCGGGACTATCAGCGCGAACAGGCTTGGACATGGGAGCATCAGGCATTGGTTCGTAGCCGGGCCATCGATGGGGATCTTGATATCATTGCGTCTTTTAATAAGATCCGTCAGTTCATCTTAGGTCGATTTCGTGATGAGAAAACATTACAGCAAGAAATTGTTGATATGAGAGAGAAGATGCGTATTCATCTGGACCGTTCTGATGATTCAATGGTTGACTTAAAGCAGGCCCCGGGAGGTATGGTCGATATTGAATTTGTTGCTCAATATCTGGTGCTTTTGTATAGCAATCAAAATCCGGAATTGGCTAAGTGGTCTGATAATATACGTATTTTTGAGACGGCTATGCAAGTTGGTTTATTGTCTGAATGTGACATGCGGACTTTGATGAGTACGTATATTGAAATTCGTAATGAAGGACACCGTCAGGTTTTGCAGGCACACAGTAGATTAGTTGCACGGAAAAAATTGTCAGATTTATTAAGCTGTATGAAAAAAGTTGAAGCAATCTGGGGACACTTTTTAGGTATATAGCGTCTCCTTTTTGTTGCAATCTATTATGTTGTGAATTGAATGATACCCCTTGGTTAATAAGGGTATTCTTCATCTTCCGGACGTGTTTTAAATCGCCGATGGATCCACATATATTCGGGTAATTGTTCTTTGATGGCTGTTTCAATATGTTGATTGATTAAAGTTGCATCAGTCTGCTCGTCACCACTTGGATAATTTCCCTCCAGAGGTTTGATTACCAGCGTATAACCAGGTTTGTCAGTATGGCGTCTGGCATAACTGATGATCGGTCGAACCCCTTTGACACGGGCGAGTGTTGATGTCCCTGTAACTGTTGAAGTATGAGGGACTGCGAAAAATGGGGCAAAAACAGACGCCTTTTTCCCATAATCATGATCAGGGGCATACCAGAGGGCTTCGCCTTTGCGCAGCGCTTTAATCATTCCTCGGACATCGTGTCGGTCAACCAGATAATGATTACAGCGTATTCGTGCCCTGTGCTGGAAATGTTCATATACCGGGCTGCTATTGGGACGATATACTCCGACACCAGGGTCGATCGTCCCGTACATTCTTGCGTGCCATTCGAGCGTATAAAAGTGCATACTGATGATGAGGATCCCTCCTGTCTGGCCCTGTTCTCTCAGGTGCTCCAGATAATCTCCTCCCTCAACATCCATATGTTTGAGAAAACGGTGTTGTGGCCAGAACCAGGCTGTTGCGGTATCAACTATGGCTAATCCGAAGCGCTCGAATGTTTCATCTAACCATAGCTTGCGCTGTTGTTCACTTGCATCGGGAAAGCACATTTGCAGATTTTTTTTGGCAATATGTCGGCGTGATTTGAGTAGACGTTTAGCTGTTTTTCCGAGTAATCGTCCTAATGACCAGGAAAGTCGGGAAGGCAATATACTTAAAAAGAATAAAAAACCGATGATAAACCATGCTCCCCAGTACTGGGGAAGAAAAGCTCGCCACGTTAATTTTGGAGGAGTACTGATGGCCATGAATAATACCGCTAAATGCAAAAAACACGTTGGATTAAACGTGCATTGTAGTGGAAAAACAACCGCTTTCCAAAGTGTCTATGTTAAACTTACCGACATTGACACGATTTAAGATTATTCTTCCTAGTAGGTTATTTAATGCAAGTCAATCTTCCCGAATATGCAAATTTTCGAATTCTGGTTGTTGGTGATGTCATGTTGGATCGTTATTGGCACGGTTCTACTGCAAGAATATCACCCGAAGCACCTGTTCCAGTCGTTAATGTAAAGCGAAATGAAGAACGCCCCGGTGGCGCTGCCAACGTCGCATTGAACGTCGTTGCCCTTGGCGCAAAATCCACCTTACTTGGAATGGTAGGGGAAGATGAAGCTGCGGATGCTTTAAATGGGCAGCTACAGAATGTTGGTGTCGATTGTGAGCTTGTGCCTTATGCCAATTATCCAACGATTACTAAATTACGTGTTATGAGTCGTCATCAGCAGCTGATCCGGCTTGATTTTGAGGAAGGTTTTCACCAAGTTGATGCGAAACCTCTGCTTGATCGGTTTAAAGAACAACTTGATTCGCATCAGGTAGTTGTTCTGTCTGACTACAATAAAGGTGCTTTAGCTCAAGTTCAGTCTTTGATTCAGGCAGCTCGTTCTGTAGGTACGCCTGTTCTGGTTGACCCGAAAGGAAGTCATTTTGAAAAGTATCGCGGGGCAACCATACTGACTCCAAATTTTGGCGAATTTGAAGCGGTTGTCGGAGCCTGTAAAGATGAGGAAGAAATAGAGCAAAAAGGTCTTCAGTTGATTGAGCAACTTGAATTAGCCGCATTATTGGTGACACGCAGTGAGCATGGCATGACACTGTTGGAGCCAGGTAAGCCACCGCTACATTTACCCGCGCAGGCAAAAGAGGTTTTTGATGTGACCGGGGCCGGTGATACGGTGATTGCAACACTTGGGGCAAGCCTTGCCGCAGGCCAGAGTCTTGCGCAAAGTTGTGCATTAGCGAATGCCGCAGCGAGTATTGTCGTTGGTAAATTGGGAACATCGACAGTAAATGCACAAGAGTTAGCTAAATTGATCTATGGTGGCCATGATAGCGGATATGGTGTGATGTCCCCGGAACAGCTTAAAGAAGCCATTGATATTGCAAAGAGCCGGGGCGAGAAAGTTGTGATGACAAACGGGTGCTTTGATATTCTTCATGCCGGGCATGTTTCTTATCTGACACATGCTCGTAGTCTTGGGGATCGGTTGATTGTCGCTGTTAATGATGATGCTTCAGTTAGCCGGTTAAAAGGTGAAGGGCGACCGGTTAATCCTCTGGAGCGGCGAATGGCTGTGTTAGCCGGATTGGCTGCAGTTGATTGGGTGGTGAGTTTTAGTGAAGATACGCCGCAAAAACTGATTGCCAGAATGTTACCAGATTTATTGGTTAAAGGTGGTGATTATCAGGTAAATGAAATAGCTGGTCATCAGGAAGTTCTAGCTAATGGTGGGCAGGTTAAAGTTCTTAATTTTGAGGATGGCTGCTCCACCACTGCCATTATAGAATCGATTCAGAAAAATCAGAAGAAATAGCCGACTAGACCGGCTTGTTTCTCCAGGTTGATTTATCGTTGTTGTTTTAGAATCTCTACTTCGTCTATAGGACGATTTTTGAATTTCAATAAGAATGCGATCATTGCAGCTACCGTTACTCCAAGGCCTATCGGTGTGGCAATTGACATCGGTAAATTAAAGCCGATTGTCGCATGTGCTAAATAGGTAAAAGTTACGGAGGTCATAAATGCTGCTGGGATCGAGCAGACCCAGTGGCATTTCCCTTCTTTAGCTAGATAGGCTGCTGCTGCCCAAAGCATGATCATGGCTGTTGTCTGGTTGGCCCATCCAAAGTAACGCCAGATGACGCCAAATTGAGCTAATGTGATCAAATAACCAATCGCAAACATGGGAATGGAAATCCATAGTCGTCTTGCCAGTGATTTTTGACTGAGTTTGAGAAAATCAGCGATGATTAACCGGGCACTTCTAAATGCAGTATCGCCGGATGTGATGGGGAGAATCACGACGCCTAAGATTGCCAAGATGCCACCGACTCCACCAAGTAGTGAAGTTGATACATCATGAACGACAGCCGCTGGCCCTCCCTGAGCTATTGCTGCATTGAGTGCGGTTGTGTCGTGATAAAATGATAATCCCAAAGTACACCAGATTAAGGCGATGACCCCTTCTGCGATCATTGCTCCGTAAAAAATGAAACGCCCTGATTTTTCATTTTTCATGCAGCGGGCCATGAGCGGGGATTGCGTTGCGTGAAATCCGGATACCGCACCGCACGCAATAGTGATAAAAAGTAAAGGCCATAATGGTAAATTTTTCGGATGAAGATTCTCTGTGAAATGAAGCCCCTGATTGTAGAAAAGATGCTGACTAAATACTAAACCAACCATCAGCCCAACAGACATGAATATGAGCAAGGCACCAAAAATCGGGTAGAAACGACCGATAATTTTATCGATTGGAACGATCGTAGCTAAGATGTAGTAGGAGAATATTGCAAATACCCAGATAGCAACATGGACATGCATCATGCTGGCTAATAATTTCGCAGGACCTAAAACAAAAACAACGCCCACTAATAACAACAGAATGACGGCAAAAACATTCATAAAATGTTTTGCAAAATTACCTAATTGATTCCCGACAACCGTTGGAACGGAAGCCCCATCAGCTCGTACAGAAAGCATCCCTGAGAAATAATCGTGTACTGCTCCGGCGAAGATACTCCCTAATACGATCCACAGCATCGCAACAGGCCCGTAAAGAGCACCCAGAATTGGGCCAAAAATAGGGCCGAGTCCTGCAATATTAAGTAATTGAACAAGATAGACTTTCTTATCTGACATGGCAACATAATCAACACCGTCTGCCAGTTGTGTTGCCGGTGTTAGGCGCTCGGATTGAGGCCCGAAAATTTTTTCTATGATTTTGCCATAAATAAAGTAACCGCTGATTAATACGGCTACACAAAAAATGAACCATGCCATATTTGGCCTCCTTGTTTGATTGTTCTGCTTTACTCCTTTTGGGGCTGTTATCTGTGGTATGGCAAACGTTGTCCTTTGGCTTTATCCAAACGTGTCTTGAGCTTTGTTGCTGCTTGTTCTCTTAGCATGCAAAGGCTTCACTGACCCGCCGTGTCCAAAATGCGTTTCATTTGAATAAAATCCAATTCAATCACCCAAGATAAACACACCCTGATGCATTACACATGACTTATGATGTAGATTCTTCTGGCTTGCTGTGAGTGGTTCTCAAGGTTGCTAAACGGTTTGCCTGTCGGGTCAAGCGGTAAAATGTTGGAAGTTAATACGGTTTATTTTTTCTGTGGAGAATGGATCATGATGTTTTTCAGGTTTAAATAAGAGATGTCCTAGGGCATGTTGACGTTTGGCGATGGTTTTTGCAGCTTTTTGCTGTTTATTTAGACAAGGCAGGTTCTGTGCCGTGTAGTCATCTCCACAATCAGGACCTAACGTAGAATAAATGAACAGCAAACGCGGCCCTTTGGGTTCATTGAAACGCGTATTGAGCCCTGTTGCGGCCTGTTCCCTTAGGATACTAAGCCTCACAGTCCGCGTCGCGCTCAAAATGCGTTTTATTTGAACAAAATTCAACCGCCAAACGTCAACACGCCCTAGCATTTAGTTTGATAGTGCGAAGAGTTCTCGTAATGCTTTTAGATAACGACGACTTACCGGAATTTTTTGTCCACTACGCGAGGTTAATTCACCTCCTCTTCCAGAAATGAGTGTAATCGCCTGGATTGCTTCTGGGTGGATTAGATATTGCCGGTGGCAACGAATTAATCCTAATTCTTGCGCAAGCTGCGTTAATGTGAGTTGAGTATGGTGATGCTCGTTTCCGTCAAAGATATGGATACCACCAAGATCTGAAAATGCATATTCGATACTTTCACAGCGGATCCATTGTTGTTGTTGGTTGTTATAACAGGGGAGGAGCGATAAATGCGTGGTTTTTTTATTAGGTTGAATTGTTTGGGATAATCTTGACAGAGTCTTATGTAGCCGCTGTTCATCAATTGGTTTAAGCAGATAGTCAAATGCTGCATCTTCGAAGGCTTGCAAAGCATAATTTTCGTAGGCGGTGACTAGTACAATTTTAGGCAAAGGCTTATTTGTAAGGATTTTGAGTAATTCAATCCCTGTGATTTTGGGCATATTAATATCGACAAATAATACATCGGCATTAAAGTTCATGTATTCACTCAGACAATGAACTGCATTGTCAAATTCGGCGACGATTTGGTAACGATGATCCTGTTCTAAAAGAATTCGTAATTCTTCTCGGGCTAACGGTTCATCATCAACCAAGATAGCGTTGATCATCTGTGCCTCCGGGAATGGGGATTTTAACTTGGGTGAATTGGCCATTTTGGCAACTGATACGAAGTGAATATTCGCTGCCAAAATGATTGCGCAGACGGGTATCAACAATGTGTAGGCCCAGCCCTGTTTTGGAAATTGTTGAATCGTCAGGGGATGGATGATACAAACCAGCGTTGTCTTCAATAACTAAAAAATTTTGTTCGTGTTCGGTATGGGTATAAATCGAGAGTATTCCTGCTCCCAATTTTTGGGATAGCCCGTGTTTGATCGCGTTCTCAACTAATGGTTGTAGAGTAAAACTGGGAAGTTTTATGGCCATCCAACTATTGGGTATATCGATTTTGATTTGGAGTCGATGACCAAAACGAGCTTGTTCAATATTCAGGTAAGCTCGTATGCCGTTTAGCTCATCAGCTATGGTGACCGATTCCTGATGTTTCAGACTGGTTCTTAAAAAATAGGATAGATTGATGATCAGTTGTCTTGCTTGTTGTCCGTCTTTACGGATAACGGCAGCAATTATATTTAAGGCATTAAATAGAAAGTGGGGATGAATCTGGGCCCGGACTAATTTTAATTCGGCTTGAGTTAACAAGGTTTCCTGTTGTTGGTAACGACTGTTGATTAATTGTTCTTCAATAATACGGGCGATTCCTTCACCTAATGTCCGGTTGATGGTTAAAAATAGTTTGCGTTTTGATTCATACAATTTAACCGTTCCTATGACGTCACCGGCACACCGTAAAGGAATGATAAGCGCAGAGGTTAAAGGGCAGTGTTGGATACAATTACATCGATATCGTATCTGAACACCGTCGGCGAATACGACTTTATTTTTATTGATAGCTTGTTTTGTCAGCTCTGAGGTGATTTCTGTGCCAGGTAGATGGTGATCGTCGCCTTCGCCAATGAATGCAAGGACTCTTTTTTTATCGGTAATGGCAACGGCTGATACTCCTGTCTCCTGTTTTAATATATCGGCCATTTGTCTGGCACTATCAGATGTAAGATCAGGGAGTACGCCTAAAATTCTTTGGGCAAGTCGAAGAGCCTTTGCTGAGTAGGTTCGACTAAATTTGTCATGAATTGATTTACGGTCACAAATCATTGCCATAAATAAAGCCGCTCCTAAGCTGTTGGCTAACAGCATGGGGGCGGCAATTGCTTTGACAAGTTCGAAGGCTTCGTTAAATGGCTTGGCAACCATCAAAAGTATGAGCATTTGCAGGCATTCAGCGATGAAGGTTACGATGAACACAAATTTGGGAGTATAGAGTTCATCAGCAAAACGACGGTGGTGACGAAAGACTGCATAGATACATCCTGCAAATAAACCTTCGGTGGTTGTTGATATTGCGCAGGCTAAATCGGTGAACCCACCAAACTGATAACGATGTATTCCACCGGTAAGCCCGACTAAAAACCCAACCAGTGGACCACCAAAAAGTCCCCCTAAAACAGCACCAATTGCTCGAGTGTTAGCAATGGCATCATGTACCGGTTGACCAAAATAAGTGCCTAAAATACAGAAACAGGAAAAGAGAATATACACAAAAATTTGGTGTGAGAATCGTTGTGAGAGATGAACGATGGGCGTGAATAATGGGGTTTTACTGAGTAAATAGGCAATAACTAGAAAGAGGCTCATTTGCTGAATTAATGAAATAACTAAGAATCCATTAGGCATGATGGTCATTTCAGGTTATTCCTCTTCATGCATCTCCTCTGGCGAGAGATTATTTGTTCATGGTGAGAAAATCCAGAAGGTCTGATCAAAAGTGCGGTATTGCTAGAAAAAATAGTATGAATAATCTCCAAAATGGATGAAGGGATAGGCTTGCAAAACCCGTTTTCACTGGTATCGTGGGGAGCTTAACTTATTTTTGCCTCAGGGCTGTTTATCATGGGTGTGTTGAGTTAATACATATTGGTCTGAAATGTATTTTGAATATAATTTAGCCATTCCTGGGTAATCAGATCTCAAGGTTTGTTGATGTTTAACCTAAACCTAAGCAATCGTTACTCATTAACATGTCTGCGAGGCGAACCGTCAATTCATTGCAGGAGTATACAGGTCAGATGCAAACCGATTTGATCAACGATAAACATATCCATTCCGAGCAGGTCATGATTACGCCTGCTGAACTGCGAGCCAAGTTGCCATTATCAGAAGAAGCTGAACAGTTTGTCCTGGATTCAAGACAGACTATTGCCGATATCTGCCATAAGCGTGATCCACGTTTTTTAGTAATTAGTGGACCCTGTTCCATTCATGATATGGATGCAGCTAAAGATTATGCCAGACGACTTAAAGCTCTGCATGATCGATACCGGGATAAATTATTTATCGTGATGCGGGTTTATTTTGAAAAGCCGCGGACGACAGTCGGTTGGAAAGGTTTCATTAATGATCCTCATATGGACAATAGTTTTGATATTGAAACTGGCATGCATAAAGCGCGTGAGTTATTGACATGGATTGCCGAGTTAGGGCTTCCTGCTGCAACTGAAGCGTTAGATCCGATTAGTCCTCAATATCTTAATGAGTTATTCAGTTGGTCTGCTATTGGTGCAAGAACAACTGAATCGCAGACTCACCGGGAAATGGCCAGTGGTTTATCAATGCCTGTTGGATTTAAAAATGGAACCGATGGCAATTTGCAAACCGCAATTAATGCAATGCGCTCAGCTTCTGCACCGCATCGGTTTATGGGAATTAATGCCCAGGGGCAGGTCTCTTTACTGCAAACCCATGGTAACCCCGACGGTCATGTTATTTTGCGTGGTGGTAAACAGCCTAACTATGATTCAGTGAATGTGGCTTTGGCTGAAGAATCTATGCGCGAAGCGGGTCTTGAACCTTGCATGATTGTTGATTGTAGCCATGGTAATTCAAATAAAAATCATCGATTACAACCATTGGTCGCCTGGAATGTTGTGAATCAGATTCAAGAAGGAAACCGGTCGATTATAGGTTTGATGATTGAGAGCAACATTAATGAAGGAAATCAGTCAAGTGAACAACCGGTGTGTGATTTGAAGTACGGTGTGTCAGTGACCGATGCTTGTATTGACTGGCAAACTACAGAGAAGGTTCTTTTTGAAATGTATCATGCGCTGACAGGCCATTTGAGTAAGCGCCTGGAGCCTTTCGATGAGTGATCAACATCCTTTAGCTTCATTACGGGATAAAATTGATGCAGTGGACCAGCGACTCATTAAACTTTTAGCTGAGCGTTTGGCGTTAGTTCATGAAGTCGGTGCTGTTAAAAGAGAGCATGGGTTGCCTATTTATGTTCCTGAACGTGAAGCTCAAATGATAGCTAAACGGCGTGAGGAAGCTGAATCGCTGAAGGTCCCGGGACCGCTAATTGAAGATATACTCCGCCGGATTATGCGCGATTCATATAGTAGCGAACATGGTCGGGGCTTTAAACAGGTCAATCCTGATATCGGCCCAATTGTCGTCGTCGGTGGAGCAGGTCAGCTCGGTGGGCTATTTGTCCGAATGTTTTTGGCGTCTGGATATGAGGTTAAAGTACTTGAGAAAGATGACTGGGGCACCGATTCAGAGGAGATGCTAAAAAATGCATCTGTTGTGATTGTTTCTGTTCCCATTCATATTACTGAACAGATTATTGGACAATTGACTCATTTGTCCAATAATTGCATTTTGGCCGATTTGACCAGTATTAAAGCTAGACCTTTGCAGGCTATGCTCCAGGCCCATCAAGGCCCGGTTGTCGGTTTACATCCTATGTTCGGGCCCGATGTGGCAAGTTTTGCCAAGCAGGTTGTCGTTTATAGTGATGGCCGTGGAAGTGAGCATTATCAATGGTTTTTGGAACAAATTGGGATCTGGGGGGCTCATTTATACCCGGCACCAGGTGAGAAACATGATCATGCCATGTCGCTGATTCAGGCTTTGAGACATTTTACTTCGTTTGCTTACGGGGTTCATTTGGCAAAAGAAACACCGGATTTGGAATTATTGCTCGATTTAAGCTCTCCGATTTACCGGCTTGAGCTGGCTATGGTCGGACGGTTATTTGCTCAGGATTCGCAGCTTTATGCTGATATTATTATGTCTCAACCTGAAAATCTTGAGATGATAAGGCGTTATCATGAACGGTTTGGAGAAATGCTTGAAATGCTTGAACAATATGATAGAGATGCATTTATTCAGGAATTTGCTAAAGTCCGGGAGTGGTTTGGAGATTATGCTCAGCAGTTCCTGAAAGAAAGTCGCAATTTGTTGGCACAAGCCCACGATCAAAGAAGACATACTTCATAATTATTTATTGAAGTCTTTCGTTTAAATGCTAGTCAAAGGTTGCCTTTGGCTTGCATTTTTATCAAAAAAGGGTAGAATTTCGCGGCTTCAATTAGCGGATGCTCAAACTTGGGCAAAATTTATTAATTAGATGAGGACGATATGGTTACCATTCGTTTACAACGTGGTGGCGTGAAAAAACGGCCATTTTATCAGGTTGTTGTAGCTGACAGCCGTAACGCTCGTAACGGTCGGTTTATTGAAAACTTAGGTTTTTATAATCCTGTTGCGAAAGGCGAAGTTGAAAATGTTCGTTTGAATATGGAACGTATTACACACTGGATTAGTCAGGGTGCATCTGTTTCTTCTCGCGTAGAAAAACTGATTAAAGACGCTCAGGTAGCGGCTTAAATCAATCAATTATTAAGGTAGAAGATCGTCATGAGTCATCCGGAAGTTGTCATTGTAGGTCGTCTCGGCGGAGTCTATGGCATTAAAGGTTGGCTGAAAGTGAACTCTTTTACCGAGCAAACCGAAGCAATTTTTGATTATGTGAATTGGTTCATCGGTAAAGATGGCCAATGGCAATCTGTGGAAATTGACGCTTGGCGTCGGCATAACCATTCTTTAATTGCTAAGTTGAAAGGTTTTGATGTTCGGGAGCAATCACAGACCCTGACGGGATTGGATATTGCTGTTGAAGCTTCTGCATTACCAGAGTTGGCTGATGATGAATTTTATTGGCGCGAACTTCTCGGAATGCAGGTCATTAATCGTGACGGGTATCATTTAGGTCTGGTTTCAGATTTGATGGAAACGGGCTCGAATGATGTCTTGGTTGTCAAAGCTAATCTCAAAGATGCATTCGGTAAAAAAGAACGGTTGATTCCGTTTATTGAATCTCAGATGGTTGATCAGGTTGATCGCGAATCTAAGATTATTACAGTTGATTGGGACCCTGGTTTTTAGGTTTCCTGATGGATGATAAATTGCTATTACTGCAGATGGGCGTTATTACGCTGTTTCCGGAAATGTTTGATGCGATTAGCGAGTATGGTGTCACGGGACGAGCGATTAAGCGCGGTTTGATTGCGCTGGAGAGTTGGAATCCCCGGGATTTTACCCATGATCGGCATCATACCGTTGATGACCGCCCTTATGGTGGTGGTCCTGGAATGCTTATGATGGTTCAACCGCTTAAAGATGCGATTGAAGCTGCAAAAGAAGTATTAGGTAGTCAGGCAAAGGTTATTTATCTTTCTCCTCAAGGAAAACCGTTTAATCAGGCTGGTGCGGTTGAGCTGGCAAAATCTGAAAAATTGATTTTTTTGGCTGGACGATATGAAGGAATCGATGAGCGATTGATTCGATCGCATGTTGATGAAGAATGGTCTGTAGGGGATTATGTCCTAAGTGGTGGTGAATTGCCTGCAATGACTATGATTGATGCCGTTTCCCGGTTGGTTCCGGGGGTTTTAGGTGATAAGGCATCAGCTGAACAGGATTCCTTTATGAACGGTTTATTGGATTACCCTCATTATACCCGTCCACATGAGCTGGATGGTGAAGTTGTACCCAGTGTACTGTTGAGTGGAAATCATCAAGAAATTGCGCGTTGGCGGGAAAAACAATCACTGGGACGGACATACCAAAGACGACCAGAGTTATTAAAGCTTCTAGCTCTGACTGACAAACAGCAAGCATTACTTGCTGAGTATATTCGTGAAAATAACGAGTAAATTAGATCAGTTTCAGTTATTACTAGGATGAGAAAAGATGAGCAATATCATTAAAGAGCTCGAACAAGAGCAAATGAAAAAAGATATCCCTGCATTTGCTGCAGGTGATACAGTTGTCGTTCAGGTTAAAGTAAAAGAAGGTAACCGTGAACGTTTACAGGCTTTTGAAGGCGTTGTAATCGCTAAACGTAACCGTGGTTTACATTCATCTTTCACTGTTCGTAAGATTTCTAGCGGTGAAGGTGTTGAACGTGTATTCCAGACTCACAGTCCGTTAATTGAAGGCATAGCTGTGAAACGTCGTGGTGATGTTCGCCGTGCTAAAATCTACTATCTGCGTAATCTGTCAGGTAAGAAAGCACGTATTAAAGAAAAACTGGATAAGAAATAAGTTTTTCTTTAAAAATGACAAAAGCCCGGCGATGCCGGGCTTTTGTTTTATATTGGACTTAATGAGTCACAATGACCACAGAGTTATCTTCGCCAAATTCGTTTGGATAGTAAGCATCTGCTTCCCAGTCATTATCGAATTTTTCGCTACCATCAGGATCACAGTATTTATAGCGAAATTCATAACAAGACTGTTGGTCAGTCGGAAGCTTGAGAACAGTTCTGAATTTACCATTTTTTAGATGTTCTAACTCAACAGGGCTCCAGTTATTAAATTCCCCTAACAGAAAGATTTTAGCTGCATTCTGTGCTGCCTGTTTACTTACTTCAAAAGTAACACGAACTTCCGGACGTGACTTCATGTATTGTTTCTTTAATGCCATCGTAACATTCCTCAACCTAATCTAAATATTCCCTGAGACATCATAGTAATTCTTGTTGATGGTAAGCAATTGGTCAATATTAGCTCGCCCTTACAGTAGAATAATAGTCGTTTATAGCAAAAAGTACTCATTTATTAGGTTTTGTGTAAAACTTCTGCGTAAATAGAAGCCCTTTGGAAGGGTATCAATCAATTGGCCCCTCGGACCATAAGCTTTGGTCCTGACACGACTGTTGGCTGCTTTGGGACGAAGTTGAAGTGCAGTTCCATGTCGGGCGGTTAGTTGTTCAACTTTGCCAAGTGCGATAGCTTCCATTAATTCTTCCCAATCCTGTTTAAGGATAGCTTCTTGTTTTGGCGTTGGCTGCCATAGAATAGGAGAGCCGATTGTACGGTTAACAATGGGGATTTCTCGCTCGGCTAAAACGGGGATCCAGAGGACTCTGGATAATTTGTTTCGGACACTACTGCTTTGCCAAGTTTCTCCCTGAGCATGAAGTAGAGGGGTCATGCAGACATAAGTACTTTCCAGTGCTCTACCATTTCGATCAATAGGGAGTGATTTTAGTTCAACCCCTAATTGGGGGAAATCTTGTTCTGGTTTACTGCCAGCCGTGGCGCCTAACCATAATTCTAATAGTTGGCCTGTCCATCCTTTTTCTCTTCGAAGGTTATCAGGAAGTTGAACGTGAAGTCGGTGGGCTAGTTCGGTTAATGATAAACCCGCCATTTCACGAGCTCGTAAGAGCAATTGTTCGATGCTTTGTGGTGCTGTATTCATTGTAGATAAAAAAGGATAACAAGTGATAAATATTGTACAGCAGTTAAGACCATTTTATATAGATTTTCCGATATGAATTTATGGGATTAAAAATGCTTTAAAAACATGAGATTAAACCACCCGCATAAAAAAATGGCTCGTTTGTCATAAATGGTTCACTGGTTATGCCCAGTCACTCAGAGTGATTGCACAGACTTATCCACAACTTCTTTGAATAAGTTCATTTATCTTCAAATTTTATACATAGGATGGGCCAGAAAATAAATTCTATATGTAAGGTTGCCCCCATTGAATGGATTGAATTCGATTTGAGAGCAATTTGTCTTTTTTTTGAACGGATTTTTTCTTCCTTTTTTCATTGAAGATCTAATAGGTGATCTGGTTTAAATTTTTTATTTAAAATCAGTTAATTATGGATAATTCTGATAATGGTTTATACGATTTTTAATATTAACATTTTGGAATTCTGTGAGTAACTGATAGCTTATCAAAAGACTTATGCACAGATTTTCTGGAAAAGTTCCTGTTTTACCCTCTGTTTTAATATTTTTTATTGCTGAAGATACCTATCTTTGATTTTCTGGAAAGGAATCACTGAATTGGTTTGCTGCTGTTGATGTTATGTGAAAGAATCAAGTCATTGGTAGTGTTTTAAACTGAAGGTATTTCAGTGATTGATGGTGATGGTTATCGTCCGAATGTTGGCATCATCATTTGTAACAAACGAGGACAGGTATTATGGGCCAGACGTTTTGGCCAACACTCGTGGCAGTTCCCTCAAGGGGGGGTGAATGACGGTGAGACTCCGGAACAAGCTATGTACCGGGAATTGTTCGAAGAAGTTGGATTAAAGTCAGATGATATTCGAATACTTGCAGTGAGCCGACATTGGTTGCGTTACAAATTGCCAAAAAGGTTAGTCCGTTGGGATAGTAAACCTGTTTGCCTTGGGCAAAAGCAAAAATGGTTTTTAGTCAGATTGGAGAATAGTGAATCAGCCATTCGTTTTGATTGCTGTGGACATCCTGAATTTGATGATTGGCGCTGGGTGAGTTATTGGTATCCGGTCAGGCAGGTTGTGTCATTTAAACGGGATGTTTACAGACGGGCGCTTAAAGAATTCGCTACTCATTTAATGAGTCAGTCGACTCGGGACAGAGGGGGGCGTAAGCGTCGTAAGCGTCGCTTATAAATGTAATAAATTAATGTCCAGGATTGGGGTGTATTGAGGAGTTAGCGTGTTAGCGGAATTGCGCCGAGTCGTTGAGAAAGTGGGTCAGGCTCCGTCATTTGATGCGGCAATGCAGTTATTAGTGAGTGAAATCAGGGTAACAATGCAAGTTGATTGTTGTTCTGTTTACCAGGCTGATCATGATCAACAGCAGTTGATTTTAAGAGCCAGTGACGGTTTGGCACAATCAGCAGTCGGGCGGGCCAGAATAAAGTTTGATGAAGGTGTTGTAGGTCTGGTCGCTCGTCGGGAAGAGCCGTTAAATATCGCAGATGTGCATAATCATCCCAGTTTTAAATATCTTCCTGAGGCAGAAGAAGATAGTTTTAACTCATTTTTAGGGACCCCCATCATCTATCAGCGTGAGCTTTTAGGTGTTCTGGTTGTTCAGCAATTCCAGACCCGTTCATTTATCGATACTGAAGAAGCTTTCCTTGTCACGCTAGCTGCACACCTATCGGCAGTCTTTAGTCAGGTTGAGAATGTACAGAAGGTTACTCAACCTCGTGTATTGCATTCCTCGTTTAAAGGGATTGCTGGCTCTCAAGGCATTGCTATGGCAAGAAGCTTGCTCTTTCAAAGTCCGAGTAGCCTGGGTGAACAAGAGCTTGAGACAACCACTCAAATTGATGATGAATTGACTGCGTTGGATAAAGCGATTGAGCAAACTCATTCGGATGTCCAAAAGATGATGTCGCGTTTAGGGACTGAGCTTCCCCAGGATGTGCTGTCTATTTTTGAAGTTTATCAGGGCATGCTCAATGATGCGGGTTTTTTAAAAGCACTTCGTTTGAAGATTAAGCAGGGATATACGGCGGTAAGTGCGTTGCAATTGGTTCGGGATGATTATCTGAGTCAGTTTGAGGCAATGAGTGATACGTATCTCAGAGAACGTGCAATTGACTTACGGGATCTCTGCCAGCGAATTTATACACATTTGAGTCGGCCTCACTCGATTGTCCCTAAACAGGGTAAATTTGTTTTAGTTGCTGAGGAGGTTACAGCAACGATGTTGGGTGATTTCCCTAAGAGCCAGTTAATGGGGTTTATCTCGCAGCGAGGTGCAGCTAATTCTCATGCTGCTATTTTAGCCCGAGCAATGGGGATCCCTGCTGTACTCGGTTTTACTGCGGAAATGGAGACTCTTGATAGGCAACTCTTGATTGTTGATGGCTATCAGGGGCTTGTTTTCGTTTCTCCTGATGCGATTCTACGTTCAGAATACCGGCAATTGTTACGTGATGAAGAAGAGATTAATGCTCAGATTAATCGCGATTTAGAGCAGGTTGCCTGTACGCTTGATGGTTATCATCTGGAACTTTTAATCAATGCCGGATTAAGTTCTGATGCGGATCGTGCTGAAAGCAAATCAGATGGCGTGGGGCTCTATCGCACGGAAGTTCCTTTTCTACTTCAGAATCGCTTCCCATCTGAAACGGAGCAGTTTCAGAGTTATCTGCGGATCCTGAATCGGTTTAAAGGTAAACCGGTCTGCATGAGAACTCTGGATGTTGGTGGTGATAAACAATTACCGTACTTTCCTATTCAGGAAGAGAATCCTTTTTTAGGCTGGCGCGGAATTCGAATGACTTTGGATCATCCGGAAATTTTCCTTGTGCAATGCCGGGCGATGTATCGAGCTTCATTAAGCCAGTCTAACCTGTCAATTATGCTTCCTATGATTAGTAGTATTGGGGAAGTAGAGCGCGCAACGCAATTGTTAGACAGAGCCTGGAATGAGGTTCTTGAAGAGGTCGGCCATTCACGCAGTGTCACTCGTCCGGCTCTTGGCGTTATGCTGGAAGTTCCTTCTGCACTTTGGATTTTACCTGAGCTGGCTAAACGAGTTTCATTCTGGTCTGTCGGAACGAATGATTTAACGCAGTATCTTTTGGCGGTTGACCGGAGTAATGCTCATGTATCGGGATTGTACTCAACGTATCATCCAGCTGTTGTCAGGGCCCTTAATTTTATTATTCGACAGGGGAAAGAACTAAATGTTTCGCTGAGTGTTTGTGGTGAGATGGCTGGTGAACCTCTTGGCGTTTTAATGCTATTGGTTCTTGGGTATAGACGACTGAGTATGAGTAGTTTTAATCTGGCAAGGATTAAATATTTGATTCGGCGGATTAGTATTGCAGAATTAGAGGCTCTTAAAGAGCCATTGCTTGCGTCTGAAACTCCCGAAGAAGTTGCTCAGTTATTGCAATGCTATCTTGAATCTAAGGATTTGATGCAGTTGGTCCGTTTGCAGAATGACTGATTTAAATTCAAGGTGTTATTAAGGTTAGCAACTATAATCAAAGTTTTTAAATGCCTGCATGATGACTAAAGTTTGTTTATAAAATACATACTCAAAATCAAGTTAGCGGTGGGATTAGTAGCAATTTGCTCAGTTGTGTAGTCTACTGAGCTTTTTATTTTAAGGTATTTTTGTGTGAAGACTCCGTTCCATTTCCCTCATATTGATCCGATTGCGTTTAGTTTAGGGCCGATTAAAGTTCATTGGTACGGCTTGATGTATTTATTGGGTTTCCTCTTTGCAATGTATTTTGCCAATCGACATGCGGATAAAAAAGATAATGACTGGACCCGGGCTCAAGTAAGTGATCTCCTCTTTTATAGCTTTTTAGGCGTTATTTTAGGAGGCAGGATTGGTTATGTATTGTTCTACCAATTTGATTATTTTATTTCGAATCCCCTTTATCTGTTTAAGATCTGGGATGGTGGCATGTCATTTCATGGCGGGTTAATCGGCGTTATTTTAGCCATGCTTTATTTTGCACGGAAAACGAATCGAGCTTTCTTTGTCGTGGCTGATTTTGTGGCACCTTTAGTTCCATTTGGCTTGGGTGCAGGGCGGATCGGTAATTTTATTAATGGTGAGTTGTGGGGGCGGGTGACTACCATGCCGTGGGGTGTTATTTACCCTGATGCCGGTCCTCTACCCCGTCATCCTTCTGAGCTGTATGAGTTTTGCTTAGAAGGGGTGTTGCTGCTGATTATTCTTATGACTTATGCAAGGCGTAAACCACCGGTGGGCGCTGTATCTGGCCTGTTTTTGCTGGCTTATGGTTGTTTTCGGTTTTTTGCTGAATTTTTCCGCCAGCCTGATCCGCAACTTGGCTATTTAACCTTTGGCTTAACGATGGGACAGATCTTATCGACACCAATGATTGTGATTGGTCTGATTATTATGATCTGGGCTTATCGTCGTCACAGAGCAAAAGTTTCATCAAACTAATTTGCTTTTCATCTTGGGATGTCTTATGAATCCCCGGCCTATCGATGCATAGGCCGGATTTAGGCCTAAGGGGGCGCAGTAAGTCTGATACTTATACTGAAAAGCTAGCAGAAGCTCCTGAATGTGGTATCCGAGTGTTGCTTCTATCTTTCACCATGCCAGAAGGTGAGCACTGTCGTGCGTTGTAACAATAGCTAGATTTGATGAGAATCAAAAATCACTCATTTTTACTGATACCAGCGTTATCCTCCGTTAAGCTGATAAAGCTAACTGCACCTTTTGTTGTTCCCGTCTCTGAGCCCGCTCTGCCTCGCTATAAGTCTGCAAAATATCTGATACAGGAATGTTCGTTGCATTTCTGTGACGGTAGCGTTGAGTTACGTACATTTTGTGATTGTGCGACGAAGGTCGATTGATATGATATTACGTATTGTACTGAAATATATGTATTTATGCTGAGATTCGGTACGTTATTTATTTCGTTAGCAGCTACTTAACTGGGCGTTAGTCTCAACAATTACCAGTCCTATACCGAGGAGATAATCATGGGATGGAAAAAGCATGCAAATGTAGTTCAATATGGTGAGGCTGGCTGGGAAAATTATGTAAGTAAGTCAAGTAATACCTCGCTCCAAGAGGCTATGCGGATAGCCTTTGCTAATCCAGACATAACATTCTTTTTCTACTGCCGCGAACATATGGTTCTTGACGGTTCAGCAGCACAATATGGCCCTTTGGAGTCTGGTGATGCAGTATTTTTTAAAGGTGAGCCTGAGTATGGTAGTGCGTCGCAATGCGATGTTTATGAGAAAACGGCTATATCCACTATCTATATCTCACCAACTGATAATAAACAGTTCCAGGATATTGGTTGCTATGTTTCTGCTGATGGTATACCCGCAATTGATGTGGTGTGCATTTTTGCTGGAAACTACGCTACTGATACCGTTCCTATGTTAAGGGAGAACAACAATCCTCAAGCAAAACATCCGTTCAATCAAAACATCCAGAATGTCTTGACGTCTGGATTGGTAAACTCTCTACAAGCCAAGGGTATTACGGTGTTGCTTACGGTCATGAATGCCCACACACAAACAGGATGGTCTCAATTTACCGACCAAAGTACGGCTCAAAATTTTGTGAACTATCTCAACACCGATGTAATATCCGCTTTTGGTTTAGATGGAATTGATATCGATGATGAATACAGTGAAGGCCCAGCCTACGACACTTCTCTCCCGATGGTTACCACACTTATGAAAGAAACAATGCCCAATAAGCTCATCACCAAGGCGCTTTGGAATGACGGAAGAGTATTCAAATCAAATTGGAACGGCCATACCCTGGGGGCCAATCTAAGTTACGGTTGGCAAATGAGTTACTATAACGGAGGTGCGAATTCACGTCTCAAATACTATTTGGGAAATGGAATCAGTAAAAAGCAGTTATGCCTTGGTTTTTCAGCAGAACCAAAGTTCTCGAAGGAATGGAAAACTATTGGTCCTCAAGCATCGGCGACGATTTCTGAAGGGTATGGTGGGGGAATGATGTTTGACTACGAAAACCAACCGGAAAGTATAACCCTTATGAAGGCTATGGTAGAAGGCATGAATGGTGCTGATAGTTGGAAAGAAGAGCCGGATTGTAACTAATTGCGTGTCCATTTTAGTTGACCTCTATAAATTATTGCGAGCAAGGAACATGAAGCTTTCAAAGTCGTTAGAAGCCTCTCTTAAAAAAAGATGATCTGAGTAGTTTGGCGGTAAATCTTGGTGAGGTTGGTATTGATGCTCTTTTAAGTAATAGTGTTTTAAAAGATATTCCTATTCTTTCGACCATTGTTGGAAGCATCCATGCAATCGGTAGCGTACGAGATGCTCTGTTTGCAAAAAAGCTTGTTTCTTTTCTTTCTGAGTTATCTGATATTTCAGCCAGAGAACGTCGGAGAATGATCGAGTCAATTGATAACTCAGATGATTATAAAATAAAGGTTGGAGAAAAACTCATCTACATCATAGAACGAGTAGAGGACTACTATAGTAGTAAAATTATTGCAATTTTTTTGCTGAGTGATCTGCTCCAGCCAGACTGGACACTTCATTAAGCGACATTTTGCTGTTCAAAATTAACTGGGCTTAGATACCCAAGAGCACTGTGCCTTCTCGTCCGATTATAATCAACCTCTATGTACTCGAAGACCGTTTGGCGCATCTCATCTCTGGTCATTATCGGTTCGTATTGAATCGCTTCCACTTTCATCGAATGGAAGAGGCTCTCAACACAAGCATTGTCCCAGCAGTTTCCTTTCCTGCTCATACTTTGCGCTAGATTATAAGCAGTTATGAGGTCTCGATAATCTTTCGAGCAATACTGGCTACCACGATCACTATGAACAATAACTTCCTCTGGGAAGCCTCGACGGAACAGAGCCATTGATAATACATCGCAGACCAGTGTTGCCGTCATCCTCGTATCCATCGACTAACCGATTATTTGTCGTGAGTAAAGGTCAATGATCACAGCCAAATACAGCCAGCCTTCGCTCGTGGCAAGATACGTGATATCTCCCGCCCATTTCTGATTCGGGGCCGTTGCATTAAAGTCCTGAGCTAGCAAGTTCGGAGCTACAGGCATCTTATGCTTGCTGTCCGTTGTACACTTAAACTTGCGTGCCGCTTTCGGCGTTAAATCCTGACGCTTCATGCTGGCTGCAATGGTTTTAACATTATAGCTATCACCGTTCTCAGCCAGTTCTTTCTGGATGCGCCTTGAACCATCTCGACCCTTACTGTTGTCAAAAGCATCTTTAACCTTTGCATCAAACTCTTGGCGAGTTGCTTCGCGTTGAATAGCCTTGTGGCGGTGCTTAATCCAATAATAAAACCCACTTCGAGAAACCTTGAACACTTTAACCATGCGGACAACAGTGAAGCACTGCAGGTGTTCGAGCATGAATTCATAGCAATCTACTTTAGATTTTTCGCGAAGTAGGTGGCGGCCTTTTTTACGATATCTAGCTCTTCTGCTTGTTCTGCCAACTGCCTTTTGAGCTTGGCTACTTCAGCGGCTAGCTTTTGTTCTCGCTGACTGGTTGTAGTGTCTTTCTTTACAGTCTTGCGCCAAGCATAGAGCTGAGATTCATGTAAGGAGAGCTGTCTTGCTGCCGCAGCGACTCCCACTTTCTCAGCTAGCTTCAGAGTTTCGGCTTTAAATTCAGGAGAATGGATAATACGTTTCTTCTTGTTTGTCATGGTTCACCTCGTTAGTGATTGTACTCACTTAGCTCAGTGTCCAAAACTGCTGGTGCGGATCAGAGTTCCTTATTGGAGAAATTACATACAATCAATTCCTAAAAGTCAGTCGAATTATCGACAATATGTTTATTGGTGACTTTCTTGAGTTTGCTAACGAATCATCACAGATTATAGATTTTGGTTCCGAAAATACGTTCATTAATACAGGATTAGTTGATGTCAATTTTGAACCTGTGCTTGTTGAAGACAATGATGATTACAAAAGCTTCGAAAATATGTAACAAGCGGAGCAGCAGAGCTATATATTACACCAATCGGTGAGTTTATAAGGTTGGTATTTCGGAGCAAAAATTACAGATAATAAAGTGTTAAATAGGGACTTGCAACACATGTTTTTTAGGTCGAAGTTGGTTTAATGGCTCATTGTGCAGAAAATCATTTTGGATAACAATCGACTCTTAATCCTAATTGTCTTATCAGCTTATAGACCGGTCTAAATCACAATAGACCGGGCTTGATGATTAACTTCTGAGTTAAGGTGAGTGATGAGGTTTTATACCGAGAAAGGGTACTGAATAGCCGGATGGTATTGGTAATTTTCCACTTTAAAATCATCTAGTGTGACCCAGGTTTCCAGATCCTCTAATGTTTTTATATCGGGATTAATGGAAAAACTGGGTGAATCAAATGGTGTACGCTTGAGTTGAATATCACGCATTTGTTCAAGCTGATCTTCATAAATATGAGCATTCACGATTTTATGGAATACTTTCCCGGGTTTATGGCCGGTAATTTGGGCTATGATTGCCAGAAGAAAATAGGCCTGTACCATATTGAAATTTAATCCCAGAGGGACATCACAACTACGCTGTGTGCTATTTAAATAAAGCGTATCACCAAGCAGCGAAAAGTGGTGGCTATACATACACGGTCTCAGACATGCCCTGTGAAATATGCCCGGGTTATAAAAGGTGAGTATTTCTCCCCTGTTATCTATTCCCTGTTTTAAATCATTCACAATGTTTTGAAGTAGATCGATACGGGTTCCTTCTGGAGTTCTCCAGGCCCGGCCTACTGCACCATAAGCTTCACCAATATCATCTTCCCCCTTCCGGTAAGGATTTTTGAGCCAATCGGCATTTTCATTAGCATTGGCATCCCAGGTCTTTGTCCCTATTTTTCGAAAATCAGCTGCGTTATCGTAACCTCTCAGATAACCGATCATTTCTGCAATGGCTGCTTTCCAGAAGCTTTTGCGGGTGGTGACTAACGGGAATTGATGATGGGCGATGTCATAACTGAGATCCGCATTGATGACGGTGAGGCATCGTTTCCCTGTCCGTTTATTGTCGACCCAGACACCTTCATTGACAATCCGTCGACATAAGTCTAAATACTGCTTCATGCGCGAGTGATTTCTAAGTTGCGTAATAAAGAAATATTTTAACATACAGGGGTTTCTTTTAATTCTATTAATTGTCGTAAGGTGCCCGAATCGACTGATGAGAGGGTCGGATATCGTTTGTTTTCACCGTAACCTGCTATATTTAATGGATATTCAAAATAAACAGGTTTACTGTTATTAAGTCCTATCTTTAATCTAAACAATTGTTTTCTTCAATCATTGAAGATTTATGCATCGGTAAAACCGAATATATGTTTAGTTAGAATTGAGTTTTATTATAATTTGTAGTGACTACACTAGTTAACGTATATGTGTAAAAAACGAAGGATGGTTAAGTGAGAGCATTTATTGATCGCTTTTTAAGGATGGAAGCTGCCAGTGGTATCTTGTTGATTATTGCTGCAGTTGCGGCAATGTTAATGGCTAACTCTCCTTTGAAAGACGCTTATGTTCATCTTTTTGAGACGCCATTACAGGTTCGTATTGATGGGTTGAATATCGATAAACCTTTGTCTTTGTGGGTTAATGATGGTCTTATGGCGATTTTTTTCCTCGTTATTGGGCTTGAAGTAAAGCGTGAGGTTTTAGAAGGAGCCCTGTCGAATTGGCGTACGGCAAGCCTGCCTATTTTTGCAGCCGTGGGGGGGATGGTCGTTCCTGCTCTTATCTATCTGTTTTTTAACCATGATTCTGTAGCTCTTAAAGATGGTTGGGCGATTCCTGCTGCAACAGATATTGCCTTTGCATTAGGGATTATGGCGTTACTGGGTAAGCGTGTTCCAGCCAGTTTAAAAGTATTCTTACTGGCACTGGCTATTGCTGATGATCTTGGTGTTGTGATCATCATCGCTCTGTTTTATACCAAAGGACTTTCATTAGTTGCTCTGGCATGGGCTGGTGTTGCTTTACTTGGCCTGATCGCATTGAATCGTCGCGGATATGCTGGTCTTACACCTTATATGCTCTTGGGTGTTGTGTTGTGGGTGGCTGTTTTAAAATCAGGTGTTCATGCAACGTTAGCGGGTGTTGTACTTGGTTTTACGATACCTCTTCGTATTAAAGGTCGGGATATTTCACCTCTTGAATCACTTGAACATGCACTTCACTCGGTTTCTGCATTTGTTATTCTGCCTTTGTTTGCATTTGCCAATGCAGGAATAACGTTGGGGCAGACTGAAGTTGGTTTTCATTTCCCACTTTCATTAGGCATTATTTGTGGTTTGTTTCTCGGTAAACCTATTGGTATTACATTTGCTTGTTGGTTGGCGATTAAACTGAAATTTGCCAGACTTCCTGAAGGAACCCGTGTTGCCCAACTCGTTGCAACCTCAATTCTGGCTGGGATCGGGTTTACTATGTCGATTTTCATTTCATCTCTGGCATTTCCTCAGATGCAGCACTGGGTGGATCAGGCTCGTTTGTCTGTATTGATTGGGTCGTTGCTTGCTGCATGTTTGGGGTATGTTTTATTACGCATGAGTACTCAAAGACCGGTCATTGTACCGATTGAAAAGGACCCAATATGATCTTGGTCGGACCCAATAATTATTGGATGATAAACGGGTGTAACTTTGACGATAGATGAACTATCTATTGGCTGGACTTTAGGATTGAGATGGCACATTTAAATTATAATCATCTTTATTATTTCTGGATGACATATAAACGGGGCTCGGTAACTGCTGCTGCCCAGGCTTTGTTTTTGACACCTCAAACTGTGACCGGTCAAATTAAACTTTTGGAAGATCGCCTAAATGGAGCGTTGTTTATTCGTAAAGGGCCTAAGATTACCCCAACAGAGTTGGGGCAGCTGGTATTTAAATATGCGGATAAAATGTTCTCTTTAAGTTATGAGATGTTGGAGATCGTTCATTATTCGAATCAGGAAAGTCTTCAGTTTGATGTAGGCGTCGCAGATGCATTATCGAAAGGGTTAGCATCCAAAGTACTGATGTCGGTTATGCCTAATGATGGGAAAATGCAGTTACGTTGTATTGAATCGACCCATGAGATGTTACTTTCCCAGTTAAGTGAGCATAAGCTGGATATGATCCTATCTGATTGTGCATTGGATAGTGATAAGCAGGATACTTTATTCAGTAAATGGCTCGGAGAGTGTGGTGTTGCATTTTTTAGTGCCAGCTCAGTGGATAATGTTTCTTTTCCTGCCTGTCTTGAAAAACGTAATTTATTGATTCCTTCAAGACGAAGTGCTCTGGGACGAAAATTATTAAGTTGGTTTGAACAGGTTGGCTTATCGGTGACAATCATGGGAGAATTTGACGACGCGGCCTTAATGACGGCTTTTGGTTCGACTTCTGATGGGATTTTTGTTGCTCCGGCTGTCTATACCGAAGAGATTATGATGGATAAACGTATTCATTTGTTGGGAATGACTGATGATATTAAAGAAGAATATTATGTCATTTTTGCCCAAAGAATGATTCAACATCCTGCTGTTAAACGGCTTTGCCAAAGCGATTTTGGTGAATTGTTTGCGGGTATAGGTTAGGGCTGGTTTTAGTTTGGTTGTATTTTTGAAAGATATTGGGCACGAAATATATCGTCTGCATTATTTTATGCCTCATTTTCAATAAGTTTTTGTATAACATATAGTTAAAGATAATGGGTACCTAGGAATAGGCTGAAATGAGCAATATTGATATTCAGGATATGCAAGAGAATGCTCTAGAGGCATTAGGTCTTATTAAGGCATTGGCAAATGAACACCGGCTTATGATCCTTTGCTATCTGGTCGATGGGGAGTTATCTGTTGGTGAGTTGAATAAAAGAGTGACTTTAAGTCAATCGGCTCTGTCGCAGCATTTAGCCTGGTTGAGAAAAGAAGGGCTTGTGGCAACACGAAAAGAAGCTCAGACAATCTATTATTCGTTAAATAGTAATGAAGCGAGGCGGGTGATGGAATTATTGCATGAGCTGTATTGCAACAGTCACTGACTTTGAGGTAATAAAAAAACCGGCTAAAGCCGGTTTTTTTCAGACTAAAACAATTAAATTAAAGCGCTTTAATCTGAGTGTTTAAGCGACTCATATGACGAGCTGCCTTGTTTTTGTGGATTAGGCCATTGGTAGCGGCACGATCCAAAATAGGTTGTACTTGTTTTAAAGCGCTTTGCGCTGTTTCTTTATCGCCTGCTGCAATCGCTGCAATTACCTTTTTCAGGTAAGTGCGCATCATGGAGCGACGGCTAGCATTGTGCTTACGGCTTTTTTCAGCCTGAACTGCACGTTTTTTCGCTGACTTGATATTAGCCAAGATTTACTCCCGAACACGAATCTCTTTAAAGGCCGTGGAATATGCCTTTATTCCTATAAAATGTCAATCAAAATTTAACCAATCAAGGTGAACTGTTTTTTATTGTCACGCAAGGTTAAACTAGTGCCCAATTTTAGCAGTTTCTATCGGCCTCGTCATGGCTGTTTATAGGGTAAAAGCCAGCTTTGAGTAAAAAATTATTAAAATCTGGAGCGATTGTTAGCTCAATGACGTTGATCTCTCGTGTTTTGGGATTAGTACGGGATATCGTTATCGCTAATTTATTAGGGGCGGGAAGTGCTGCAGACGTTTTTTTCTTTGCAAATCGAATACCTAATTTTCTCCGACGTTTATTTGCTGAAGGTGCTTTTGCCCAAGCGTTTATACCTGTATTTACTCAATATAAACAACAAGATGATGAAGATGCTCTTCGTGAACTAGTGGCAAGAGCCAGTGGAACGCTTGGTTTAATTGTGACATTGGTGACATTAGTCGGCATGTTAGCATCGCCTGTCGTTGCCATGATTTTTGGTACTGGGTGGTTTATAGATTGGCTCCACGGAGGTCCGACTGCCGATAAATTCGTACTGGCATCCTTGCTTTTAAAAATTACCTTTCCATATTTGTGGTTCATTACGTTTACCGGGATGGCGGGTGCTATTTTAAATAGTTTTGGGCGCTTTGCCGTTGCGTCATTCACACCTGTTTTTTTGAATGTTTCAATGATTGCTGCTGCCTTGTTTTATGCACCTCATTTAGCCAGACCCGAAATAGGGCTTGCATGGGGGGTATTTCTGGGGGGGGTCTTGCAGTTTGCATTTCAGTTACCGTTTTTGCTTCGTTTGAAAATGCTTTGTCGTCCCCGTTGGGGATGGCGGCATGAAGGCGTGACGAGAATTCGTCAGCTGATGTTACCAGCTTTATTTGGCGTATCGGTTAGCCAGATTAATTTGTTATTCGATACCTTTATGGCTAGTTTCCTGGTCAGCGGTTCGATCAGTTGGTTGTATTACTCTGATCGTCTTTTGGAATTTCCTTTAGGTTTATTCGGTATTGCTATTGCTACCGTGATCCTCCCAACGTTGTCGGAGCGCCATGTGGATCAGGACCCTAAAGAGTTCCGTTTAACGATGGACTGGGCCGTTCGTATGGTTGGGTTGCTTGGCATTCCGGCGATGGCAGGTATGATCGTATTGGCAACCCCTATGTTACGTGTTTTATTTATGAGAGGTGCTTTTGATCAGAGTGATGTATTGCATGCCGCTCATAGTTTGATTGCTTTTTCTTCCGGGTTATTGTTTTTCATGCTGATTAAAGTATTTGCACCAGGCTACTATGCACGTCAGGATACTAAAACGCCGGTTCGCTACGGTATTGTTGCGATGTTCTCTAACATGATTTTTAATGTTATCTTCGTTCTTCCGTTTGGTTATGTCGGCATGGCAATGGCAACAGCACTATCGGCATTTTTGAATGCGTCTTTGCTATATTATGGGCTTACAAAATCAGGAATATATTCATTGAGCCGTTATACATTGATTTTTTTACTGCGTGTTGTGATAAGTAGTTTGGTGATGGCGGCTGTATTGTATTTTTGGTTACCAGACTGGTCTCAATGGTTACACCTTCGCTGGTTACATTGTGCCGGATTACTGGCTGCTGCAATTGTCGTGGCGATTGTCGTCTATGGGGGATGTTTGGTAGCCTTAGGTGGACGGATCTCGCATCTTAAAAGTAGTTATGGGGCTGTATCTGATGATTAAACAGGCTATAATCCGGCGATTTAAAATGGATTGTTAGGCAGATATGTCATGAAATTGATTCGCGGCATTCACAATATCCGCCCTGAACATGCTAATTGTGTTTTGACCATTGGTAATTTTGATGGTGTTCATTTGGGCCATCAAAGTGTCATCGAACAAGTATTGGTTAAAGCAAAAGAGTTGAATACACAATCATCGGTGATGTTGTTTGAACCTCAGCCAAGAGAGTTTTTTTCACCGACGAATGCCCCTGAGCGTGTGAGTTCTTTTCGCGATAAATATCAGAAAATTGCTCAGTTAGGGGTCGATCAGTTATTGGTCATTCGTTTTTGCAGCAAGTTTGCCCGGCTAACTGCTGAGCAATTTGTACAGCAATTATTGGTTAAGCAGTTGGCTGTTCGTCATTTGGTTATTGGGGATGATTTTCGCTTCGGTCTTAAAAGACTCGGTGATTTTTCAATGCTAGAACGCTCGGGTGTCGAATATGGATTTTCAGTGGGGAGTACACAATCTTTTTGTTCTTTGGGACTCAGAGTGAGTAGTACTTTGCTGCGAAAAGCATTGTCTGATGGGCATTTTAATCAGGTTAAACATCTGTTAGGTCGTGCTTATACTATTCAGGGTAAAGTGGGGCATGGTGCAAAATTAGGGCGGCAATTGGGTTTTCCAACTGCAAATCTTCGTCTGCCCAGGTCATCGAGTCCCTTACAAGGGGTTTTTGCCGTTGTTGTGAGATCGGTCAATGGACAGCATGTCAATTGGCCTGCGATTGCCAATGTGGGGAAAAGACCTTCAGCGAATGGGCAGGAATTATTGTTGGAAGTCCATATTCTGGATCGTCAGGAATTTTTATATGGGCAACGTTTGGTGGTCGAACCACTAATCAAGTTAAGAGATGAAGTGAAATTTAATTCGTTGGATATATTGCAACAGCATGTAAATTCAGATATCCAACGGGCAAAGGTTTGGTTTGAGAGCCAAGATTATTGAATTGGAACTATGGATCGATGAGCGATTATAAAGATACGTTAAATCTGCCGAGCACGGAATTTCCGATGCGCGGTAATATGGCAAAACGTGAGCCAGCGATGCTAAAACGTTGGCAGGAAAAAGGTCTCTATCAGGCGATTAGAGCGGCGAAAAAAGGTAAAAAATCTTTTATTCTTCATGATGGTCCCCCGTATGCGAACGGTACATTACATTTAGGCCATGCCGTTAATAAAATTCTTAAAGATTTTATTATTAAATCAAAAACATTGTCTGATTTCGATTCCCCATATATTCCGGGATGGGATTGTCATGGTTTACCTATCGAGTTGCAAGTTGAGAAAAAAGTAGGCAAACCAGGACGGAAAGTAACCGCTGGGGAATTTCGTGAGAAGTGCCGCGAGTATGCTGCTAAGCAGATCGATGGTCAACGCCAGGATTTTATTCGAATGGGGGTTGTCGGCGATTGGCAAAATCCTTACCGGACGATGGATTTCAAAACTGAGGCCAATACAATTCGGGCATTAGCGAAAGTCGTTGAGAATGGACATTTGCTCCAGGGGGCTAAACCGGTTCATTGGTGTCTCGATTGTGGTTCGGCTCTGGCTGAAGCTGAGGTTGAGTATGAAGATCGGGTGAGTCCTGCTATGGATGTGCGTTTCCCTGCGGTCGATGCAGCTCAATTGAGTGGTTTGTTCGGTTCCTCTGATGAAGGGCTCCCTTTGTCCATCGTTATCTGGACAACAACTCCATGGACTTTACCTGCAAACTGCGCTGTTGCCGTTCATGCGAAGCTGAATTATGTGCTTGTTGAAGTGACCGGTTCAATTGGTAAAGAACGGATCATCTGTGCAGAAGATCTGTGCGAGCCAATGATGGAGCGTGTTGGAATCGATGAATATAAAATCGTGGGTTCCTGTTTAGGTAAGGAACTCGAACATCTGAAAGTCCATCATCCATTTTATGATTATGATGTTCCTGTCATTTTAGGTGATCATGTAACGACTGATTCAGGTACCGGATGTGTTCATACGGCAGCCGCTCATGGTCAGGAAGACTATGCTGTATGTCAGCAATATGGTATCGAGTCCCGCAATCTGGTTGGGCCTAATGGGGTTTATCTTTCAGAAACACCGTTGTTTGCCGGAATGCATATCTTTAAGGTGAATGATGCTATTTTCGATGCCTTACGTGAGTATAAAACATTATTCTATCTGGATAAATTAAGCCATAGTTATCCACACTGTTGGCGGCATAAAACGCCGATTATCTTTCGTGCAACCCCTCAATGGTTTATAGGCATGGAACAAGCGGGGTTACGTGATCAGGCGCTTAATGAAATTGAGAAAACACGTTGGATCCCTGAATGGGGTCATAACCGGATTCAGTCGATGGTTGCGAATCGGCCTGATTGGTGTATTTCGCGTCAGCGGACTTGGGGAACACCTATTGCATTATTCGTTCATAAAGAGACAAATGAACTTCATCCCCGCAGTGTTGAATTGATGGAACAAGTTGCTAAACGTGTTGAAAAGTCTGGTATTCAGGCATGGTTTGATTTAGAACCTGAAGAATTGCTGGGTGATGAAGCCGCAACTTACCGAAAAGTAGAAGATACTTTAGATGTCTGGTTTGATTCGGGATCGACGCATTTTAGTGTTGTTGGGGACAGGGATGAATTTGCCGGTCGCAGTGCTGATTTATATCTGGAAGGCTCAGATCAACATCGTGGCTGGTTTCAGTCATCTCTGATGATATCAACAGCGATTAATGGCCATGCTCCTTATAGCCAGGTCTTGACACATGGATTTACTGTTGATGCTCAAGGGAAGAAATTCTCCAAATCTTTGGGTAACGGTATTGCACCTCAGGACATCTGGAATAAATTAGGGGCTGATATCCTTCGGTTGTGGATTGCTTCAACCAATTATACCGCTGAAATGACTGTTTCTGATGAAATCATCAAACGCTCTGCAGATGCTTATCGTCGTATTCGTAATACAGCCAGGTTCCTCTTAGCTAACCTGAGTGGTTTTGAACCTTCTGAGCATATGGTTAAAACCGGTGACATGGTGGCACTTGATTGTTGGATGGTTCAAAGAGCATTAGCGACACAGCAAGAGATTATCAAGGCTTATGAGAATTATCAGTTCCATGTGGTTTATCAGAAATTAATGCATTTCTGTTCTATCGAACTGGGTAGTTTTTATCTCGATATTATTAAAGACAGGCAATATACGGCTAAAACAGAAAGTCATGCCCGTCGTTCTTGTCAAAGTGCCCTGTTCCATATCGCAGAGGCTATGACTCGTTGGATTGCTCCTATTTTGAGCTTTACCGCGGATGAAATTTGGCAGGCTCTGCCAGGTAAGCATGATGAGTTCGTTTTCACTGGCGTTTGGTATGATGGGTTCGATTGCGAAGTTTCTGCTGAGGCTGATAGTTTCTGGCAGGAAGTTCAGTCAGTACGTGATGAGGTGAACAAAGTCATCGAGCAGTATCGAAATGAAAAAGTTATCGCAGGTCAGTTAGACGCGCATGTGGCTATTTATGCGAGTCAGTCTCTTAAAGAGAAATTAACATCATTAGGTGATGAGTTGCGGTTTGTGTTGTTGACCTCTGAAGCAGATGTTTTAGATCTGTCTGATGCTGATGAAACGGCTCGTGAAACCGAGATTGAAGGTTTGAAAGTCCAGGTCAGTAAAGCGAGTGGCGAAAAATGTGAGCGTTGTTGGCAGCATCGTAAAGATGTAGGGACTCATGATGAACATCCTACTCTGTGTGGTCGTTGTGTAACGAATGTTGCCGGTGACGGTGAACAAAGGCAATTCGCTTGATGATGCATTCTCGTTCAAATCAATTGCGCTGGCTGTGGCTCAGCGCAATCATGTTGATTGCAGATCAATTGACAAAATATTGGGTAGCCCATTCATTAGATTTATATCAGATGATACCGGTTACCCGTTTTTTTAATTTGGTCTATGTACATAATTTTGGTGCTGCATTTAGCTTTTTGGATAATCAGAATGGCTGGCAGAAGTGGCTATTTACGATATTAGCTGTTTTCGTCTGTTTAATTTTGGTTTGGTGTTTAAGGCGAATGAGCAAGCCTCAACCTATTACAGCCTGTGGTTATGCATTGGTGATAAGCGGTGCATTGGGGAATGTCATTGATCGGATGATTCATGGTTACGTGATTGACTTTTTAGACTTCTATTGGAAAGGATATCATTGGCCTGCTTTTAACATTGCAGATAGTTGCATATGTGTGGGGGCTGTTTTATTGATCATTGATAGTTTTTTACACCCTGCCAGACGTTTTGATGAGGAGTAATCATGTCAATTCAACAAGGTGATCATGTGACCCTCCATTTTGAATTGAAAACATTGGATGGGCGAGTTGTGGAGTCAACTTACCACAGAGGTAAACCTGCTGAATTGGTGATTGGTGATGGCCATCTTCCAGAGTCTTTTGAACATTATCTTATCGGTTTAGATTTGGGTCAGAAGGAGCAGTGGCAACTAGAGCCTGAATCAGCATTCGGAATAGTAAGTGATGAGCGGATTGCTTATTTTACAGTGGATCAGTTTCCTTCTGATAGCATGGTATCGGTTGGAACCGTGATGGGGTTTAGCCAGCCTAATGGGAATGAGATCCCTGGGATTATCAAATCCATTGATGGCGATTCTGTTACGGTTGATTTTAACCATCCTTTGGCAGGAGAGAACATTCTGTTTTCTGTTGAAATTGTTGATTGTTGTGATTCACAGCGGAGATGAGTATGGAGATTATTCTTGCTAATCCTCGTGGCTTTTGTGCCGGAGTGGATAGAGCAATATCCATTGTTGAAAGAGCACTAGAGCTTTTTGATGCCCCTATTTATGTGCGCCATGAAGTTGTTCATAATCGCTTTGTTGTTGCTGGGTTGCGCCAGCGTGGTGCTATTTTTGTTGACGAACTGGATGAAGTTCCTGAAGAAGCTATCTGTATTTTTAGCGCTCATGGTGTTGCTCAGTCGGTTTCTCGTCAGGCAAAAGAGCGTCGATTAAAAGTTTTTGATGCGACTTGTCCTTTGGTAACGAAGGTTCATATGGAGGTGACCCGTGCCAGCCGTAAAGGGGTTGAATGTGTTTTAATCGGTCACTATGGTCACCCTGAAGTGAATGGCACAATGGGGCAATATGATAACTCTGAAGGTGGTATTTATCTGGTTGAAACAGCCGATGATGTCGCTGACTTAGTGATAAAATCTCCAGATGAGCTATTTTATTGCACGCAAACGACATTATCTGTTGATGATACCTCTGATGTGATTGATGCGCTGAGAGCTCGCTTTCCATTGATCAAAGGGCCTCGTAAAGATGATATCTGTTATGCGACCCAAAACCGGCAAGATGCCGTTTCTCATTTAGCTGCCGATACGGATATCGTTCTGGTTGTCGGATCAGCGAATTCATCAAATTCAAACCGGTTACGCGAAAAGGCGGCCAGATTAGGAACACCGGCTTATTTGATCGATAGCTCTGAAAATATTAATCCCGATTGGTTTTCTGATACCAGTCGAGTCGGGGTTACAGCGGGCGCTTCTGCTCCTGAAGTATTAGTTCAGGATGTTGTTTCCCGGTTGCAAGAGCTCGGAGGTGAAGTCGTGACTGAATCAATTGGTCGTGAAGAGAGTATTGTTTTTGAAGTTCCCCGAGAGCTGAGGATCCTGTAGTTAATTTCGATTCAAGATAGGATGCCATTATGAATTTGAATTTAAAGTGAACAATTGAGATCATGGGCATTCTATGGCAAATGGATCTAACGCGGGAATTGCATCTGATATGTGGCTAAAAATTTTCTTTATCTCAGCCATAAATTAAATAACTGGATCAATGCAAGAGGGACTTTCTGGGTTCTTTTTCTTTTGTTGTAACGGGATGTATTGATCTTGTTTTATCTTTCCATTACTAAATAGCTTCAGATCTGCATAACCTGCTCTTTTTCAAACCGTGTTATTTTAATGGCCGGCTTTAATTATCCTGGAATGTATAAGCAAGCAGACCCGCGATTAGCTACCATAAAGGTCATACAGCTACGATGTCGTGAATGTTCCATCTAAGCTATGTTTTTCAACTGTTCAAAGACGGTTTCTATGATAAATCGGATTCTTAACATAAGCTTATCCCAGAGTTTTTAGATCTTGGGGGGCCTATTTTTGCGTTGGCCCGTGACGAATTTGAGCTCACGTTCGTTTAGCTCTGTTTCTAACGATTTTGATATATATCCTTTGTCGCCGAACAACGTACCCAAAAGCCCATCAACCATTTCAGGAACTGGTGCTCTATCATGAGCAGATGGAGTTTAAAGCCATACAACCAACCCCTGTATCCTTTTCCTCGCATCGCTATATCTGCAAACACTTTGTGCCTTGGAATACGTAAGTTATGACAGACTTTGTGGGTGGTAGAATCAACATAGGCCATGCCTGTTGGTTTTGCTTTTCGTTGGGTCATGTGGGCACACAAGGGGACTCGCACTGTCTGCATCAGTTTGAACATTCCCGTATAACTGACCCAATCAGGAAATGCCCCGAGTCAGTACAGACACACCCGTTTGATGTAGAAACGTTTAAAATCACGAAAACCCGATTGATGAAAGGCAATGACGATAGTCATGACTTCACCCAGTGAAAGTCGACAAGGCTTAAACCACTTTCCTTTTCCACGCTCAAATCAATGGGCTTCCCATGCGGGTTTAAACTGGGTGTAAAAATCATCTACATACATTGACTCTCAATTATCCATGCCCTTGTCCTTTGTGTTCACCTTTTCTTTGGTCAGAAGAGCTGATCACAGCAAAGGTTTTTAGTTCCTCAATTTTCATTTTTCTTATGCGCAGCTCAGGTTAAATATAATTAGAATATCTTGATCGTTGTATAAAATATCATCGTGTTTGAATGGGCTTACCTTTATTTGTGTTTCATCAAAATTCCCAATATCTATCGGAGAATTTTAGTGATAATATTATTAATATGAATGAAAGATCTGGTTTTACATTACTTGAAGTGATGATAGCTGCTGCGTTGTTAAGTATGTGCATTATCTTTTCAAGTCAGTTTTTATCTTATAGTCGATGGATGTTATTAGATGCGGCACGCCGTCAACATGCTAATTTGGTACTTGAATCCGTTGCAGCTATTGCTCAGGCTGATCATCGTGAATGGTTGAAAAATGCACCCTGGCATTATCAGTTGTCGGATGCTGAGTCACAAATAACAAGTGAACAGAACGGAAATTTGGCTCAAGATTTCAGGACGATAAAGATGTTATTTCGCTCGCAAAAACAAAACGGACTATTTGCATTAATTGCTCCTCGGTTAGAGATCAGTCTTGTTTCTCATGGTTTGTTAACTTTAAAGGTTTACTGGCAAAGTCATGACCATCTGAAAGAAATAGTCCGTCGTATTCAACTTCAGCCATGAGATTATTGAGTGTCAGTAGTGGTTTCACACTGATTGAAATGATGATTTCGATTAGCTTATCAGTCCTTCTGTTTCTGGGGGGATACCATGTTTATTTTGAGTATATTCATCAGAATATGGTGATTCATCAGTTAGCTGATATACAGCTGAGGGGGGAAGCCGCGCTTCAATTATTGACCGACAATATTAGAGAAGCTGGTTTTTGGGGTGAATTGACTCCACTTCCTGTTTCTGCTGTGCAATGGCGTCTCCCGGCGGTTCGATATTATTGCGATATTTCATCGCTAAATCATGTGGATTACCCTTCCAAATCTAAATGGCCGCTCCCTTTAATTGTATCTGATGTACCTCTGGGGTATAGGAAACGAGGTTGCGTTGGTAGTGCTCGAGTTCCTTTAGTCGCACATTCGCTCATTGTGTCGGTGTTACATTTGTCGGGTCCGTATAGTCGAGATCGAAGCAGCATTGTTCATTTAAAGACGTTTTTAAAAAGAGGTATGTTCACTACTCAGCAGAACAATCTAAGCACCTCTTCTAAGGGCCAGTTGTGGCGCTATCAACATCAGTGGTTTTTCATTACCCGAAATAAGCAGGTGCCTGAATTACGCCGTGTCTATCTTTCGAATAAAGGGATTGAAGGGGAGAATCAGGGCGCTATCGTGAAAGGGATTGAAAGAATAGAAGCCCGACTGGCGGTTTGTCGAAAGGGACGATTGATCTGGTTGCAAGTTAAACAGTTAAGTGATGACGACTGGTCTCGGTTAGTTGCTCTACATTTAGGGTTACTTGTTCGGGCATTGCATCCTGACAGTGGTTATATCAATGATCATCTTTATCAAATTGCTGGTGTAAAGGTGGGACGGTTTCATGATCATTACCGTCGTTTAAGTATGGAGCAAGTGAGCTGGCTGGCAAATATGGCAGAGCATACCAAATGCGAAATTTAAAACAGCAGGGCGTTGTTTTATTGATGATTCTCAGCATTATTATTTTGTTGATGGAAGGCTGTTTAGTTCTGACTCAGATGTGCGAATTGGATCTCCATTCCACTCAAATTGCGCTTAAAAATCATCATGATTGGATGGTATTACAACATCATTCTTTTGATCAGATTCGTTTATTAGTGCAGGGAAAGTCAGTCGTTAAAGGGGAAATGGTTTCTTTTCGAGTGAAACCAATCTGTAAGGCTCAATGCTGGAAGAATAACACAGAGTGCCAACTGGTTGATTTGATTGCACGTTACCATCACAAATTCCTTGAGTTAGGTTTTCTTAAACCGGCAGGTACATCTCATATTGTTTTGACTGATTGTCCTGTGACTCATTTTGCTGCTACACAAGGGGCTCTTCTTTGGTTGCATCGACGATATGAATCGTTTTAATTCAGGCTTTAATTTGATCGAATTGCTAATTGCCCTATCTATAGTTGGGATTTTATCCGTGATGGTGCAGCCTAGCTATCAGAAATTAGTTGCTGTTTATCATCGGCATCAAGTCGAATCTGAACTGTATTTGATACGTGATTGGGTCGAGCAGTACTATCTCGATTACGAGCAGTGGCCTTCATCGATTAAACAATTATCCAGTCGTCCACCCAAGATACCTGGCGTGTATTTTTCATTACATCATTCATCACTTCGGCGAGATAGACTCGATATTGAAGCTCAGATAACGTTTTCAGGGGGATTGCTTAATTCGTGTCGCCTGTTGATATTGTCAGTCACAGATCCAAGCCATCATTTAGAGTGCGGAACATGATTCTTTGATCGTAGATTGAGTCAAAGAGCCTGCCAGATTAAGTGTGATGTTTGCACAGTGGTGATTCAAATAAAGGTTAAGTGTCATATTGCTGTTATATGCCTGCCCCTCGCCGTTAAATCGAATGGATTTACGGTGCATGTTTAAAATGATGTTGGCTGGAATAGGTTGGGTTCTGAGAAGTGTATCTGATGATGTGAGTTGATTCGTATGAGATGTGTCGATAAATATACTCAGAGGGCTTTGCCAATGAGATTGACATCGGTTGTCATCATTTAAAGAACAAATTCGGATGATTTGATGATTCTGTATTGCCTGGAGTCTCCCCCAACGGATGAATTCTGTTAATTGTTCTTGGATTTTAGTGAGTTGTTGAATCTGCACAAATCGGGTTGTTTGTTGTAGTGCAAAACCTGCAATTATGGTGGTCAGCAGTAAAACAACTAATATTTCAATAAGAGTGAATCCTTCTTTTTTTTGTAGTGAGATGTCCATATCCTGATTGGGCCTTGTGATTAATTACATGATATTTTGCCACATGTGTAGTTCAAAGTTGTTCTAATTTTACTATTAAGATTGATCCTGATTGAATAGCCTCTTAGGATAAGATATGCAGTATATGTATTGGGTATCATCAGTTATTCGGTATCGATAGGTGCCTTGTGGAATATTGATAGATAGAACTAGAGTCGATAAGAGGAATGGATATGAAACAAGTGATTGCCGTCATCAAACCGTTTAAAATGGATGATGTACGCGAAGCATTGGCCGATGTCGGTATTACAGGGATGACAGTAACTGAAGTGAAAGGTTTTGGACGACAGAAAGGTCACACTGAACTATACCGTGGTGCGGAGTATAAAGTTGATTTCTTGCCAAAAGTTAAAATGGAATTAGTTGTTAGTGACGATGATTTAGAGCGTTGCATTGATACTATTGTTAAGACTGCACATACCGGGAAAATTGGCGATGGAAAAATTTTTGTACGTGATGTTGAACGTGTGATTAGAATACGAACTGGTGAAGAAAACGAAGAGGCTATTTAATATTAGCCTGAAGAATGTAAGTTGGTGCTGATATCCCCATCTATTAATTTGTATGAATCATGAGAAGCTGAATTTATTGATTTTGATGTGGAGTGGGTCTTTGTAAATGGTCGAGATGAAGAATAAAAGGCAAGCTAAGCTAGTTCAGCTTGCCTTTTAACAATTAAAAAATGTTAGTGCTTTTGTTGAGCATTTAGAATTTGTTGGGTTTGTTGCTCAAGTTTAGTCAAGCCTAGTTTTTTATAACCTTGAATCATAATTTTTAGTGCTTCGAGCGTTTTATCGCTTCCTGAATAATTATCGATAACGCTTTTGGCCCGGTTGACAGCCGCGATATAGGCTTCCCGCTTAATATAATATTTTGCAATGTCTATCTCATGCTGAGCCAGACTGTCTTTTAAAGAAATCATGCGCTTTCGAGCGTCTGCAGCGTAAGGGCTATCAGGATAATGTTCTAAAACGACCTGAAAATCTTTAAATGCGGCTTTTATAAAGCTGGGATCACGGTTGTCCCGGTTTATTCCAAGTAAAGATTGTGTAAAATTATAATTAGCTGCCATATTGGTTAGACCCCGCATGTAATAAACGTAATCTAATGCTTTGCTGGTCGGATTGTTTCGGATAAAACGGTCAATATTTGCCAGTGCTTTTTCTGTTTCGTTTTGTTTGTAATAAACATAAATTAACTGAAGTTGCACCTGATCAGAATAAGGGCCGAAAGGATAGCGGTTATCCATCGCTTCTAGCAGATTTTCAGCATTTTTGTAGTTATCTACAGCCAACTCCGTCTGTGCTTGAGAATAGAGTTCCGGGGCTGGTTTATCAGGGACTGTCGGCTTATCCTTATTTGATGAACATCCGGCCAATAATATGGTACATAGCGACAGGCCGGCAATGATATGACTATAACGCATAATCAGAATGGCAGTTTCCTAAAATATTTGTAATCCTAAAGGATAAAGTATCCTTTATGCTTTTCCAAAAGAAAAGCTAAAATAGCGAACTTTACTAAATTCTATGTCTATAAATTACAAGTGATTGTTATGAGCCAACAAATTGAATTGCAGGCCGAAGTGAGTGAAACTCAGGCTGGAATGCGCCTTGATCAAGTTCTTTCTGAGCTTTTTACTGATTACTCGCGTTCAAAATTGAAAGAATGGATCTTGCAAGAGCGGGTGTTCATTGATGGCCGTTTGGCTGATAAACCCCGTGAAAAAATGAATGGTTATGAAATAATAACCGTTAAAGCAATCCTTGACGATGTCATTGAGTGGCAACCAGAGCCTATACCGTTAGATGTTGTCTATGAAGATGATGATATTTTAGTGATTAATAAATCGGCTGGTTTAGTCGTTCATCCAGGGGCAGGCAATTATAGTGGTACTATCTTAAATGGCTTGCTGCATCGTTATCCGCAAAGCCGACAGTTAGCCAGAGCGGGTATTGTGCACCGTTTAGATAAAGATACAACAGGGCTTATGGTCGTCGCTAAAACTGTAGCGGCTCAAACCCATTTGGTTGAACAATTGCAAGCCAGGCAAATTACTCGGGAATATGAAGCAATTGTTATAGGTCAAATGACAGCTGGTGGACTTGTTGATGAACCGATTGGTCGGCATAAGACAAAACGGACTCAGATGGCTGTTGATCCTTTTGGTCGTCCGTCGGTTACACATTATCGAATTGCTGAAAAATTCAGACAACATACCCGATTGCGGTTACGCTTAGAAACGGGGAGAACTCATCAGATCCGTGTTCATATGGCGCATATCGGTCATCCACTGGTCGGTGATCAGGTTTATGCTGGTCGTTTAAGGCTTCCTAAAGGTGCTACACCTGAATTAATTCAAGTGTTGAGAGGATTCCAGCGTCAAGCTTTGCATGCTGTAATGCTTCGACTGGCTCACCCTATTTCAGGAGAGGTGATGGAGTGGCATGCAGAGGTTCCGGAAGATATGGCCCATGTCATGAATGCATTAAGAGATGATAGCGAAATCCATCCCTGGCAGGATTAAAGAAGATTTTCAGTGAGGCAAAAAGATGGCTGTACATTTTATTCAAAATGTTTTTCCCGAAACGGTTTGTGCTGTTTTTACCGATAGGTTACAAGGGTACAGCCAGCCTCCATATGAGAGTTACAATTTGGGAGCTCATGTCGGTGACCAGTATGAGTATGTGTTGAGAAACCGACGACACTTCCAAAGCTATCTTCCCGCAGAGCCTTGTTGGCTGACTCAGGTCCATGGTGTTCATGTTGTTGATGCCGGTTTGGCGAAGCCTGAAACAGAAGCAGATGCTTCGTTTACCCGGGGGCGCAGAACACCTTGTATCATTATGACCGCAGATTGCTTACCTATTTTATTAGCTGACGTGAAAGGGCGTTGCGTTGCTGCACTTCATGGTGGATGGCGGGGTTTGGCTGCAGGGATTATTACGAAGACAATCGATGCGATGGGAATTGAACCTTCATCACTGACTGCATGGTTGGGGCCTGCTATTGGTGCAGATGCTTTTCAGGTAGGCGCTGAAGTCCGTGAAGTTTTTGTTGGCAATCGTCCTGAAAATGTATCAGCTTTTCGTCCCGATGGTGATCGCTATTTGGCGGATATCAAACAAATAGCATATCAGCAGCTACAATCATTAGGGGTGTCTTCTGTTATTCGGCATCCTGGGTGCACTTATCAGGATAGCGAGCATTTTTTTTCCTACCGCAGAGATGGCGTAACAGGGCGTATGGCGTTTGCTATCTGGCTTGAATAAATCTTGCTATACTACTTGAATATAGTGCTATTTATACCCATATGATTGACAAGTCAGTTGGACGATCAGTGATGTGGAGGCGATATGCGCTTAGATCGATTCACCAGTAAATTTCAGTTGGCCATTTCTGATGCTCAATCTCTTGCTCTAGGGCGGGATCATCAATATATAGAGCCAGTTCATTTAATGGTGGCATTACTTAATCAGGATTCTGGTTCAATTCGGCCTATTTTGTTAGATGCAGGCCTCGAAAGTAGTGCCTTGCGTTCTCAACTTACCCAAGAATTGGAAAAAATTCCGCAGGTCACCGGTATTGGTGGCGATATTCAGCTATCCAATGGTTTAATTTCTTTACTTAATCTGTGTGACAAGATAGCTCAAAAGCGTAAAGACAAATATATTTCTTCAGAAATCTTTTTACTTGCGGCCTTGGATGATAAAGGCCCTTTGGGCGAAGTTCTACGGCAGTTAGGGGCTAAGAAAGATCGTCTAGAGAAAGCGATAGAAAAAGCGCGCGGTGGGCAAAATGTTGATGATCAAAATGCTGAAGATCAGCGGCAGGCTTTAGAGCGATATACTATTGATCTGACACAAAGGGCAGAACAGGGAAAATTAGACCCTGTTATTGGTCGTGATGATGAAATTCGAAGAACTGTGCAGGTTTTGCAACGTAGAACTAAAAATAATCCGGTTCTGATTGGTGAGCCTGGTGTTGGTAAAACCGCAATTGCTGAAGGGCTGGCCCAACGAATTATTAATGGGGAAGTTCCTGAAGGGCTCAAACATAAACGGGTATTGGCGCTTGATATGGGGAGCCTTGTCGCTGGGGCTAAATACCGGGGAGAATTTGAAGAAAGACTCAAATCTGTTCTGAATGAATTATCGAAAGAAGAAGGTCAGGTTATTTTATTCATTGACGAACTTCATACGATGGTGGGTGCTGGTAAAGGTGATGGCGCTATGGATGCAGGCAATATGTTAAAACCTGCATTGGCCCGGGGGGAATTGCATTGCGTCGGAGCGACAACCCTTGATGAATATCGACAATATATTGAGAAAGATGCGGCTTTAGAGCGTCGTTTTCAAAAAGTATTGGTGGAAGAGCCGTCAGTTGAAGATACGATTGCTATTTTGAGAGGGCTAAAAGAGCGTTATGAGTTACATCATTCTGTAGAAATTACGGATCCTGCGATTGTCGCTGCTGCGAATCTTTCGAACCGTTATATTTCTGATCGGAAACTGCCGGATAAAGCAATTGATTTGATTGATGAAGCTGCATCAAGTATCCGTATGCAGATTGATTCTAAACCTGAAGAGCTTGATCGTTTAGATCGACGGATCATTCAGTTGAAGCTTGAACAGCAAGCATTGCAAAAAGAAGAAGATTCAGCAAGTCAGGCTCGTCTTGCAAAGATTGAAGAAGAACTGAAAGAACGTGAGTCAAAATCTCGGGAACTTGAAGAGATTTGGAAAACAGAAAAAGCTGCGTTGTCAGGCACTCAGCATATTAAAGCAACTCTGGAACAGGCTCGACTCGATTTGGATGTAGCTCGTCGTGCTGGTGATTTGAATCGTATGTCTGAGTTGCAATATGGTCGAATTCCTGAGCTGGAAAGACAGTTAGATCTGGCTTCTCAGGCAGAAATGCAAGATATGACATTGCTACGGCATAAAGTTACTGAAGCTGAAATAGCCGATGTTCTGGCTCGCTGGACCGGTATTCCCGTCAGTAAAATGCTCGAAGGTGAGCGAGCTAAATTATTACGAATGGAAGAAGAGCTTCACTATCGGGTCGTTGGTCAGCAGGAGGCTATCACCGCTGTATCTCATGCGATTCGTCGTAGCCGGGCCGGGTTGTCTGATCCACATCGTCCAATTGGGTCGTTTTTATTTCTTGGCCCGACTGGGGTCGGTAAAACAGAACTTTGTAAGGCCCTTGCTGAATTTTTGTTCGATACTGAAGATGCAATGGTTCGTATTGATATGTCTGAATTTATGGAAAAACATTCGGTATCGCGTTTGGTGGGGGCTCCTCCAGGATATGTGGGCTATGAAGAAGGTGGCTATTTAACAGAAGCCATTAGGCGTCGTCCGTATTCAGTGATTTTGCTTGACGAAGTCGAAAAAGCGCATAGTGATGTATTTAATATTTTGCTACAAGTTTTGGACGATGGTCGTTTAACTGATGGTCAGGGAAGAACGGTCGATTTTAGAAATAGTGTGATTATCATGACTTCTAATCTTGGATCGGACATTATTCAGGAAGGCTATGGCGAATCGAATTATGATCAGATGAAATCGGTTATTATGGGGGTTCTAACCCAGCATTTCCGTCCTGAGTTTTTGAATCGGATCGATGAAACAGTTGTTTTTCATCCTCTTAATCAAGAGCATATCAGAAAAATTGCTAAATTCCAGATTGATCAGTTGTTACCTAGGTTAGCAGAGCAAGGTTTTGAAGTGACGATTACCGATGAAGCTCTTGATAAGTTGGTTCAGGCTGGGTTTGATCCCGTATATGGTGCCAGACCTTTGAAAAGAGCTCTTCAGCAGCAGCTTATTAATCCATTAGCTGAAGCGTTGCTGGCCGGTCGGTTTACAACTGATAAACCTTTGAAAATTGTGCTCGTAAATAACCAGATTGATGCCATACAGTAAATCTGAGTGGTTCAGGAAGAATAATTTTTCCTGAATCATGGTTTTATTTCAGCTGGGTTTTGCTCTGGTGATGTTCTTCTTCTAAAAGGGATAGATAAAATTTCTTTTGCGTGGGATTGAGTAATTCAGATATCTGGTTATGTTTGAAGAGCGTTAATTGTCGTAATTTACGTAGCATTTGACGGGCAGATAAATCTTCAGCAAAGAGTGAGTCCATCGATTCTGTGTAGTTCTGCTCGATAACTTGCAATTGCTCAAATTGTTCATCGGTTAGTGCTAATATTTTTTTTAATTGCTCAGCGGTCATAGATTAACCTCTTATGCATTTGCTCTAAGTATAGTCATCACTGAGCTGGAAATCGGTCATCTTACGTTCGTATCGATGACATTCCTCTACTCAAATCAATGTATCATGTGTACCATAAAGATAAATGATTCTATAGGCCTATAAACCAATAAGGTGGTCACCATCTATTCTGATTTAAATGGTTTTATTGGTAAAGATCTATGTTTTTAATGCATTTTCATATAGTAAAGAATGTGTAAGCTCCTCAGGTATAATCTTGATTTGTGAAGGTGTTTTGGTTTTTTTTTTAATTTTTTTACCATTAAATACTACTGCGTTGGCTCTACAAAAAGACTATGATTATGCTATTTTACTCCTCATTTTTTACACCCTTAGAGGGTAGGTTAGTTATATGACTCAAAATAAATCACATGATGCAGGTAAAAGACGGGGTATCTATTTATTGCCGAACCTGTTCACAACAGCCGCTTTATTTTCAGGTTTCTATGCTGTTGTTGCTTCAATGAATGGAAAGTTTGAATCAGGCGCAATAGCTATCTTTATTGCTATGATTTTTGATGGTTTAGATGGGCGTATCGCTCGTCTGACTGGTACAGAAAGTGCTTTTGGGGCAGAGTATGATTCGTTGTCTGACATGATCTCTTTTGGTATTGCACCTGCTTTGGTCTCCTATAATTGGGCTCTTAATGGTCTTGGGAAAATAGGTTGGCTAGCAGCATTTATTTTTGCTGTAAGTGCTGCTCTACGTCTGGCCCGTTTTAATACGCAAGTTGGCAAAGCCGATAAACGTTATTTTCAAGGCTTGGCAAGTCCATCAGCTGCAGCAATTGTTGCCGGGATGGTATGGCTTGGACAAGATTTCGCACTGGATCGCCATCATCTTGATTATATTGCAGCATTCATTACCGTTTGTTCAGGACTCTTAATGGTAACTAATTTCAGATATTACAGCTTTAAGGGGATTGATCTTAAAGGCAGGGTTCCTTTTGTTGTTGTTTTATTGATGGTGCTTATTCTGGTTGTGATTGCTTCACGTCCGGCCCTCGTCCTTTTTGTAGCATTTTCTTTAT